>JBKHWC010000064.1:0-19600 GCA_046569765.1 Alphaproteobacteria bacterium | reverse complement strand
CCCCCCCCCCCCCCCCCCCCCCCCCCCATGAACCTCAGCCCCAGGGCGGCACCCCCAGCCAGTTGTGAACCAGCATGATCGCCACCATCACCACCACGGCACCCACCACGGCCCCGATCTCCTTGCCCAGCGGCGCGGGTGCCGGGGCCAGAGGCCGCGGCTCGGCCCGGTTGATCAGGATCACCTCGACCACCGCCCAGGCCAGGATGCCGCCGAACAACACCACGCTGGCCAGATCGCCATTCACCAGCAGATGCGCCACGGCCCAGGTCTTGACCGCCGTCAGCTGCGGATGCCGGATCGCCCGCGTGATCCGGGTCTTCATCCCGCTTGCCGCGTAAAGGTAGACCGCGAACAGCATGAGAAGGTTGTTCACATGGGTCAGGAAGGCCGGCGGAACCCAAAGGTCCACATGCTCGGCCCCCTCGATCCCCAGCCAGTCGCTGCCGCGATAGCCCCAGACCATCAGCACGATCCCGGCCAGGATCAGGACCGCCATCAGCCCCTTGCCCGCCTCTCCCATCGCGGCCCTGGGACCGGGGGCCAGCCGCTTGAACAGATGCGCGCCCCACCACAGCGCCAGTCCCAGTACAATCAACGTCATCGAAGGACCTCCAGCCGGTTCACCGGGCGCACCCTGCCCCTAAACCGCCCCCACTGCAATCGACTGGGCCGCAATCGCCTCGGCCTTCCCGATCAGTGCTTTCGCGGTGACGACATGCAGGTTCTCGACGATCTTGCCATCCACCACCGCCACGCCCTCGCCCCGCGCCAGCGCCTCGGCATGAGCGGCGATCTGACGGCGGGCCAGCGCGACCTCTGCCTCACTGGGCGCAAAGACCTCATTGGCAATCTCCAGCTGCGCCGGATGGATCAGCGTCTTGCCGTCGAACCCCATGTCCCGGCCCTGCTCACATTCCGCGCGCAAGCCCGCCTCGTCCTTGAAGGCGTTGAACACGCCGTCCACGATGATCTTCCCCTCGGCCCGCGCCGCCAGAAGGCACAGGCCCAGCGCCGCCATCAGCGGCTGCCGGTCGGCCCGGAACCGCGCCCCCAGCTCACGCGCAAGGTCGTTCGTGCCCATCACCAGCCCCTCCAGCCGCGGATGCGCCGCGATGGGCCCGGGGGTCAGACAGCCCCGCGCGGTCTCCAGCATCGCCCAAAGCGGCTTGGCCACCCGCCCCGCCACCGCGTCCAGGTCCTCGGGTCCGTTCACCTTGGGCACCAGCACCGCATCCACCCCCGGATGCGCCGCGAAGGCCAGCATGTCCGCCGCGCCCCAGGGGGTATCCAGCCCGTTCACCCGCACGATCCGCAGCCGGTTGCCGAAGCCCCCGCGCTCCAGGTCCGCCGCAAGCAGGGATCGCGCCCGCGCCTTCTCTTCGGGGGCGACCGCATCCTCAAGGTCGAAGATGATCGCATCCGCCGCAAGTTCCCGCGCCTTCTCCAGCGCGCGCTCCTTGGATCCCGGAATATACAGGACAGACCGACAGGGACGGGACACGACTCACCTCCGCGCAATATTCTTGCGCTTGAAAGCACGGATCGGACACATTCGGCAAGTCCGTTTTTGCCGCACTGCAGCAGATGTCTCGACGTCTGGCCAGCGGCGCGCGCTCTCGCTAAAGTCGCGGCAGTTCTGCGATCCGATTTCACGGGGACCCCCATGCCGCGCCCGAAATCCTTTGTCCGCCATTTCTTCGGCCTGCTTGGTTGGCTGGCTGCAGGCGCGACGGCCCTTGCCCTGATCATGGGGATGATCGGCCAGTCTGGGTTCCGCAACGCCCAGCGGCTGGAGGTGGAAGGGGCCGAGGCGCCGGCCCAGGTCACCGACAAGCGCATCTCGACCGACAGTGACGGCGATCGGTCGCACTTTGTCCGCTATGAGTTCACGGTCGGCTCTGACACCTTCGAGGACCGGCAGGACGTCTCGGCCGGCTTCTACCGAAGCCTGCAGGAGGGCGACACTGTCCCCGTGCGCTACTGGACGGGCGATCCCACCTTGTCCGAGATCGAGCCCGGTGCCGCAGCCTCGGTCGGTCTGATCGGCAGCATCATTGCGGCGGCCTTTGCGATCCTGGCACTGATCTTCGGCCGCCTTGACTGGAAACGTGCGGCCCATGCTACATGGATGGCCCGCCACGGCGTCCGCCGCCTTGTAACGATCATCGACCACAAGGCGACCAACGTGTCGATCAACGAGGTGCCGCAGTGGAGGGCCACCTGGCACGAAGCCGACGGGCGCGAGGGAGAGACGCGCATGGCCCCGCGCGAAGACCTGCCGGCTGCAGGATCGCAGATCTGGATCCTGGTCGATCCGGACCATCGCCACGCAAGCGTCTGGGAAAAGGACGTGCTGGCCTGAGCGTCCGCCCGGTTAACGGCTTTGCAGCCGGACACGCGCAGCCTTTCGGGCAGTCCCAGCCCTGGAAAGGCCCCCCAGATGACCCAATCCATGTTTGCCCTCTCGCTCGGCTTTGGCGGCGTGATCCTGGCCACCCAGATCGCCTTCGGCGCCACCCAGTGCGACAGCCGCGACCGCGTGACGGCGCTTCTGGCCGACCGATATGGCGAAACCCGCCGCTCGATCGGCATCGCGGGCGAAGCCGCGGTGATGGAGCTTTTCGCCTCGGACGCGACGGGCACCTGGACGATCACGGTCACGCTTCCCGATGGGCAGATGTGCCTGATGGCCTCAGGTGTGGGCTATGAAGCGGTTACCGAAGACCTGCCCGCAGGCTGCGAACGCATCTGATCCGGCGTGCAGCGCTTGCAGGGCCGGAAGCCAGCGTCCTGACATTCCGCGGCCGAGGCGCGGAATTCCACGTTCCCACGCTTGGGCGTGCGCGCCGGACAAGTCATGCGGCAATAGATACCCGTGGTCGTCACGCAGACGAGGACCAGTCCGGCAAAGCGCCCGTCCCGGGCGGAAAGACTGTCGTAAAGCACATCCGCATCGGGCAACATCGCCGCATCCTCCGGACCATTCCGCCGCCAGCATGCCATGATGCGGTCCCTTGTACACCGCGGCTGCAGCCGAACCCGCAGCTTCCGGGTCAGGTCAGCCCCGCCACCCCGTCCCAGACCAGCTTGACCGAGATCAGCGCCAGCGCCCAGACCACCAGCCGGAAGAAAAGCCGCTCCGGCATCAGCTGCACCAGCCGCACCCCGGCAAAGACCGCCGCCACCGCCGGCAGCGCCAGCACCGCCGCCACCTTCAGGTTGCCGGGGTTCAACTGGCCCAACGCGTAATAGGGCACCAGCTTCACCGCGTTGATGATGGCGAAAGTGATCGTCGTCGTCCCCGCGAAAACCGCCTTCGTCAGCCCCAGCGGCAGAGTATACACCTGATAGGGCGGCGCGCCCGCGTGGCTGACGAAACTCGTGAACCCGGCCAAGCCGCCCCAGAACAGACCCGGCGCCACCTCCGGCCGCTTCGGTTCCGCCACCACCGGCTTGCGCAGCAGGATGTTCGCGGCAAAGGCCAGCCCGATCACGCCCACCAGCAGGGTCACCGCCGCCTCGGGCACCAGGCTTGCCGTCGCCCAGCCGACCATGATCCCGACCACCGCCCCCGGCACCACGATCGCCAGCACCCGCCCGTCCCAGGCATGGCGATAGGCGTAAAGCCCGAAGACATCCGACACCACATAGACTGGCAACAACAGCCCCGCCGCTATCACCGGGCTGATCACCAGCGCCAGGACCGGCACGCCCAGCATCCCCACGACCGGGACACCGCCCTTGCTCATCCCCACCAGCGCCGCCGCCATCACCGCCGCGGCCCAGAATCCCAGATCTTCCATCGCGCCCCTCCGCAGGCGTTACCGCTAACCCGTTCCACAGCGCCCCGAAAGCCGGGATTTTTCGCATACAATTGTATACCAAAACTTCGCCAAGACTGGACAGAGGCCCCATAAGCCGCTACCCACTCGCCCGATTCACCCCCAAGGAGGCACCCATGGCCAGACCCAAGATCGCCCTGATCGGCGCCGGTCAGATCGGCGGCACGCTTGCGCACCTGATCGCGCTCAAGGAACTGGGCGACGTCGTCCTGTTCGACATCGCCGAGGGCACGCCCCAGGGCAAGGCGCTGGACCTCGCCCAGTCCGGCCCGGTCGAGGGCTTCGACGCCGCACTCCGCGGCACCAACTCCTACGCCGACATCGAAGGCGCCGATGTCTGCATCGTCACCGCCGGTGTCCCCCGCAAGCCGGGGATGAGCCGGGACGACCTGCTCGGCATCAACCTCAAGGTGATGAAGTCGGTCGGCGAAGGCATCAAGCAATACGCCCCGAACGCCTTTGTCATCTGCATCACCAACCCCTTGGACGCGATGGTCTGGGCCCTGCGCGAATTCTCGGGCCTGCCGCACAACAAGGTCGTCGGCATGGCCGGCGTGCTCGACTCCGCCCGCTTCCGCCATTTCCTCAGCGTTGAATTCAACGTCTCGATGAAGGACGTGACCGCCTTCGTGCTGGGCGGCCACGGCGACACGATGGTTCCCTCGGTCCGCTACTCCACCGTCGGCGGCATCCCGCTGCCGGACCTGGTGGCGATGGGCTGGACCACGCAGGAAAAACTCGACGCCATCGTCCAGCGCACCCGCGACGGCGGGGCCGAGATCGTGGGTCTGCTCAAGACCGGCTCGGCCTTCTACGCGCCCGCCGCCTCGGCCGTCGAAATGGCCGAAGCCTACCTCAAGGACCAGAAGCGCCTGCTGCCCTGCGCCGCCCATGTGAAGGGCCAGTATGGCCTTGACGGTCTTTATGTCGGCGTCCCGGTCATCATCGGCGCCGGCGGGGTCGAGCGTGTGGTCGAGGTGAAACTCGACGCCACCGAGAAGACCATGTTCGACAAGTCCGTCGACGCGGTGAAGGGCCTCGTGACCGCCTGCAAGGGCATCGACCCGACGCTGGCATAACACGTAGGTCTGGCTTCAGACCGACTCCCAAAGGGTGCGCTCTCTCGGCGCACCCTTTTTCATGTCCACTGACTGCAAGCGGATCAAATCTGGCAGTCAGGTCAGTCGGCTGGCGAACGTGATCGCGCCGGAGCGAAAGACGGCGGGCCGGCTGATCGCCGACTTTGACCAGGTAGCGAGCCGTAGGGTGCGTGATTTCACGCACCATCTCCCCTCAATCACACACACATCGCTTTAATGCCTGCGCGCAATTTCAACCGCCCCCAAACCACGGTGCGTGAAATCACGCACCCTACGGGCGGCACCATGTGAATTCACCACCCATACCGCCCCAACCGGATATCGCGATGCACCGATGAATAGTCCGCATCGCCTTCGGGCAAGGTCCAAAGCGCGTGCAGGTGATCCGGCAGGACGACCCAGGCGTCGATCTGAAACGGACGCTCGGCTTTCGTGATCCGGACGGCCTCCCGCAGGGCTTCGACCTCCTCGACCAGAAGCCGCGACCGTCGATCCGCCAAAGCGACGGTGAAGAACACCGACGCGCCGGGACTGCGAGGGCGAATGTGGCTGGACATCGCCGCACCTTGGCCGCGCAATCCTTAACACCACCCTAAAGGAAAATCCCAACCCCTTGAAATTCCTTGCTCTCACGGCTTTGTCCACCGTGGACACCCCATTTCCCTTGCCCCTCCCGCCCGAATCCGGCATCCCCAAGGGCCAGACCAATCCCCCGGAGGCCCCCCCATGGACTACTCGAAATCCGGCAACCCCAAGGGCGCCCGCAGCACCCTGCGCGGCCCCGACCACGCCCAGAAGGGCGCGCCCAAGTCGGTGAAGCCCCCCCGCGAGACGCAGGAACAGCTCCTCGCCCGCATGAAGGCCGCCGCCGCCGCGAAGAAGGACCCCAAGGCCTGACCCGGCTCAAATCCCCCTACCTCGCCCCCGGCTTCTATGACGAGGCCATCGCCAGGGGCCGCCACCGCGACATCGTCGGCGGCCGCTGGGACGAGACGGGCCGCGTCCAGATGCAGGCCCTCCTCGCGGCTGGCATGACGCCCGAGGATCACCTCCTCGACATCGGCTGCGGGTCGCTCCGCCTCGGCCACAAGGCCGTCCCCTTCCTGAAACCGGGCCACTACTGGGGCACCGACGCCTCGCTCGCCCTGATGCGGCACGGTCGGCTGACCGAACTGCCCGACCCCGCCGCCCTTCCCGAAGACCACCTGGTCGAGGACAGTAACTTCGCCTTCCCCGGCATCCCCGGCACGATCACCCTGGCCATCGCCTTCGGGGTCTTCACCCACCTCCCGGCCGCCGCCCTGACGACCGCGCTGACGAATCTCCGCCGCTTCCCGAACCTCCGGGCGGTCCTCTTCACCGTCTTCCTCTCCGACGAGCCGACGCCTGCCCGCCAGCCCGACGGGGTCGTCACCCACCCCGACCGTCCGCCCTACCACCGGCCGGCAACCGCCATCGCCGAGACGATCCGCGTCACCGGATGGACTCCTGCGCGCAGCCCGATGGTCCTGCCGCGGGGTCAGGTGCTCTGGATCGCCACCCCACCCCAGATCCCGTAGGTCCGGCGCATGTAGTCGATGCAGGCCAGGTTCGCCGCCTCCCGGTCCGCCCCCTCGATCACCGACTTGTACAGCGGCGCCGCGTCGGATTGGGCCCGGATCATCTGCGAACGGTTCAGCCGCCGGTCAGCCCAGATCGCCACCCCCCGCCGCGCCAGATGGCCCGAGATCCAGACGTCGTCCACCGTCCAGAGGACCGGCGGGATGTCGTAGACCGCATCGTCCAGGAAGTCGGGCCGGATCATGATCCCCCGGTAGCCCTCGGCGATGTCGACATGGCCCGACCGTCCCACGCCTTCCGTAAGCAGGGCCAGACGGCGCCGGTCGGGCCGGTTCAGCAGGATGCCGAACAGCCGCCGCAGCTGATAGCCCCATTGCTCCTCCAGCGGCGGGGCAGGCAGGGCACGCGGCAGCGGCGCATAGGCAGCGCCGCCGCCCCCCATGCGCGCGACCGTGGTGCCGGTCGCGCAGATCGCAACCCCCGGACGCTCACGCCGGACCTTCAGGAACCGCAGGGACCAGTCGGGCGAGAAATAGCGGTCGTCGTCGCTGAACAGGATCTCGACCGCCTGCCCCCGCCACTCACGCAGGGCGGGAAGCACCTTGGTCGCCGGGCCATAGTCCACGTCCACCCGGCGCAGGGTCACACCCTCGGGCACGTCGGGCAGACCGCCGCCCCATTGCGGGAACCGCCGGTAGCTGTGGGGAATCCACAGCTCCACCGCCTCGGGCCGCGACTTCTGCCGCAGCAGCGAGTGCAGGGTCAGGCCGAGATCGGCGAAGCGGGGCGGGATGGCAGTCAGGCTGATGATGTGGCGCACAGGGGCAAGCTATGACTGCCCCTCTCGCCTGTAAATCCCCGCCCGAAGGGCCGGAGAACCCGACTTGCCCCCGCCCCTTGGACCCGGCACACTTCCACCGACCCAAAACCCGAGTCCCCGATGCGTGCCCTTGCCCTGACCCTTGCCCTTGCCGCCTCGCCCGCCATGGCCGAGACGCTTTCCGAAGAGATCGGCCGCGCCGGCCTTGGGCCGACCGAGGCGCGGCTGGCCACCCTGCCCTCGCCCACGAACGAGGAACTCTTCGCCCTCGCGGGCCTGCGCTTCCTTGGCGGGGTCGAGGCGGCGCTGCAGTTGCGCTGGCAGACCGGCGTCAGGGCAGACTGGTCGGAACTGCCGATCCTGCGCCTGCCGATCCCGGAAAACCCCGCCGCCCGGGATTTCATGCCCTCGGACTTCACCACGTTGATCACCGGCCTCGACGCCGACATGGAGGCCGCCCGGGCAGCCCTTGCCCAGCTTGGCGACAAGCCCTTCGCGCTGGACATAAGGCTGGCAGACCTCTGGTTCGACATCGACGGCAACGGCCAGCGCGGGGAGGGCGAGGATATCGGGTCGGTCGCGGGACTGACCCTTGGCGGCGGCCGGATGATCAGCACGCCCGTGGCCGACCCGGTGATCACCTTCGACACCGCCGATGCCGCCTGGCTTTCGGCCTACACGAACTTCCTCTCCGGTTTCGCCTCGGTCGCGCTGGCGTATGACCCCGAGCCCGCGATCCAGCGGGTGATGGACAGTTCGGCCGCGATCCATGCGCTTTGGGGCGAGACGCCACCGCCCAATGCGATGGACATGATGTTCGGCCGCCAAGTCGACCGGATCGCGATGGTCCTGCACGCCTTGTCCAGGACTCCGGACAAGGCGCTGGCCGCCGATGCCCATGCCCATTTCCTCGCCATGATCAGCGAAAACCGCCGCTTCTGGTCGCTGGTCGCGCTGGAGGAGGACAACCGGAACGAATGGGTGCCGAACGCGAAGCAGGTCTCGGGCCTTGGCGTCTTCGTGCCTCCCGAAACCGGCGAGCGCTGGCAGGCCGTTCTGGCCGAGGCCGAGCGCGCGCTGAAGGGCGAGGTCCTGATCCCGCACTGGCGCTTCGGGGGTGAGGCCGGGATCAACCTGCGCCGCGCTTTCGAGGACCCGCCGGCCGTGGACCTTCTCACCTGGATCCAGGGCGAGGGGCTGCTGCCTTACGCCGAGAAGGGCCCGCGGATGACGATGCAGGCCTGGAACGACTTCGAGCGGCTGGTCTCGGGCGATGCGGTTCTGTTTGCAGTTTTCCTGAACTAGGGCGATTCGGGCGGACGCAGCCATGTGATCACGGTTTTCGCCCATGTGATCACGCGCCGCAAAAGTGTGATCACAAGTTGCATTTTTCCTGGAGTTCCGGCGCTAACAGCCCGAAATCTCCGTAGGAATACGGGTTGAACCATGCGATGACGCCACCCAAGTTCACCAACGGACAGGTGCTGCGCCATGAACATTCACGAATACCAGGCCAAGGCGCTTCTGCGCAGCTACGGCATCCCGGTCAGCGACGGCCGTGTGGTCCTGAAGGCCGAAGAGGCCAAGACGGCGGCGGGAGAGCTTGATGGTCCGCTCTGGGTCGCCAAGGCCCAGATCCACGCTGGCGGCCGTGGCAAGGGCCATTTCAAGGAACCGGAAGCCGGGGAAAAGGGCGGCGTCCGCCTGGCCCGCTCGGTCGGCGAGGCTGCCGAATTCGCCCGCCAGATGCTGGGCCGCACCCTGGTCACCGTGCAGACCGGCGAGGCTGGCAAGCAGGTGAACCGCATCTACATCGAGGACGGTTCCGACATCGAGAAGGAATTCTACCTCGCGCTTCTGATCGACCGGCAGTCCAGCCGCATCTCGATCGTCGCCTCGACCGAAGGCGGCATGTCGATCGAGGACGTGGCTCATGAGACGCCCGAGAAGATCCTGACCATCACCATCGACCCGGCCACCGGCCTGCAGGACTTCCACGGCCGCCGCGTGGCCTTTGCGCTTGGCCTGCAGGGCCAGCAGGTCAAGCAGTGCGTCCAGATCGTCAAGAACCTCTACCGGCTGTTCGTCGACAAGGACATGGACATGCTGGAGATCAACCCGTTCTGCGTGCTGAAGGACGGCTCGCTGAAACTGCTCGACGCCAAGATGGGCTTCGACGGCAACGCGATCTACCGCCACCCCGACATCGCCGCGCTGCGCGACGAGACGGAAGAGGACCCCAAGGAACTCGCCGCATCGAAGTTCGACCTGAACTACATCGCGCTGGATGGCGAGATCGGCTGCATGGTCAACGGCGCGGGCCTGGCGATGGCCACGATGGACATCATCAAGCTGTACGGCGCGGAACCGGCCAACTTCCTGGACGTGGGCGGCGGCGCGACGAAGGAGAAGGTGACCGAGGCCTTCAAGATCATCACCTCGGACCCGAACGTGAAGGGCATCCTGGTCAACATCTTCGGCGGCATCATGCGCTGCGACATCATCGCCGAGGGCGTGATCGCGGCGGTGAAGGAAGTCGGCCTGAAGGTCCCGCTGGTCGTCCGTCTGGAAGGCACCAACGTCGAGCTTGGCAAGGACATCATCAACAAGTCCGGCCTGAACGTCATCGCTGCCGACGACCTGTCGGACGCGGCCCAGAAGATCGTCAAAGCGGTGAAAGGCTGAAGCCCATGTCTGTCCTCGTGAACAAAGCGACCAAAGTCATCTGCCAGGGCTTCACCGGCTCGCAGGGCACCTTCCACTCGGAACAGGCCATCGCTTACGGCACCCAGATGGTCGGCGGCGTGACCCCCGGCAAGGGCGGGACCGAGCATCTCGGCCTGCCCGTGTTCGACAGCGTCCATGAGGCCGTCGCCCGGACCGGCGCCGATGCCTCGGTGATCTACGTCCCGCCGCCCTTCGCGGCCGACTCGATTCTGGAAGCCATCGACGCCGAAATCCCGCTGATCGTCTGCATCACCGAAGGCATCCCGGTCCTCGACATGATGAAGGTCAAGCGCGTCCTCATCAACTCGAAGTCGCGCCTGATCGGCCCGAACTGCCCCGGCGTCCTGACCCCCGGCGAATGCAAGATCGGGATCATGCCGGGCAGCATCTTCTCCAAGGGCTCGGTCGGGGTTGTGTCGCGCTCGGGCACGCTGACCTATGAGGCCGTGAAACAGACCACCGACGTTGGCCTTGGCCAGACCACCGCCGTCGGCATCGGCGGCGACCCGATCAAGGGGACCGAACACATCGACGTGCTTGAAATGTTCCTCGCCGACCCCGCCACCCAGTCGATCATCATGATCGGCGAGATCGGGGGGTCCGCCGAAGAGGAAGCCGCCCAGTTCCTCGCCGATGAAAAGAAGAAGGGCCGCTGGAAGCCCACCGCCGGTTTCATCGCCGGCCGCACCGCCCCCCCCGGCCGCCGCATGGGCCACGCAGGCGCGATCGTCGCCGGTGGCAAGGGCGACGCGGGCAGCAAGATCGAGGCGATGAAGTCCGCCGGAATCGTCGTGGCCGACAGCCCCGCGGGCCTGGGCGAGGCCGTGCTGAAGGCCATCAAAGGCTAACCGGATCAGGGCGGGGGACGCCCCGCCTTTCCCCTCGGCGGTGACCCCGCCTCACATGGAAACGCGCGATGACCGACCAATCCCCCACCGCCGCCTTTGCCGCCTCGTCCTTCCTTGACGGGGCCAATGCCGATTACGTCGACCAGCTGGCCGCGCGCCACGCGCAAGATCCCGGTTCGGTCGATCCGCAATGGGCCGCCTTCTTCCAGTCCCTCGGCGACTCCGAGGTCGACACCAAGCGCGCCGCGACCGGCCCCTCCTGGGCCCGCGCCGACTGGCCGCCGCAGCCCGCCGACGACCTGACCGCCGCGCTGACCGGGGAATGGGCCGCGCCCCCTCCGGCGAAAGAGGGCAAGGCCGCCGGTGCGAAGATCGCCGCCAAGGCTGCCGAGGCGGGCGTCCAGCTGACCGAGGAACAGATCCAGCGCGCAGTCCTCGATTCCATCCGCGCGCTGATGATCATCCGCGCCTACCGGATCCGCGGCCACCTGGCCGCCGACCTTGACCCGCTGGGCCTGGCCGAGAAGAAATCGCACCCGGAACTGGAACCGGCGTCCTACGGCTTTTCGGAAGCCGACATGGACCGCCCGATCTTCATCGACAACGTGCTGGGCCTGACCCACGCCTCGATGCGCGAGATCATCGACATCCTGAAACGCACCTACTGCGGCACCTTCGCGCTGCAGTACATGCACATCTCCGACCCCGAGCAGGCCTCGTGGCTGAAGGAGCGGATCGAAGGCTACGGCAAGGAAATCGCCTTCACGCGCGAGGGCCGCAGGGCCATCCTGAACAAGCTCGTGGAAGCCGAAGGTTACGAGAAATTCCTTCATGTCAAGTACATGGGCACCAAGCGCTTTGGCCTTGACGGGGGCGAGGCGCTGATCCCGGCGATGGAACAGATCATCAAGCGTGGCGGCGCGCTTGGGGTGAAGGAGATCATCATCGGCATGCCGCACCGTGGCCGCCTGAACATCCTGGCGAACGTGATGCAGAAGCCCTACCGGGCGATCTTCCACGAATTCCAGGGCGGGAGCTACAAGCCCGAGGACGTGGATGGCTCGGGCGACGTGAAGTACCACCTTGGCGCCTCGTCGGACCGTGAGTTCGACGGCAACAAGGTCCACCTGTCGCTGACCGCGAACCCCTCGCACCTGGAAGCCGTGAACCCGGTGGTCCTCGGCAAGGTCCGCGCCAAGCAGGACCAACTGGGCGACACCACCGAACGCACCGCCGTCCTGCCGATCCTGCTGCACGGCGACGCGGCCTTTGCCGGTCAGGGCGTCGTGGCGGAATGTCTGCAACTGTCGGGCATCAAGGGCCACCGCACCGGCGGCTGCATCCACATCATCGTCAACAACCAGATCGGCTTCACCACCGCGCCCGCGTTCAGCCGCACCTCGCCCTATCCGACCGACATCGCCCTGATGGTCGAGGCGCCGATCTTCCACGTCAACGGCGACGACCCCGAGGCCGTGGTCCACGCCGCCAAGGTCGCCACGGAATTCCGCCAGAAGTTCCACAAGGACGTCGTCATCGACATCTTCTGCTACCGCCGCTTCGGTCACAACGAAGGCGACGAGCCGATGTTCACCAACCCGGCGATGTACAACCGCATCCGCAAGCAGAAGACCACGCTGCAGCTGTACACCGACCGCCTGGTGGCCGACGGCCTGATCCCCGAAGGCGAGATCGAGCAGATGAAGGCCGCCTTCCAGGCCCGCCTGAACGAGGAATTCGAGGCCGGCAAGGCCTTCCTGCCGAACAAGGCCGACTGGCTGGACGGCCGCTGGAAGAACCTGCAGACCAAGGACCTGAACAACTACCAGCGCGGCGAAACCTGGATCAAGGCCGAGACCCTGGCCGAGGTCGGCGCGGCGCTTACCCGCGTGCCCGAAGGGTTCGATATCCACAAGACCGTGGCCCGCCAGCTGGAAGCCAAGGCCAAGATGTTCGAGACCGGCCAAGGCTTCGACTGGGCCACAGCCGAGGCGCTGGCCTTCGGCTCGCTCCAGGTCGAAGGTTTCCCCGTCCGCCTCTCGGGCCAGGACTGCACCCGCGGCACCTTCTCGCAGCGCCACTCCGGCTGGGTCGACCAGACCACCGAGGAACGCTACTACCCGCTGAACCACATCCGCCCCGGCCAGGCCCGGTACGAGGTCATCGACTCGATGCTCTCGGAATACGCGGTCCTCGGGTTCGAATACGGCTACTCGCTGGCTGAACCGAACGCGCTGACCCTCTGGGAAGCCCAGTTCGGCGACTTCGCCAACGGCGCGCAGATCATGTTCGACCAGTTCGTGAACTCGGGCGAGTCGAAGTGGCTGCGGATGTCCGGCCTCGTCGTCCTGCTGCCGCATGGGTTCGAGGGCCAGGGCCCGGAACACTCCTCCGCCCGCCTGGAACGCTTCCTGCAGCTTTCGGCCGAGGACAACTGGATCGTCGCCAACTGCACCACCCCGGCGAACTACTTCCACATCCTCCGCCGCCAGCTGCACCGGACCTACCGCAAGCCCTTGATCCTGATGACGCCGAAGTCGCTGCTGCGCCATCCGATGTGCATCAGCCGGGCCGAGGATTTCACCGACGGCTCGACCTTCCACCGCGTCCTCTGGGACGATGCGCAGAAGGGCAATTCGACGCTGAAGCTCAAGGCCGACGACCAGATCAAGCGCGTCGTCCTCTGCTCGGGCAAGGTCTACTACGACCTTCTCGCCGAACGCGACAAGCAGGGGATGGAGGACACCTACCTCCTCCGGGTCGAGCAGCTGTACCCGGTCCCGACCGTCTCGCTGTCGCAGGAACTGTCGCGCTTCCCGAACGCCGACTTCGTCTGGTGCCAGGAAGAGCCGAAGAACCAGGGGGCCTGGCTGTTCATCGAACCCGAGATGGAAGCGATCCTGACCAAGGTGCGCGGCAAGACCACGCGCATGTCCTATGCCGGCCGCAAGGCCTCTGCCTCGCCCGCCACGGGCCTGGCCTCCCGCCACAAGCATGAACAAGAGACCCTCGTCGCCCAGGCCCTTGGCCTGAACTGACCGAAGACCGGAGAACGACAATGACTGACGTGATGGTGCCCGCCCTTGGCGAATCCGTGTCCGAGGCCACCGTGTCCACCTGGTTCAAGAAGCCGGGCGATGCGGTGAAGCAGGACGAGATGCTCTGCGAACTGGAAACCGACAAGGTCTCGGTCGAGGTCCCCTCGCCCGTCTCGGGCGTCCTGGCCGAAATCCTGGCCCCCGAAGGCACGACCGTGGCCGCGAACGCCCGCCTCGCCATCGTGACCGAAGGGGCCGCCGCCCCGACGTCGGCTGCCAAGGCCGAACCCAAGGCCGAGGCCGCCGCTGCGGTCGGCTCGCCCGGCGCGGGTCCCGAGGAGATGAAGCCCCGCAAGGACGTCGAGGACGCGCCCTCGGCCAAGAAGGCCATGGCCGAGGCCGGGCTCAACCGCGACCAGGTCCAGGGCTCGGGCAAGGACGGCCGGGTGATGAAGGAAGACGTGGCCAAGGCCGCCGCCGCCCCTGCCGTCGCCTCCGTCGCGACCCCGGCCCCCGCCCCGGCCTCGGTCCCCCGCGCGCCCATCCCGGCCGAGGACGCCGCGCGCGAGGAACGGGTGAAGATGACCCGCCTGCGGGCCACCATCGCCCGCCGCCTGAAGGACGCGCAGAACACCGCCGCGATGCTGACGACCTATAACGAGGTCGACATGTCCGGCATCATGTCCCTTCGCAACGAATACAAGGACGCCTTCGAGAAGAAGCACGGCGTCAAGCTCGGCTTCATGTCCTTCTTCGTGAAGGCCTGCTGCCATGCGCTGAAGGAAGTCCCCGAGGTCAACGCCGAGATTGACGGCGGCGACATCGTCTACAAGAACTATGTCCACATGGGCGTCGCCGTCGGCACCCCCTCGGGCCTCGTCGTCCCCGTGGTCCGCGACGCCGACCAGATGGGCTTCGCCGCCATCGAGAAGAAGATCGCCGAACTGGGCGTCCGCGCTCGCGACGGCAAACTCTCGATGGCCGAGATGCAGGGCGGCTCCTTCACCATCTCGAACGGCGGCGTCTATGGCTCGCTCATGTCCTCGCCGATCCTGAACCCGCCGCAGTCCGGCATCCTTGGGATGCACAAGATCCAGGACCGCCCGGTCGTGGTGAACGGCCAGATCGTCATCCGCCCGATGATGTACCTGGCCCTCAGCTACGACCACCGGATCGTCGACGGCAAGGGCGCGGTGACCTTCCTCGTCCGCGTCAAGGAGGCGCTGGAGGACCCGCGCCGGCTGCTGATGGACCTCTGATCCCGGGCAGACCCGGTTTGCCATATCGCGAACCGGGTCGCCTCGTCGTAGGGTGCGCTACAGCGCACCATTCGTCGGTGCGCTGTAGCGCACCCTGCGGAGGTCACCGATGACACATCCCAGCCCCACCACACTGCCCCAAGCGCCTTCCCTGCTCCGCCAGGGCCAGAGGGCCGGGATAAGTTCGCGCTCCGCGGTCCTGGTGTTCGCCTTGTTCGCCGCCCCGGCCTTCGCCCAGATCGTCCCCACCGGCTCCCCCGCCGCCGATATCGTTCTCTCCCAGGCCCTCGCCGATCAGCGCGTGTTCCTGACCTGCACCGCGCTCGTGCCGGAAAGCCACCGGCTCATCATTGATTTCTGGCAGGCCGACGTCGCCGCCGCCGTGGCGTTCCTGACCGAGAAGGGCGTCCCGCCCGAGGCCATCGCGGCCTTCACCGCCGCCGCCGACCCGGCCGCGCTGGCCCTGCCCCCCGACACCCCTTTTGCCGAGGTGGTCGATTACTGCCAGGCCCAGACCCATTGGTTCATGCGCATGAACCGCCGCGACTTCACCGAACTGGCCCGCGCCCTGCCCGAGGCCCTGCCATGACCCCGGAACTCACGGCTCTTGCTCTCGCGGGCCTTCTGCAGGCGGTGCAATATGTCGCCTTCGCCATCCCGGCGAACCGCGAGCTTGGCACGACCTACACCAGCGGCCCGCGCGACACGGCCCCGCCGCGGCCACTCTCGCCCGTGACCGCCCGCCTGCAACGCGCCCTGAACAATCACTTCGAGGCGCTGATCCTCTTCACCCTCGCCGTGACGGTCGTCACCCTCGGCAACCAATCGACCCCCGTCACCCGATATGCCGCCTGGACCTATCTCGCGGCCCGCGTCCTCTACATCCCGGCCTACGCCCTCGGCTGGCGCCCTTGGCGCTCGGCGATCTGGGGGGTAGGCTTCTTCGCAACCCTGACGATGATCGTGGCCGCCCTGATCTGACCCTTTCATCTTTGCCGAAATATCCTGCGGGGGTCCGGGGGTGCAAAACCCCCGGTTCCCCGGCCAAACCAAAGGACCGACCCATGGCAGAATTCGACACCATCATCATCGGCGCCGGCCCCGGCGGGTACGTCGCCGCGATCCGCGCCGCGCAACTGGGGCAAAAGGTCGCCTGCGTCGAGGGGCGCGAGACCCTCGGCGGCACCTGCCTCAACGTCGGCTGCATCCCCTCGAAGGCGCTGCTGCACGCCACCCACATGCTGCACGAAACGCATGAGAACTTCGAGAAGATGGGCCTGATGGGCGCCGCCCCCACCGTCGACTGGGGCAAGATGCAGGCCTACAAGGCCGACGTCGTCTCGGGCAACACCAAGGGGATCGAGTTCCTGTTCAAGAAGAACAAGGTCACCTGGCTGAAGGGCTGGGGCACGATCCCCGCTCCCGGCCAGGTCAAGGTCGGGGATGAGGTCCACACCGCAAAGAACATCGTCATCGCCACCGGCTCCGAGGCCTCCTCCCTCCCCGGCGTCGAGATCGACGAGCAGACCGTCGTCACCTCCACCGGCGCGCTCACCCTTGCGAACCCGCCGAAGTCGATGGTCGTCATCGGCGCGGGCGTGATCGGGCTGGAGATGGGCTCGGTCTACGCCCGCCTCGGCACCCAGGTCACCGTGGTCGAATACCTCGACGCCATCACCCCCGGCATGGACGGCGAGGTCGCCAAGACCTTCCAGCGCATCCTGACGAAGCAGGGCCTGAAATTCGTCCTCGGCGCCGCCGTCCAGTCGGTCACCAAGACCGCCACCGGCGCGACGGTCGCCTACAAGCTGAAGAAGAACGACAGCGAAGCCACCCTCGACGCCGAGATCGTCCTCGTCGCCACCGGCCGCAAACCCTATACCGCCGGTCTCGGCCTTGAGGCGCTTGGCGTGGAAATGGGCCCCCGCGGCACGATCAAGACCGACGCGCACTGGCAGACCAACATCCCCGGCCTCTACGCCATCGGCGATTGCGTCGCGGGCCCCATGCTCGCCCACAAGGCCGAGGATGAGGGCATGGCCGTGGCCGAGGTCCTCTCGGGCAAGCATGGCCATGTGAACTACGGCGTCATTCCCGGCGTGATCTATACCACGCCCGAGGTCGCCAACGTGGGCCAGACCGAGGAACAGCTGAAAGCCGAAGGCCGCGCCTACAAGGTCGGGAAATTCCCCTTCATGGGCAACGCCCGCGCCAAGGCCGTGTTCCAGGCGGAAGGCTTCGTCAAGCTGATCGCCGACGCGCAGACCGACCGCATCCTCGGCTGCCACATCATCGGCCCGGCGGCGGGCGATCTGATCCACGAGGTCTGCGTCGCGATGGAATTCGGCGCATCGGCCCAGGACCTGGCGCTGACCTGCCACGCCCACCCGACCTGGTCGGAAGCGGTGCGCGAAGCGGCGCTCGCCTGCGGCGACGGCGCCATCCACGCGTAAGCGTCAGGTACTGTGCAGGCGCGGCACCAGCGCCTGCGACGGGTCCAGCGCCAGCGCGCGGAACAGCGGGAATCCCTGCTGGGCCTCTGCGCGGGCGCTGGCATAGTCGAACAGGCTGAAGAAGCGCTCCACCCCGAAGCCCTCGATATCCAGCTCCGAGAAATCGGCGACAATCTGGTCGTAATTGTCCTGCAACACCCGGTTACCCGGCTGCAGGTTCGTCACGCAGAGCAACCCCGTCGGTCGGCAATCAAGCATGGTCAGCTTCAACTCTGGCCGCCATTTCTGCAGGATGGGGATCAGTTTCCAGACGTCCCCGGTCCAGGCGCCCTTGATCGCGCTCAGGTCGCGCGTCGTCATCGCCAGGCTGTAGGGCGCGCAGTCGTGCATCATGATGACCGCCTGCGGATCGCTGGCTGCCTCGGTATGCATGAAGTCGCGCAGAAGGAACTCGAAAAGGTGCATCCCGTCCAGGAAGCTCAGGCCCAGCCTGATGTCGTTCCGGGCCAGGAAGCCGCTGGCAAAGAAATCGTCGCTGGTCTGCTGAAAGACATGCAGCGCGGGTTTCGGGCCGATGATGTTGATCTCGGCGCGGAAGAAAGGGTCGACCGCGATGGTCTTGCTGCGCACGGGGGCGAAGGATTCGCCGGTCCGGCAGCCCACTTCCAGATACCAGTCGAAGAGCAGCGTCTTGTGCAGACTTTTGAGAAACCAGTGGTATCTTTGCCCCAAGGCCCGCTTGTACATCCAGCATCCCCGACAGTGTCGGGGCGCCCGGATACCGGACGCCCCTTTTCGTCTGGCTAGCGCCTTGACCGCCCGAGGTCAAACGGCGCTAGTGGGCGGGCCGGATGAAGGTGCCGTTGCGCAACTCGGCGAAGGCCTGGCGCAGCTCGGCCTCGGTGTTCATCACGATGGGACCGGCCCAGGCCACCGGCTCCTCGATCGGCGCGCCGCTGACCAGCAGGAAACGCACCCCCTCTGGCCCGGCCGTCACCGTCACCTCGTCGCCCGCGCCGAACCGCACCAGCGTCCGGTTGCCCGACAGGTCGCGAATGTTGACCTCCTGGCCCATGACTTCCTTTTCCAGCAGAACGCCTTCGGGGCGCGCCGCGTCGCGGAAATTTCCTGCGCCCTCAAAAACATAGGCAAAGGCCCGGCGACGGGTTTCCATCTTGAAGGTCTTGCGCTTGCCCGGTGCCACGAAGATGTCCAGATACTGCGGGTCCGCAGCGATCCCCTCGACAGGGCTTTTCACCCCGCGATAATCGCCAATCACCACGCGGATGCTGGTGCCGTCATCCTCATGCCGCTCGGGCAGGGCCTCGGCCGGCATGTCCTGATACCGCGGCGCGGTCATCTTCAGCGCTTTGGGCAGGTTGCCCCAGAGCTGGAAGCCATGCATCCGGCCCTGCGCATCGCCTTTCGGCATCTCCTGGTGCAGGATGCCCCGCCCCGCCGTCATCAGCTGCAAGGACCCCGGCCCCAGCACGCCCCGGTTCCCAAGCGAGTCGCCATGCTCCACCGTGCCCGCGAGCACATAGGTGATCGTCTCGATCCCCCGATGCGGGTGCCATGGGAAGCCAGCCATGTAATCGCGCGGCCGGTCGCCGCGGAAATCGTCGAACAGCAGGAACGGGTCCGCCTCGGTCGGGTCCTGAAAGCCGAAGGCGCGGTGCAGATGGACGCCCGCCCCCTCGATATGCGGCTGGGCGCGGCGGGTCTCGATGACGGGACGGATGGACATGGGCCTCTCCTGAATTGCGTTGTGCAGAAGATGGGGCCGCAGCGCGCGCCAGCCAAGGCGCAAATGCGGGGGGCAACTGTGCGCCAACGCACCCTGCTTGACGCCTCGTCGAGCCCTTCGTGCAATCGTCCGAGACCCACCCCCGAGGCGTGCAGGATGTTCTCGAAGAGCCGTCCCCCGCCGGCGCAAGTCTTGCCAATGTC
>JBKHWC010000063.1:0-19987 GCA_046569765.1 Alphaproteobacteria bacterium | reverse complement strand
AGACAGGGTGAAGCCCGACGGGAAGCGGTCGGTCGGGTCAAGGCCAAGCTGGCTGATGCCGTAGATCCAGGCCTGGCCCGAGACGCGGGTCCGGGCGGCCTTGTAGGGGCCGACGCTGGTTTCCTCGAGAAACTCGGTCACGAAAGCGCCGCCGATGATCGAGCGCGAGGTGATGCGGTCGCCCGGTTTCGCCCGGCCGCGCGCATGGAGAAGCGCCATGTTGGAGTTCGACCCCGTCCCGCAGGGTGAGCGGTCGACGCGGCCCGGGCGCATGGTGGTGCAGGTGCGCAGGGTGCCGTCGGGCTCTTCGGCGCGGAACATCACATAGGAGATGCCGTTCAGCGCCGGCGTCGTGGGGTGAAGCGCGGGCTCCACGGCGGCGATGCGGCTGCGCAGTTCGACACCGATGGTCGCCAGATCGCGCGCGTTTTCCGGCGCGATTTTCAGGCCGATGCTTTCGGCGTCGATCAGCGCGTAGAACACCCCGCCGAAGCAGATGTCATAGGGCACGGGGCCCCATTCCGCCGTCTCGATCACCGCGCCCTGCCGGGTGACGAAGCCTGGCGGCATGTCGAGCGTGACCTTGACTACCTTGCCGTCCTTGCAGGTGGCGGTGGCGCGGACAAGGCCCGCGGCGGTGTCGAGAGTGACGATGGTTTCCGGCTCGCGCATGGGGATCATCCCGGTCTCCAGCAGCGCGGTCGTGGTGCAGATCGCGTTCGAGCCGGACATGGCATGGACCTGGTCGGGCTGGAGGATGAGAAAGCCCACATCGGCCGCCGGGTCGCAGGCGGGGGTGAGCAGGCAGAAGGACCCCGCCGGACCCGAGCGCGGTTCGGAGCAGAGCCAGCGGCGCAGGGAATCGTCCACCGTGTTCATGTGGTGGAGCTTCTCGGCCATGGTCGCGCCGGGGATGTTCAGGACGCCGCCGGTGACGATACGCCCGATCTCGCCCTCGCAATGGGTGTCGACGGTCTGGAGAGTGCGGCTGAAGCGCATGGGTCTGCCTTTCGGAAGCCCGACCGGGGCCGGGCGAAACTACAAGGCGTGAGTTGCAGGGTTTGCGGCGCCTTGTCCAGTCCCCGGAGGGATTTGGCCGCGTCGGCGGTCGCCGTGCCCCCCCGACCCCTATTGCCAGGCCAGGACCTGCTGCATCGCGGCGGCGAATTCGTCCTTTTCGGCCTGGGTCAGCGGGCCGAAGGGCATCCGGCAGTCGCCGACGGGGTTTTCCTGCAACGCGCAGCCATACTTGAGTTTCTGCACGTATTTGCCCGATTCCAGCACGTTCATCGCAGGCCAGAGCAGCTGCATGATCGCTTTCGCCCGCGCATGGTCGCCGGCCCGGAAGGCGCGGTCCATCTCGCAGATCGGCCGGGCCATGCAGTTGGCCGGACCGCAGATCCAGCTGTCCGCGCCCCAGTGCATGAAATCCCAGGCGATGTCGTCAGACCCGGAGACAAGCTGGATCCGCCCCGCATAACGTTGAGAAATCCCGATGGCGCGTTGCAGCACGCCCGAGCTTTCCTTGATCGCGATGATGCGCGGATTGTCGGCCAGCGCGTCCAGCGCCTCGTAGCCGATCTCGACCCCGTCCTTGCCGGGGTAGGAATAGAGGACGATGTTCATGTCGGTCGCGTCGACCACCGCGTTGAAATGGCGGATGATCTCGGGCTGCGTGGGCTTGGTGTAGAAGGGCACGGCGAGGAGGACGGCGTGATAGCCCATCTGCTTGGCGCGCAATGTGTTGGCGATCACCCCGGCGGTGGAGGGCGCGTTGGTCCCGGCGATCAGCATCTCGCCCGGCCGGGCGAAGTCGCGCACGAAGCGCAGCACCTGCTCCCGCTCGGCATCGCTGAGCAGGTTGTATTCGCCCGAGGACCCGCAGGGCACCCAGCCCGAGACGCCAGAGGCGCGCAGCAGGGTCAGGTGGCGGGCGAAGGCGGCAAGGTCGATCCGGCCGGTCCCGTCGAAGGGGGTCACGAGAGCGGGGAGCACGCCGGTGAGTTTCATCGCCTGACCTTTCCTGTCCGCACGCTGTCGACATAGCATGACGACAACGTGCCGACAGGTCAAGGGCAATGCGAACCGCATGTCGACAAGCCCGGCGCCGGGCGCTAGGCAGGGGCTAAAGAAGGGGCGAAAGATGGATGAAGAAGCCGAAGGCCGCCGCGTGCGCGGGACCGGGTCGAAGCTCGCCTATGAGACGCTGCGGCATGAGATCCTGTCGCTGGTGCTGGCGCCAGGGCAGCTTCTGGACGAGACGACCTTGGCCGACCGTTTTGCCATGTCGCGCTCTCCGGTGCGCGAGGCACTGATCCGGCTGGCGGGCGAGGAGCTGGTTGTGATGCTGCCCAACCGCTCGACCATCGTTGCGCCGATCGACGTGCAGGCCTTCCCGAAATATGTCGAGGCGCTGGAGGTTCTGCAGCGGATGAACACCCGGCTTGCGGCCGAGTTGCGCAGCGAGGCCGATCTGGTGGCGATTGCCGACAGGCAGGCCGCGTTCGAGGCGGCGGTGGCGGTAGGCGACCATCTGGCCATGTCGGGGGCGAACAAGGACTTTCACATGGCCATCGCAGCGGCGGGGCGGAATCCCTATCTCGCGTCCTTCTATGAGCGGCTCTTGGACCAGGGGCGGCGGATGCTGCATCTGCATTTCGACTACCTGGAGCGGACGAACGACGGCTACCTGCTGACCGACGAGCACGGGCTGATGCTGGAGGCGATCCGCGACCGTGATGTGGCCCGCGCCGATGCGCTGGCCGCGGCGCATACAAGGCAGTTCCGCGACAATTTCCTGCGCTACATGCAGGAGAACCGGCTGGCCGGCGTGTCCCTGGGGGCGGGCGCGTGACCCCCGGCGCGCGGGCGGCGGCAGCGATTGCGGTGCTGGACCGGGTGCTGACCGGAGAACCGGCCGAAAAGGCGCTGACCAACTGGGGCCGGGCAAGCCGCTTTGCCGGGTCCGGCGACCGGGCGGCGGTGCGGGATCTGGTCTATGACGCGCTGCGCCAGCGGCGGTCGGCGGCGGCGCTGGGTGGGGGCGACACAGGGCGCGGGCTGGTGCTGGGTCTGATGCGGGCGGCGGGGCAGGAGGGGCTGTTCAACGGCGAGGGACATGCACCTGCGCCTCCCGGCGATGAGGTCGGGCGGGAACCCGAGGGGGCAGAGGCGCTGGACCTGCCGGACTGGCTGATCCCCGAGATGGCGCGGTCGCTGGGCGACCGGCTGGCCCCGGTGGCCCAGGCGATGCGCCAGCGTGCGCCGGTCTTCCTGCGGGTGAACCTTGGGCGCGGGACCGTCGCGGCGGCCCTGGCCGCTCTGGCGGAAGAGGGGATCGAGGCCCGGCCGCACCCCCTTGCCGATACGGCGCTGGAGGTGGTCGCGGGCGCGCGGAAGGTGCAGGCCAGCCGCGCCTTTCTTGCGGGGCTGGTAGAGTTGCAGGACGCCTCCTCGCAGGCGGTGGTGGCGGCGCTGCCACTGGTCGACGGGATGCGGGTGCTGGACCATTGCGCGGGCGGGGGCGGCAAGACGCTGGCGATGGCGGCGCGGGCGAAGCTGCGGCTTTGGGCGCATGACGCGACACCCCGGCGGATGGCCGACCTGCCCGACCGCGCGCGGCGGGCGGGGGTCAAGGTCAACCTTGCCGACCGACCCGAGGCGACGGCGCCCTATGATCTGGTCCTCGTCGATGCGCCCTGTTCCGGCTCGGGCAGCTGGCGGCGCGATCCCGAGGGGAAATGGCGGCTGACGCCGGCGCGGCTGAGTGAGCTGGTGGCGGTGCAGGCCGCGATCCTGGACCGGGTCACGCCGATGGTCGTACCAGGTGGCTGGCTTGGCTATGCGACCTGTTCGCTGCTTGCGGCCGAGAACGGCGATCAGACGGCGGCGTTCCTTGCCCGGCACCCCGGCTGGCAGCTGGAGGCCGAGCGCCGGTTTACCCCGCTGGAGGGCGGCGACGGGTTCTATCTGGCGCTCTTCAGGCGTTCCTGAGGTTGGCGATGCAACCTCGACGGGAAAGCTCGCGGCCGTTAACCTTCGTTTAACTCATTTCCGCCGATTGTCGCCGGTGACGGGTGGAAGGAGTCTGCAGGGTGACGGAGGCAAGGCGGATGGAGGTGCGACGTCTGGGCCAGTGGACGGCCGGCAGCCTTGCCGTGCTTGCGGCCTCGGGTCTGGTGCTGATCGCGGCCGCAGGGATTGCGGCACAAGGCGACGGCGGGGGGCTGATCCTGACGGGGCTGGCGCTGACGCTGGCAAGCCTGGTGGTCGGCGCCGTCATCTGGCAGCGCAACGCCGACAGCCGGGCGGAACGACTGCGTGCTTTCAGCCTGATGGCCGACGATGCCGCGCCCTGTTTCATGACAGATGCCGAAGGGCGGATGCTGTTTCGCAACATGGCGGCGGAAGCGGCCTTCGGGCGGGACGCCGACAGCCTGCTCGCGGTGCTTGGCAGCCGGGTGGTGGACCCGGCCGCGCTGCTGTACCGGCTGCAGAAGCGGGCCGAGGCCGAGGGCGCCGCACGCCACGACAGCGCCGCGCGTGACGGGGCGCTGCGGCTGAGCGTGCATCGCGCCGGGGGCGAGCATTACTTCTGGCGCATCGACCGTTTCGGCGAGGCTCCGACGATCCTGAACCTGACCGAGCCGGTGGAACGGCCCCCGGGTGGCGGCACGGACCTTGAGGAGGTGCCGGTCGCGCTGATGGTCTTCGGGCCGGACGGGGTGCTTCGCGTGGCGAACCGGGCGGCGCGCGACCTGATGTGGCAGGGCGAACTGCGCGCGGCCATGTTCCACGACATTTTCGAAGGGTTGGGGCGACCCGTCTCGGACTGGCTGGCCGATGTGGTGGCGGGGCGTCATCCCGGCGGCTCGGAGGTTCTGCGCGCGCGGCGGGTGGGGGAGGAGGCTTTCCTGGAGGTCACGCTGCGCCGTTATGTCGACGGCGGCCGGATGGGCGCGCTGGCGGTGCTGAATGACGCGACGCGGCTGAAGAAGCTGGAAGCGCAGTTCAACCAGAGCCAGAAGATGCAGGCGATCGGCCAGCTTGCGGGCGGGATCGCGCATGATTTCAACAACCTGTTGACCGCGATCTCGGGGCACTGCGACCTCCTGCTCCTGCGCCACGGACAAGAAGATCCTGACTTTGCCGATCTGGAGCAGATCCGCCAGAACGCCAACCGCGCGGCGGCGCTGGTGGGGCAACTTCTGGCGTTCTCGCGCAAGCAGACGCTGAAGCCGGAAAAGCTGGACCTGCAGGATGTTCTGGCGGACCTGACGCATCTGCTGAACCGGCTGGTGGTCGAGAGGGTGGGCCTGACCCTGGTGCATCGCGGGGCCGATCTGGGCAAAACCCTGCGCGAGATCCGGGCCGACCGGCGGCAGCTGGAGCAGGTGCTGATCAATCTGGTGGTCAATGCTCGGGACGCCATGCCCAACGGCGGCAGCATCCGCATCGAGACCGAGCCCGTCACTCTGGCCGAGCCGTTGAAGCGCGACCGTGCCTCGGTTCCGGCGGGGGATTATTCGGTGATCCGGGTGATCGACACCGGGATCGGCATCTCACCCGAGCATCTTCAGCATATCTTCGAGCCATTCTTCACCACCAAGCGCGTGGGCGAGGGGACAGGTCTCGGCCTGTCCACCGCCTATGGTATCGTCAAGCAGTCCGGCGGCTTCATCTTCGTCGACTCGGTCGTGGGCGCCGGGACGACCTTCACGCTGTATTTTCCGGTCAGCGACGGGGGCGACCTGGAGCTTGCCCCCGAGGCCGAGGTCCGCCGCCTGCCCACGCGTCAGGGTGAGGGGGTGATCCTTCTGGTCGAGGACGAGGCCCCGGTCCGCGCTTTCGCCAGCCGCGCGTTGCGCCTTCGCGGCTATACCGTGCTTGAGGCCGCCAATGCCGAAGAGGCGCTGAAGGTGCTGGAGGATCCGCGGCTGGAAATCGACGTCTTCGTCACCGACGTGGTGATGCCGGGGCTCGATGGTCCGTCATGGGTCCGCATGGCGCTGGAGCGGCGACCGAACGTCAAGGTGGTCTTCGTCTCCGGCTATGCCGAGGACAGCCTGAGCGAGGATCAGGCGCGCATCCCGAATTCGGTCTTCCTGCCCAAGCCCTTCAGCCTGACCGAGCTGACCCAGACGGTGCAGGACCAGTTTCAGTGACCCTGCAGAAGGCGGGCGACTTCGGGGGCGAAATAGGTCAGGATCCCGTCGCAGCCCGCGCGCTTGAAGGCGAGGAGGCTTTCCAGCATCGCCTTCTCGCCGTCGATCCAGCCGTTCAGCGCCGCGCCCCGGATCATCGCATATTCGCCGGAGACCTGATAGGCAAAGGTCGGCGCGCCGAAAGTCTGTTTTACCGCCGCGCAGATGTCGAGATAGGGCATCCCCGGCTTCACCATGACCATATCCGCGCCCTCGGCCAGGTCGCGGGCGACAAGGCGCAGCGCCTCGTCCCGGTTGGCGGGGTTCATCTGGTAGGTCTTCTTGTCGCCTTTCAGCGCGCCCGTCGCCCCCACGGCATCGCGGAACGGCCCGTAGAAGGCCGAGGCGTATTTCGCCGCATAGGACAGGATCGCAACGTCCTTGTGACCTGCGCTTTCCAGCGCCTGCCGCATGGCCAGGATCCGGCCGTCCATCATGTCCGAGGGGCCCAGAATATCCGCCCCCGACTCGGCCTGGGCCAGTGCCATCTTGACCAGCGCCTCGACCGTCTCGTCGTTCAGGATCACCCCGTCCACCACCAGCCCGTCATGGCCGTGCGCGTTATAAGGATCGAGCGCCACATCGGTCATTACCGCGATGTCGGGCACCTGGGCCTTGATCGCCCGGATCGCCCGGTTGGCGAGGTTCTCGGGGTTCCAGGCCTCACGGCAGTCGGCGGTCTTCCTGGCTGGGTCGGTGTAGGGGAACAGGCAGATCGCCGGGATGCCGAGATCCGCCGCCGTCGCCGCCGCCTCGACCACCAGGTCGACCGACAACCGCTCTACCCCCGGCATCGAGGCCACTGGCTCACGCAGATTTGTGCCGTCGCGCACGAAGACCGGCCAGATCAGGTCCTTGGTGGACAGGCGCACCTCTTGCGTCAGGTCGCGCAGGGCGGCAGTGCGGCGGGCGCGGCGGAAACGGGCCAGCGGATAGGGGGCAGAGGCGGGCAGCATCGGCTGGCTCCTGGCAGGGGACGGGCAAGCCGGGGCTTGCGGCTTCTGGTTCTGCCTGCCATGGAATTGTCAGGGCCTCAAGTGCGCTATGTCACTGGAAGGCAAATGGAAGGGACAGGCGCGCCTCGTGGACGTTCTGGATACGGTTTTCGAAGTCATCGACATGCGGTCCTTCTCGAACCTGTGGTTCTGGATCGCGCTGGCGGTCATGTGGTCCTCGACCAGCCACTGGGTGCTGGGAATCCCGCATGACCTGATCCAGCGCGCCCGGCGCGAGGGAGGGCAGGCGATGCAGGACGTCGAGGACCTGGCGCGGATCAACACCGGACGGCTGCTTCATGTGGTCGATCAGGGCAAACTCGTGCTGGTGGGGCTTGGCAGCTTCTGGCTGACGGTCCTGGGGCTGCTGGCCTTCTGGTACAACATCGAATTCGCGCAGGCGGTCTTCCTGCTGTCCTTTCCCATGGCCATCGTGATCTGGGTCAGCGTCGGCGCCAGCCGCCGCATCGCGGGTGGCGAGAACGAGGGCTTGGTCCTGTGCCGCCGATTGATGATCCATCGACGCTGGACGCAGGGCATCGGAATGGTGGCGATCTTTGTCACCGCCATGTATGGCACCTGGCAGAACCTGAGCGTTTCAATTCTACACTAGGACAAAGATGGTGGCCGAACGCATCATCCTGGGCGGCGCGCCCGAAGGGTTTGACGCCCGTCTCCTGGCCCGTGAACTGGCGCGCGGTCGGCCGGTTGTCCATATCGCCCGCGACGACAAGCGGATGGAGGCGATGCGGGCCGCGCTTGCCGTCATGGCGCCCGAGGTTGCGGTGCTGGATTTCCCGGCCTGGGACTGCCTGCCCTATGACCGGGTGAGCCCCAACCCCGAGATTTCCGCACGCCGGATGGCAACGCTTTCGACGCTGGCCGACGGGTTGAAGGCGCCGGTCGTGCTGCTGACGACGCTGAACGCCGCGATCCAGAAGGTGCCCGCGCGGGAGGTGGTCCGCGCGGCCTCGTTCCGGGCCACCGTGGGCGAACGGGTGGACGAGGCGCGGCTGAAAGGCTTCCTCGCGCGGATGGGCTTCTCGCCGGTCTCGACCGTGGCCGAGCCGGGGGATTATGCGCTGCGGGGTGGGATCGTCGACATCTATCCTCCAGGGCCGGGCGGGCCGATCCGGCTGGACTTCTTCGGCGACGTGCTGGACGGGGCGCGCCGCTTTGATGCCGAGACGCAGCGGACCATCGAAAAGCTGAAGCGGGTCGATATCTCGGCCGTCTCCGAGATCATCCTGGACGAGGCGGCGATTGCCCGCTTCCGGCAGAACTATCGCATCGCCTTTGGCGCGGCGGGAACCGACGATCCGCTTTATGAGGCGGTCAGCGCGGGCCGCAAGCACCAGGGGATGGAGCATTGGCTGCCCTTCTTCCATGAGCGGCTGGAGACGCTGTTCGATTATCTGCCGGATGCCAGCGTGATGCTGGACGATCAGGTCACGCCCATGCGCCTTGCACGCTGGGAGTCGATCGACGACAGCTATGACGCCCGGGCCGAGGCGATGGGGGCCAAGGGGCGGATCGACACGGTCTACAAGCCCGTTCCGCCGGGCGAATTGTACCTGGACGACGCCGGCTGGGAGTCCGCGGTCGCGGCGCATCGGGTCGTGCAGCTTTCGCCCCTGGCGCAGTCGCCCGGGCCTGGCGTGCTGGATGCCGGGGCACGGGCGGGCCGGACTTTCGCGCCCGAGCGGCAGCAGGAGAAGGTCAATCTTTTCGGGGCCTTGGCAGATCATGTTCGCGCGCTTGCCAAGGATGCCCAGGTCGTGCTGGCCAGCTGGTCCGAGGGCGCGCGTGAGCGTCTGAAGGGGCTTTTGTCGGACAACGGCCTGACCGGCGCGCAGGAGATCGCCGATTTCCGCGCCCTGCCCGAGGGGAAGGGTGGCCTCTTCCTGGTAGTCTGGCCACTTGAGGCGGGCTTCGTCGCGCCCGGCCTGGCCGTGATTTCCGAGCAGGACGTGCTGGGCGACCGGATGGTCGGCAAGCCGCGCCGCAAGCGCAAGGCCGAGAACTTCCTGCGTGAGGTCGACACGCTGTCCCCCGGCGATCTGGTGGTCCATGTCGAACATGGCGTCGGCCGCTACCTGGGGATCGAGACGATCACCGCGCTTGGCGCCCCGCATGCCTGCGTGATGCTGGAATATGCTGAAAACGCAAAGCTGTACCTGCCGGTCGAGAATATCGAGCTGCTCAGCCGCTATGGCCATGAGGAGGGTCTGCTTGACAGGCTGGGCGGTGGCGCCTGGCAGGCGAAGAAAGCCAAGCTCAAGGAACGGATCAAGGAGATCGCCGACCGCCTGATGCGGATCGCGGCGGAACGCGCCCTGCGGCACGCTCCGATCCTGGAGGCGCCCCATTCGATCTGGGAGGCCTTCGCGGCCCGCTTCCCCTATCAGGAGACCGACGACCAGCTGGCGGCGATTGCCGATGTGGTGGCGGACCTGGAAAAGGGCAGCCCGATGGACCGGCTGATCGTCGGCGATGTGGGCTTCGGCAAGACCGAGGTCGCGATGCGGGCGGCCTTCGTCGCGGCGCTGAGCGGGATGCAGGTCGCGGTAATCTGCCCGACAACCCTGCTGGCGCGCCAGCACTACCGCAGCTTTGCCGAGCGGTTTCGGGGATTTCCTATATCTGTCCGACCCTTGTCGCGGTTTGTTTCAGCAAAGGACGCGGCCGCGACCCGGACGGCGATGGCCGATGGCAGCGTCGATATCGTGGTGGGGACCCATGCGCTTCTGGCCAAGGGCGTCACGTTCAAGAAGCTCGGCCTGCTGATCATCGACGAAGAGCAGCATTTCGGCGTCGCCCACAAGGAGCGGCTGAAGGAAATGCGGTCCGAGGTCCACGTCCTGACCCTGACCGCGACCCCGATCCCGCGGACGCTGCAGCTTTCGCTGACGGGCGTGCGCGACCTGTCGATCATCGCCACGCCTCCGGTCGACCGGCTGGCGATCCGCACCTATGTCAGCGAGTTCGACACGATCACCATCCGCGAGGCGCTGCTCCGCGAACGGTTCCGGGGCGGGCAGTCGTTCTATGTCGTGCCCCGGATCGCCGACCT
Source organism: Alphaproteobacteria bacterium (assembly GCA_046569765.1). Classification (GTDB taxonomy): domain Bacteria; phylum Pseudomonadota; class Alphaproteobacteria; order Rhodobacterales; family Rhodobacteraceae; genus Tabrizicola. Next base: position 9,716 of record JBKHWC010000063.1, on the reverse strand, counting down.
GCATGAGGTCGAAGAGTTCCTGCGGACGCATGTCCCCGAGGTGTCCTATGTCATCGCTCATGGCCAGATGGCGGCCGGCGAGTTGGACGAGCGGATGAACCAGTTCTATGACGGCAAGTTCGACGTGCTGCTGGCGACAACGATTGTTGAAAGCGGGCTGGATATTCCGACGGCGAATACGATGATTGTTCACCGGGCTGACATGTTTGGTCTGTCGCAGTTGTATCAGATCCGCGGACGGGTCGGCCGGTCGAAGACGCGGGCCTATTGCTATCTGACAACCAAGCCGCGCGCGCCGCTGACGCCGCAGGCGATCAAGCGGCTGCGGCTTCTGGGCAGCCTCGACAGCCTTGGCGCGGGGTTCAACTTGGCCTCGCACGACCTGGACCTGCGCGGAGCGGGGAACCTTCTGGGTGAGGAACAGTCGGGCCATATCAAGGAGGTCGGCTACGAGCTTTACCAGCAGATGCTGGAAGAGACGATCGCGCGGATCAAGTCGGGCGAATTGCAGGGTTTGTCAACGATTTCAGATGACTGGAGCCCGCAGTTGAACCTTGGGGTCCCGGTGATGATCCCGGAAAGCTATATCCCCGATCTGGATATCCGGCTGGGGCTCTACCGGCGGCTGTCGTCGCTGACGACCAAGGTGGAGCTGGAAGGCTTCGCGGCCGAGCTGATCGACCGTTTCGGACCCTTGCCCAAGGAAGTGAACACGCTGATGTTGATCGTGCGCATTAAGGCGATGTGCAAACGGGCGGGGATTTCGAAGCTGGATGCCGGGCCGAAGGGGGCGACGATCGCCTTCCACAACGACAAGTTCGCCAATCCGGCCGGGCTGGTCGACTTCCTGAAACAGCAGGGCCCGGCCGCGAAGGTCAATGGCAACAGGATCGTGCTGCAGGGCGAGATGAAGTCCGAAGCCGACCGGATCAAGGGTGCTTTCGCCATCGCCCGCGACCTGGCCGAGGTGGTGAAGGCGGGGAAGAAGGGCTGACGGGAAGGCAGAGGCTCGCGGCGATATCGAGCAGGGCGGGCAGCAGCACGTCGACCGACAGCGCCATGCTGGCGAAGAGCATCGCCATCAGAACCAGGAATTCGCCTTGCGGCAGGGGCGTGTCGGTCAGTTCTCTTGCTCGCGGGCGCTGAGCTCTTGAATCACCTGGCCCCAAAGTTCGGGCGGCTGGGCGCCGGAGACGACGTAGTGCTGCGCGATCAGGAAGGTGGGGACGGCATTCACCCCCTTTGCGCGGGCATCGGCGTCGCGGGCGGCGATGTCGTCGGCATCGGCGTCCGACTGCAGAAGGCGCAGCGTGGCCTCGGGGTCCATGCCCTGCTCTCCGGCAATTGCAGCGAGGGTGCCTGCGTCGCCGATATCGCGTCCCTCGGCCCAGTAAGCGCGCATAAGGGCGTCGACGACGGCTTGCTGACGGCCCTCGATTCCGGCCCAGTGGATCAGACGGTGGGCGTTGAGCGTATTGGGCATCCGCTGCGGCTTGTCAGGGTCGAGGGCAACGCCGGCGGCGCGGGCGACCTCGCGCAGGCGTTCGTGGACGGCATCGACCCGGGCCTTGCCGCCGAACTTCTGCTCCAGATAGGCGCGTTTGGCCACGCCCTCGACCGGCATGTCGGGGTTCAACTGGAACGGATGCCACTGGATCTGGAACGGATGGTCCGGGTGCTGGGCGATCGCCCGGTCAAGGTTGGCCTTGCCGACATAGCACCAGGGGCAGACCGGGTCCGAGAAGATGTCCAGTCGGATAGCAGGGCGGGTCATTCGGGTCTCCTGAACTGGGCGGCCAGCGCACGGCGGATCAGCTTGCCGGTCGCGGTACGCGGCAGGCTGGCGATGTGCTGGTAGTGGCGCGGTTGCTTCCAGCGGGCAAGGGCGGCTTCGGCGCGCTGGTGCAGAAGCGCCTCGTCGATCGCGCACTCTCCTTCGTAGAAAAGCGCGATGATCCGGGTGCCGGGGCTGGGTTCGACCTCGGTCGCGGCGCAGGCGTGCAGGCCGGGAATGTCGTGGAAGGCGGCTTCCACCTCGGTCGGCGAGACGCGGAAGCCGCCCGCGTTCAGCAGGTCGTCCTTGCGGCCAAGATGGGTGATCGCGCCATCCGAGGCCATAACGGCCGCATCGCCGGTGCGGAACCAGGGGCCCTGCGGTGGAGCCTCGCCCAGGTAGCCACGCATCAGACCGGGGTCGGTGGTGGCGACGGCAAGCTCTCCGGGTTCGCCGCGGGGGGTGGGCTCGCCTTGGTCGTCGAGGATCGCGACATGACGGCCAGGCTGGACATGGCCTGCGGTGCCGGGCGGGGCAGGGCGGCTGGGTGCGCCGGAAAGGTAGGTCGAGACCTCGGTCATCCCCAGTGCCTCATGGATCTGCGTGCCGGTCGCGGCTTCCCAGGCGGCGCGGGTGGCGGCGGGCAGGGCCTCGCCGGCCGAGAGCGCATGGCGAAGGTGGGGAAGCGGCGGGATGGGCGCGCGCAGCATCTGGCGAAAGACGCCGGGGGCGGCGGCGAAAAGGGTGGCCTTGCTGCGCGCAAGCAGCGCAGGAAGCGCGGTGGCGGGGGTGTGCGGCGCAGGAACGAGCGCGGTCGCGCCCAGCGTCCAGGGGTCCATCAGGCCAGTGCCCAGCGTATAGGTCCAGTTCATTGCCCCGGCATGAAGCAGCCTGTCGTCGAGTGTCAGCCCTTCCCATCCCTGGTGCATGGCCTGGCGCGCAAGGATCGCGCGGTGGGCATGGCTGACGGCCGAGGGGCGGCCCGAGGTGCCGGAGGTGAAGATGACATAGGCCTCGTCATGCGGATCGGCTTCGGTCGGGCAGTGGGGCGGCAAGCTCTCCCAGAGGGCATGGTCGGGGGCTAAGGTCGGGATGCCCTCGGGCACAGGAAGGCCGGGGTCGGCAAGGGTGAGGCGGGGCGTGACGAGGGGCGTCAGGCGGGCGACTTCTGCGGCGGTCAGTGCGGCGGAGGTCGGGACCGGGACCAGACCGGCCGCGATTGCGCCAAGGAAGGAAATGGGAAAGGCCGGGCCGTTCGCAAGGCGCAGAAGCACGCGGTCGCCGGGGCAAAGGCCAAGCGACAACAGCTGCGTGGCGCAGCCGAAAACAAGGGCGCGGAGACGGGCGTAGGAAATGATCTCGTCCCGGTCGGGGTGCAGGATGACCAGCGCGGGCTTTTCGTCCGCTCTGCGCGCCAGCACATGCGCGGCCAGGTTCATCCGGGCGGGCAGGGCAGGGTGCGGGCGGGTGTCGACGACCGAAAGCATGGGGAAGGGGTCGCATCTGCGCGCGCCGGTTGCAAGCGTCCGGCGGCCGGGCTATCGGGGGCTCATGCAGCCGACCGACCCCAAGACCATGATCCGCGTCGCCCGCGAGGCCGGGGGCGAAGCGCATGTGGAGCCCGTGAACCTGGGCGAGCGCGTGCGCGAATTGCGCCGGTCCCTGGGCTGGACGCTGGAAGAGGCGGCCAGTCGGGCAGGTCTGGCGCGCTCGACCCTGTCGAAGATCGAAAACGGGCAGATGAGCCCGACCTATGAGGCGCTGAAGAAGCTCGCGCAGGGGCTGGCGATTTCAGTGCCGCAGCTGTTCACCCCGCCATCGAAGCAGCAGGTCATGGGCCGGATGGTGGTGACCAAGGCGGGCGAGGGCCAGGCCCAGGCCACCGTGACCTATGAGCACGAGCTTCTGGCGCCCAGTCTGACCCGCAAGCAGATGCTGCCCTATCGCGCCACGATTCGGGCGCGCGCCTTCGAGGAATTCGACGGCTGGGTCCGCCATGACGGCGAGGAATTCCTTTACGTCCTGACCGGGATCGTCCGGCTTTATACCGAGTTCTACGAGCCGGTGGACCTGCGCCGCGGTGACAGCGCCTATTACGACGCGGCGATGGGGCACAATGTGATCAGCCTGTCGGAAGAGGATGCGACGATCCTCTGGGTTACCTCGCTGGTCTGACGGGATGCAGCGCGCAGCAGAAAGCCGCCTCGCGGGGGCGCGGCGGTCCTGTGTCTGGCGGGACGGATTGTCCTTAGAACATGTCCTGCACGGTTCGGGCGCCGGCCGAGACATCCTCGCCCACGCCGGCGACGGTGTTGCAGCCGGTAAGGGCCATAAGGGTGGCGATCAGGGCAAGTTTGCGCATGGGTCTAACCTGTTCGTTGCTGCCTTGGCGGTCATTCTTCGTACCACCACAGCGCGGGAAGATAGGACGTCGCCCAGTCGCCGTAAAGCTGCACCCGCTCGGGATGCTTCAGGTTGGCGTCGTGGACGATCAGGTTGCGGTCGGCGAACCAGAAGGGGACGACATAGCGCCCCGCCGTCAGCAGCCGGTCCAGCGCCTGGGCAGCGGTGGCGGCATCCTCCTGGCTGCGGGCGGTCAGCATCGCGGCGATGACCGCGTCGATCGCGGGCGACTTCACCCCCATCCAGTTGCGCGAGCCTTCGGTATCGGCGGCGGCCGAGGACCAGTAAAGGTTCTGCTCGTTGCCGGGCGACAGCGACATGGTGCGGATCATGTAGGTCATGTCGAAGTCGAAGCTGTCGGTCCGCGCCTTCATCTGCGCGCTGTCCAGCATGGTGACGCGGGCCTCGATCCCCACATCCTTCAGCGCCTCGATATAGATCGCGGCGACCGAGGCGACCTCGTCCTGGCCGATGGTCAGCAGGATCTCGAAGGCGAAGGGCGTGCCGTCCGCGTTTTTCAGCACGCCATCGTCGCCGACGGTCCAGCCCGCCTCCTCGAATAGTGCCAGCGCCCGGCGCAGGCCGGGCCGGTTCTGCGGCGTGCCGTCGGGCTGGGGCAGGGCGTAGCCTTCCAGCATGCCGGGCAGGAGGTCGGCCCTGAAGGGCTCAAGCAGCGCCAGGACACCGCCCTCGGCCGGCTGGCCGGGCTGCATGGCGAAGGGGCTGTTCGAGAAATACGAGGTGATGCGGGGCGAGACACCGCCGGTGACGGTCTGGTTGATGAAGTCGAAGTTGAACAGCTCGATCATCGCCTCGCGCACGCGCCAGTCCTGGAACTGCGGTTTGCGGGTGTTCATCACCAGCCCGATGATCCCCGAGGGGCGGTCATGCGGCACCTCGAGCTTGATCATCTCTCCGCTGGCGAGCGCGGGAAAGTCGTAGCGGCTGGCCCAGCGGGCGATGTTGTCCTCACGATAGGCCGAGATCGCGCCGGTCTTGACCGATTCGAAGATCGCCACCGGGTTGGAATAGTAATCGTAGCGGATCGTGTCGAAATTCCACTGGCCGCGGTTGATCGGCAGGTCCTTGCCCCACCAGTCGGGGTTGCGCCTGTAGGTGATCTGGACGCCGGGATCGACCTGGTCGACGATATAGGGGCCCGAGCCGGTGAGCTTGTCCAGCGTCGTCGCCTCGAAGTCTTTGCCCTCGAAGTCGGCCTTCTTGAGGATCGGCCGCAGGCCGAGGATCAGCGGCAGTTCGCGGTCCTCGGTGTTGAAGGTGAAGCGGATCGTGCGCGGGCCGGTCGCTTCGGCCTTGGCGATCTTCTTCCAGGCGGTGTGATAGCGCGGGTGGCCGAGGGTCCCCAGCGTCTCATACGACCACAGCACATCCTCGACCGTCACGGGCGTGCCGTCCGAGAATCGGGCCCCCTCGCGCAGGGTGAATTCGACGAAGGTCCGGGCCTCGTCGGTCTGGATCGATTCGGCCAGAAGGCCGTAGAGCGTGAAGGGCTCGTCATAGCTGCGGGCCATCAGCGTCTCGAAGGTGAAGGGGGCGATGCCCTCGGCGGCGGTGCCGTTGGTGATGAACGGGTTCAGCGTGTCGAAGCTGCCGGTCATCGACAGGGTGATGCTGCCGCCCTTCGGCGCGTCCGGGTTCGCCTGCGGCAGGGACACAAAATCCGGGGGAAGCGCGGGGTCGCCATACATAGCTATGCCATGCTGGGGCTCGGCCAGGGCGGCGCTGGCGGCAAGGGTCAGGACCAGGGCTAGACGGGTGGGCAGGTGGCGCAGCATCGCGGGGCGTCCCTCGTGTAAGCTGTTGTTCTTCGCCCCGAACCCTAAGCGGCTAGTGTTGGATATTCAAACTTTTAGCTTGGCCATCGGCGGAGAGGGGACTATATAGAAGGTACTGCTCGATAGGTTTCTTGCCTGTATGAAACCTGCCTCAAAGACTTAACGCCGGCCTTGCGCCGGCGTTTTTTTTGGCGCTGCGGCTGGAATCTGGCAACCGACCCGCCCTATGATCCGTTTGCAGGTGCAGCAAAGGGGTTTGACATGGTTCTGAAGGGCAAGCGGGCGGTCGTCACCGGGTCGAATTCGGGAATCGGTCTGGGCGTGGCCGAGGCTTTGGCCGCCGCCGGGGCCGAGGTGATTCTGAACAGCTTCACCGACCGGCCCGAAGATCACGCGCTGGCGGCGGAGATTGGCGCGAAGCATGGGGTCGCGGTGCGCTATATCGCGGCCGACATGTCCAAGGCGGCGGAGTGCCGGGCGCTGGTGGAAAAGGCCGGGGGCTGCGACATCCTGGTGAACAATGCCGGCATCCAGTTCGTCAGCCCGGTCGAGGAGTTCCCGGTCGAGAAATGGGATGCGATCCTGGCGATCAACCTCTCGTCAGCCTTCCACACCACGGCGGCCGCGCTGCCGGGCATGAAGGCGCGCGGCTGGGGGCGGATCGTCAACGTGGCCTCGGCGCATGGCCTGACGGCCAGCCCCTTCAAATCGGCCTATGTCGCGGCCAAACATGGCGTCGTCGGCCTGACCAAGACCGTGGCGCTGGAAGTGGCAGGGCAGGGGATCACCTGCAACGCGATCTGCCCGGGCTATGTCCTCACCCCGCTGGTCGAGGCGCAGATCCCGGAGCAGATGAAGGTGCACAACATGGACCGCGAGACGGTGCTGCGCGAGGTGATGCTGCAACGCCAGCCCAGCCGCCAGTTCGCCACCGTGGAACAGATCGGCGGCACCGCGGTCTATCTGTGCAGCCCGGCGGCCGAGCAGGTGACGGGCACCACGATCAGCGTCGACGGCGGCTGGACGGCGCTGTGAGGGGGCAAGATCCTTTCAAAATGATTTGCGGGTCCCGGCCATGAAGCGGGTGAACCTGGCCCTGCAGGGTGGGGGAGCGCATGGCGCCTTTACCTGGGGCGTCCTGGACCGGCTGTTGCAGGACGAGGATCTGGAAATCGCGGCAGTCTCGGGCACCTCTGCCGGGGCGCTGAACGGGGCGGCCTTGAAGGCCGGGCTGATCGAGGGCGGCCGCAAGGGCGCGCGGGTCCGGCTGGACCGGCTTTGGGACCAGATCGCCGGGATCAGCGATTTCCGCATGATGCCCTGGCTGCAACCCTTCGTCCCCGCGCTGCGCTTCTGGCAGACGGCCAGCGCGGCGGTCCTGCCCTTCTCGCCGCAGGCGCTGGCCGCGCAGGTCTTCTCGCCACAGATCTGGGGCGACAGCTGGAAGAACCCGCTGGAGCCGGTGGTCCGCGACCTCGACTTCCGCGAGGTCTGCGCGACCGAGGGCCCCCGTCTTTTCGTCAGCGCGACCAATGTCCGCACCGGCCGGATCAAGGTCTTCACCGGCTCCCAGCTTTCGCCCGAGGCGCTGCTTGCCTCGGCCTGCCTGCCCACGGTGTTCCAGACGGTCGAGATCGAGGGCGAGGCCTATTGGGACGGCGGATTTGCCGGTAACCCGGCCCTCTTCCCGCTGTATGAGCCGGATCTGCCGGACGACATCCTGGTCGTCTCGATCAACCCGATGCGGCGCGACGAACTGCCCGAGACCGCGCTGGACATCCAGAACCGGGTCAACGAGATCAGCTTCAACGCCAGCCTTCTGGGCGAACTGCGCGCGATCAACTTTGTCCGCCGCCTGATCGCCGAGGGCCGGATGGAGCCAGGCACGATGAAGGCGGTGAACGTCCACATGATCGCCGATGACCGGCTGATGAACGACCTCAGCGCCGATTCCAAGCTCTCGCCGACGCCCTTGCTTCTGCACCGGCTGAAAGAGGCGGGCCGCGCGGCCGCCGAGCGGTTCCTGACCGAGGGTGCCGCCAAGATCGGCCACGAACCCTCGACCGACCTGCGGGATGTGCTGGCCTAGACAGCCGGGTCCTTCGGCAGGGGATAGACCAGGCCGCCCGAGACGATCAGCTTGGCCGCGTCGTCCACGCCCATGTCCATCACCACCAGGTCCTGCGTCGGCACGAAGAGAAGCATCCCGCTGGTAAAGGGGGTGAGGCCGACAAAGACCGCCGACATGTCGGGGCCAAGCGCCGCCAGACGCTCGGCCAGTTCGCCCTTGGGCCGGGTCGACATGAACCCCAGCGCCCAGCTGCCGGGGCGAGGGAATTCCACCAGCACGACCTTGTCGAAGCTCTGTTCCTTCTTGTTGAAGAAGGTCTCGGCCACCTGCTTGATCGCGCCATAGACCGAACGGATCACGGGCATCCGGTCCACCAGATCCTCACCCGAGCGGATGATGGACCGGCCGATGAGGCCCTTGGCCATCCAGCCGATGATGATCGTGACGATCAGGAAGACCAGCACGCCGACTCCGCGGACCGGGAATTCGTAGTCGGGCCCGAACCAGCGGCGGATCACGACGTCAGGCTGCCAGTAGGACGGGATCAGCGGCAGGATCCAGCCGTCGATCCAGCCGATCACCGCCCAGACGAAGTAGATCGTCAGCCCGATGGGCAGGACGACGACAAGGCCGGTCAGGAAACTGGCGCGCAGGCTGGCAAGAAAGCCGCGGCGGTGGTGCGGATGCGGTTCGGTCACGTGGTCACTGTCCCTCTTCCGCGTCAATCTAGGGGTTGCGACCGGCCCTGCGCAATGGCGGGCCACGGGAAATTCAGGCCGTCGCGGCCAGTTCCCGGGCGATGGCAGCCCCAAGCCGCGCATTGTTCAGCACCAGCTCGATGTTGGCGCTCAGCGAGCGTCCCTGGGTCAGCTCGAAGATGCGCTGCAGCAGGAAGGGCGTGACCGCCTTGGCGGCGATGCCCTGCGCTTCGGCCTCGGCCAGCGCGGTCTCGATATGCGGCATGATCTCGGCGCGGGGGATCTCGGCTGCGGGCGGGATCGGGTTGGCGACAAGCTGCCCGCCCGGCAAGCCAAGGCGCGCCCGCATCCGCTGGGCTGCGGCGATGGCAGTGGGGCTGTCCATGCGCAAGGGCGCCTTCAGTCCCGAGCTCTGCGACCAGAAGGCGGGGAAATCGTCCTGGCCATAGGCAATGACGGGGACGCCGAGGGTTTCGAGGTATTCCAGCGTCTTCGGCAGATCGAGGATCGCCTTGGCCCCGGCCGCGACCACCGTCACCGGGGTTTCGGCCAGTTCGCGCAGGTCGGCCGAGATGTCGAAGCTCGTCTCTGCCCCGCGATGCACCCCGCCGATCCCGCCGGTCGCGAAGACGCCGATCCCGGCGAGATGGGCGCAGATCATGGTGGCCGCGACCGTCGTGGCCCCGGTGCCGCCTGTGGCAAGACAGGCCGCAAGGTCCGCACGCGACAACTTCGCCACCCCCTGCGCCTGGCCAAGGGTGTCAAGCTGCGGGTCGGTCAGGCCGATATGGATCTGTCGGTCCATGATTGCGATGGTGGCCGGAGTGGCCCCATAGGCGCGGATTTCGGCCTCGACCCGGCGAGCTGTTTCCACATTCTGAGGAAATGGCATGCCGTGGGTGATGATCGTGCTTTCCAGCGCGACCACGGCGCCGCCGCCGGCGAGCGCATTCGCAACCTCGGGGGCAATCTCG
>JBKHWC010000062.1:0-20106 GCA_046569765.1 Alphaproteobacteria bacterium | reverse complement strand
CTCGTGGCGCAGGACCAGGGGCACCAGCGTGGTCTTGCCGGCGGCGGGGGGCGCGACCAGCACGGCGTTCGGCCCCTGCCGCAGCGCCTCGACCAGGCGCGGCAGGGCTTCGGTGACGGGCAGCGGCGGCAGGGCATCCATGCGCGCGGCTGTAGCGCATTCGCCGCCAGCCCGGCCAGGGCGGCCCCGACTGCGTTCACGATCAGGTCGCCCATCGTGTCCCGCAGCCCCGATTTCTGCATGTTGAAGCCGAAGAGCTGGTCCATCGCGAATTCGAACACCTCCCACAGCACGCCCACGGTCATCGCGGCGCAGAAGCTGAGGATCCCGATCGCCCAGGGCGGCGCGGCATAGCGGTCTCCCTCGAAGAGCATCAGGATCAGCAGGAAGCCGAGGATCCCGAAGCCCATCGCCGAGGTGCCGTGCAGCACCAGGTCCCACCACCAGAAGCGGTTGTAGAAATCGTGCATCTCGCCGAGGTAGATCGTCGCCAGCACGAAGGCCGCGATGGCCGCCAGAAAGCCGTTCGGCAGGCGCAGGTTGACCCGGCTGGCCAGAAGCTGCGGCAAAAGCGTCAGGACCAGAGCCGCCACCGCGACGAAGATCGCCAGCCAGTTGCCGCGCACCAGACCGATCGTCGCCTCGACCGCAAGGAAAAGGCGGATGCCGTTCAGGACAAGAAGCGATGGCGCGGGCATCTGGCGTTCCTGCTGGGCTGTGCCTGACCTATATAGGGATGATGACGCGGGAATCAAAGCCGTCGCTGAAAGTGGCAACCTGGAACATCCGGGCGGGGCTTGGCACCGACCTGAAGCGCGACGCGAACCGGGTGCTGGACGGGATCGCGGCGCTGGGGGCGGATATCGTGGCCCTGCAGGAAGCGGATTTCCGGCTGGGGCTGCGGCCCTCGGCCCTGCCGCGCGACGTAATCGAGGCGCGGACGGGCCTGGTGCCGCTGCCCATCGGGCGCAATGCGGCGAGCATCGGCTGGCATGGCAACGCGCTGCTGGTGCGACCGGGGTTTCACCTGGCGGGGCTGGACCGGCTGGACCTGCCGGGGTTCGAGCCGCGCGGCGCGGTGATCGCGGATCTGGATGGTCCGGCGGCCTTGCGGCTGGTGGGGCTGCATCTGGGCCTGTTGCGCAGCTCGCGCCGCAAGCAGCTGGATGCGGTGCGCGAGGCGGTCCTGCGCCACCCGCCGCGGCCGACGCTGATCCTGGGGGATTTCAACGAATATTCCCGGAACGTGGGGCTGGGTCGGCTGGTGCGCGCCTTCCGGCTGATGGAACCGGCGCCGACCTATCCCTCGCGCAGGCCGCGGCTGGCGCTGGACCGGATGGCGCACAGCCATGATCTGGAGCTGGAGCCCTTGTCGGTGCCCTGGCGGAAAGGGGTGCAGCCGTCGGACCATCTGCCGCTTCTTGCGGAATTGCGCTGGGCCTGATCCCTGCGGGGGGCTGGCGCGGGGCGTTTCCTGTTGCCCGCTCAGATTGCTTGTGCCCAGGCCGAAATAGGCTCCGGACCAGTCCTGCGCCTGCGCTTCTGTAGCGGCGAAAAGGGCAAGCAGCGGGATTGCCAAGGCGCGCAAGGGCAAGCTCCTGGTTTGCAGCGGAAACGGATGGTCCTGCCAGAGCGTTGGACCGGGTCTGGTCGGCGCGGTGACGGAGAAGTCGCGGGGGCTGGCAGTTCTGCAGGCCGTGTTACAGAATCGACGAGGCATGGGCCGGAGGAATCGGTTGCCTGAAGTTGGGGCAGACCGCTGGATCGCGGGCACGACTCTTGTGCCGGGGATTTGCGACAGGCGGGACGGCTGCTCCAGTGCGAAAAAGCGGCAGGCAGTTCGGCCGGGAGTATCGGGTGGCGAGGCGATGGATGGGAAAGTTGCGGTCCAGCAGGCGGCCCAATAGGCTTGGCCAAGGAACGGGGGACGGACAATGACCTATTGCGTCGGGCTTTTGCTGAACGAGGGGATGGTGCTTCTGTCCGACACGCGCACCAATGCCGGGGTCGACAATATCTCGATCTACCGCAAGATGTTCACCTTCGAGGATCCGGGCGAAAGGGTGATCGCCATCATGACCGCGGGCAGCCTGTCGGTCACCCAGACGACGCTGGCCAAGCTGCGCGAGGCGATCGAGGACAAGGACGCCACGCCCGAGACCAGCATCATGCTGGCCCCCACCATGCTGAAGGTGGCCGAAATCGTCGGTGCCAAGCTGGCCGAGGTGCGGGCGGATGTGGACCTGAAACTCTCGGCGATGCAGGGGGCCTCGGCCAGCATGATCGTCGCGGGCCAGCGTCGCGGCGGGGGGATGCGGCTGTTCCTGATTTATCCCGAGGGCAATTTCATCGAGGCGACCGAGGACACACCCTTCCTGCAGATCGGTGAGCACAAATACGGCAAGCCGATTCTGGACCGGATCGTGAAGCCCGCGACCAGCCTCGTCGATGCGCAGAAGGCGGTGCTTCTGTCGATGGATTCGACGCTGCGGTCCAATCTGTCGGTCGGGATGCCGCTGGACCTGGCGGTGATCGAGAAGGACGCCTGCAAGGTCGGCCTGCGCCGCCGGATCGAGGCGGGCGACCCCACCTTCCGTGCGATGAGCGAGGCCTGGTCGGCCGCAATCCGCGACGGATTCGCGCGGATCACGATCTGAGGCTTGGATTCGCCACGCGCGCGTCCTAGCTTTGGATCAGACATGGAGGGACCGATGCCAGAACTCGTCCGCCTTTATATCCGCAGCGTGGGCCTTGGCTTCGCGATCTCGGCCCTGTTCACGGGCGGGTTGGTCTGGTGGGACGTGGCTGGCGTCGGCCATCTGATCCTGGGGTCGGACATCGGGCTGGTCGCGGCGGCGATGCTGGTTGTGTTCAACGGGATCGTGTTCTCGGGCGTGCAGTTCGCCTTCCGGGTGATGGCGATGGCCGAACCGGAGGAAGGCCCGGGCGGCGGTCATGGCGCGCGTGAGCCGGCGCTGGTGCCGGTGAAGGTCGTGCAGACGGCACATCGCAGGCGCTGACGGTCCGGTCGGGACCGATTTTCTGCGAAAATCGGATTGGACTTCGCTTGCGAAGTCCGGCGGTTTTGCGGGATGGCGGCTAGGGTGGCGGGCCCGCAGCAACCGTGGGAACCATGGGTTTTCCCGAGAGCCAGAGGTCTCAGGTGGGCGCCAGATACCCGGACCAGGATCCGGGCAGAGCCAGCCCCCGTTCGCTTGCTTATCGGCCACTGGAAAATCGGCCCGCACGCGAGGAGCAGCACCCGCCATTCATCAAGATAGGGCGCCGGGCGGGCGGCTGCAAGGCTGGACAGATGTTCACCTTTGGTTCATATTTTCGGCATGGAAATGCCCGCTTCCCCGCCGACCGACCTTCTGCCGCTGCAGCCCGGCCAGCGGTTGCAGCGTGGCGTCTCGCGCGGGCTTCGGGCGCTGGATTTCGTCTGCGTGGAAGAACTGATCCCGACGCCCGGCCTGCGGGTCGACGTGATGGCGCTGGGCCCGAAGGGCGAAGTCTGGGTCGTGGAATGCAAGTCCGGCCGGGCGGATTTCCGCGCCGACCGCAAATGGCAGGGCTATCTCGACTGGTGCGACCGCTTCTTCTGGGCGGTGGACGCGGATTTCCCGGTGGAGCTTCTGCCCGAAGGGACGGGGCTGATCCTGGCCGATCCTTATGACGCCGAGGTTGTGCGCATGGCGCCCGAGGTGCCGCTGTCGGGCGCACGGCGCAAGGTCGTGCTGCGCACCTTCGCCCGGGCGGCGGCCTCGCGGCTGCAGGGATTGCGCGATCCCGGTTTCATCGGTTGAGCCGCAAATTCCTTCGAAGGAATCTGGCCCCCTGGATCAGCGTTTCTTCGGCTTGCCCGCCGGTTTCGCCCCCATCGCCCGCGCGGCCTCGGCAGCGGCGCGCAGTTCCTCGGCGATTTCCTCGGCCTCTTCCGGGTCGAAGTCCAGCGGCAGGTCGATCCCGCCTTCCGCCTCGACATAGATCCGCACCATCCCCGCATCGGTCGGCCCGATCTGCAGGTTTGCAGCGATCTCGCTTGGTGAGTTGATGCCCATGGCCAGCCTCCTGACTTTGGCGCGGGGTAGCGGGCGGCCGGGCGGGGCGCAAGGAAAATTCGCGCGCCCCGCCCGGCGAAACCGCTGCAAAGCCGCTTGCATTCCGGGGGGAGGGGGGCTAAATCGCCCCCGAGTGCCGCCTTAGCTCAGTTGGTTAGAGCACCAGATTGTGGATCTGGGGGTCCCCCGTTCGAGCCGGGGAGGCGGTACCACTCTTCCCCCTATCATTGCATGTGTGTGCCGGGCCGACCGGCCCTTTTGTCATGAAACCTTCATTGGGCGCGGCCCAATACTTCCGATATTCGGGAATTATGGAAATTGACGCGCCAGCCAGGCTTTCGCCACCTTGGGCCATCCCGGCCGCCTTGCCGTCTTCCGGCTGCTGATCCGCTTCGCCCCGCAGGGCGCGCGGCCGACCGAGATCGCCGAGGCGCTGCAGCTGAAGCCGAATACGCTGTCGCACCACCTCGCCGACTTGACGGCGGCGGGGCTGGAGACCGTCGCCCGGCAAAGGCGGTCCCTGTTCTATGCGGTCGACCTTGAGGCGACCGAAGCCCTGATCGGCGATCTCGCGCTCGACGTCGGGCGCGGTCGGCCCGAGAGTTCGACTCGGTCCACGGTCGCTGGCGCACGCCGGTGGCGGCGGGCGAGGGGGCTCTGGTACTGAACGGCAAGCCCGATCCGTCTGACGCACGAAAAGACGATCGAGGCGCTGCCGCTGGCCGAACTGGGCGTCGATCTGGTGATCGACTGCACCGGCGTCTTCAAGACGGCGGCGAAGATCGCGCCCTATCATGCGGCGGGAGTGCGGAAGGTGGTGGTCAGCGCGCAGGTCAAGGACGGTGGAGCGCTGAACCTGGTCTATGGGGTGAACCATCACCTTTACGACGGCTCGCAACGGCTGGTCACGGCGGCCTCTTGCACGACGAATTGCCTCGCCCCCGTGGTCAAGGTGATCCATGAGACGCTGGGCATCCGCCATGGCTCGATCACCACGATCCATGACGTGACGAACACCCAGACCATCGTGGACCGTCCCGCCAAGGACATGCGCCGGGCGCGGTCGGCGTTGATGAACCTGATCCCGACGACCACCGGGTTGGCCACCGCGATCACGCTGATCTATCCCGAGCTGAAGGGGCGTCTGAACGGCCATGCGGTGCGGGTGCCGCTTCTGAACGCCTCGCTGACCGATTGCGTGCTTGAGGTGGAGCGGGCCACCACGGCCGAGGAGGTAAATGCGCTCTTTGCCGCGGCGGCCGAAGGGTCGCTGAAGGACATCCTGGGCTATGAGGCCCGGCCGCTGGTGTCCTGCGATTTCACCAACGATCCCAGGTCCTCAATCATCGACGGGCCGTCGACCATGGTGATCAACGGGACCCAGGTGAAGGTCTATGCCTGGTATGACAACGAATGGGGCTATGCCTGCCGGCTGGCGGATATCGCGCGGCTGGTCGCGGGGTCGCTGTGACCCCCTTGCGCGCCTATGCGGCGGTGACGGCGGCCTACTGGGCCTTCATGCTGTCGGATGGCGCCTTGCGGATGCTGGTGCTTCTGCATTTCAACGGGCTGGGGTTCAGCCCGGTCCAGCTGGCCTGGCTGTTCCTGCTGTACGAGGTCGCGGGGATCGTGACCAACCTGGGGGCCGGGTGGCTTGCGGCGCGGTTCGGGCTGGCGGCGATGCTTTACGGCGGGCCGGCTTTGCAGATCGGCGCGCTGGAGGCGCTGGGGCAGCTTGATCCGGGTTGGGGCGTCGCGGCCTCGGTCGGGTTCGTGATGGCAGTGCAGGGGGGTGTCGGGCGTGGCCAAGGACCTGGCCAAGATGTCCTCGAAATCCGCGGTCAAGCTCTTGGCGCCGCAGGGGGAGGGCGGGCTGTTCCGCTGGGTGGCGCTGCTGACGGGCTCGAAGAACGCGGTCAAGGGCCTGGGCTTCTTCCTGGGCGCGGCGCTGCTGGCGCTGGCGGGGTTTCAGGCGGCGGTCTGGGGCATGGCCGGGGTGCTGGCGCTGATCCTGCTGGCGGTCGTCCTGTTCCTTCCGGCGGGGCTGCCCGGCCGGATGACGGCGGATGAGGCCTGGTGCGGCTGGCGGTCGCAGGACGCGCGGGTGAACCGCCTGAGCCTGGCGCGCCTGTTCCTGTTCGGCGCGCGGGATCTGTGGTTCGTCGTGGGGATCCCGGTCTATTTCCAGGCGGTCCTGTCGGACGGCACGGTCGAGGGGCGGCGCGCGGCCTTTTTCCTGATCGGGGGGGCCTCGCGCTCTGGATCATCGCCTATGGCGCGGTGCAGGCCTATGCGCCGCGCCTTCTGGGGGCGAAGGGCCAGCCCGAGGCCGAGACCGTGCGCAAGGCCGTGTTCTGGGCGGGGCTTCCGGTGCCGATCCCCTTTCTGCTGGCCGGGGCGGCCTGGCTGTCCCAGGGTCCCGCGCCCTGGCTGACCGTCACGCTGATCGCGGGGCTTCTGGTCTTCGGCTTTGTCTTCGCCGTCAATTCCTCGATCCATTCCTACCTGATCCTGGCCTTTGCACAGGCCGAGCGGATCACGCGGGATGTGGGGTTCTATTATATGGCCAACGCGGCCGGGCGGCTGACCGGGACGCTGCTGTCGGGGCTGAGCTATCAGCTGGGCGGGCTGCCGCTGTGCCTCGCAACGGCAGGCGGCATGGCGCTGGCCAGCTGGCTTGCCGCGCGGCGCCTGCAGTCGGTCTGAGCGGGGGGCGCAGCCAAAGGGGGCCGCGGCACCTGGGTCAGGCCGCGGCCGAGGGGTGTCGGCAGAAAGTGTCGCGCAGCACGCCGACGACCGCCGCCACCTCCTCGCGCGCAAGCTGGTAGATCACGCTCTTCCCCTCGCGCCGGGTGTTCACGATGCCTTCCGCGCGCAGCCGCATCAGTTGTTGCGAGACGCTGACGGGACTTGCCCCCAGCGCCTCGGCCAGTTGCGTAACGTTGCGCTCGCCATCGATCAGACAGCAGAGGATCTGCAGCCGCCCCTCATGCGACAGCGACTTCAGCAGCGCCACCGCCTTCGAAGCCTGCTCCGGCGTGCCGCCAAAGCCTTCCAGAATCTCTGCCATCATCCTCTCTCCTTATTCGAACGCGCAGCCCTTCTTGAACCCCAGCGCCCGGAAGGCCATCGCCGCGGGGCAGAAGCCGGTGAAGGAGGACTGCAGCAGGTTCAGACCGATGAACACGGTGAACCAGACAAACAGAGGGGAAACATAGACCGTCAGCACGACGCTGAGAAGGACCATGACCCCGGCAAACCGCAGAACAGCAGCATCAATCGACATTTCGTTACCCTTTCGTGGTTTCCTTGAGCTTGTCGATGCCCAGCACCTTCAGTGCGAGGCTTTCGTAGAACGGTTCGGACGTCCCCTTCCGCAGCTTGCGGATGAAGTATTTCTCGAACCCCGCCTTCGCCAGGTGGACCCATTTCCCCGAGGACGACCAGTTGACGTTCCGGGGCGGGATCTGCGGCTGGGCCACGAAGGCGATGCCCCCGTCGCCGAAATCGGCGAGGCAGACGGCATTCCAGGTCCCGATGCTGTCGGGCTCCTTGCCCCGCACCAGGTTGCCGATGTTGTGGGCGGTGGCGGTGACCATCGACTCGATCATGAAGCCTGTCTTCGGCACGCCCACCGGCACCGGAGTCGGCCCCATCGGCGGGATCGCGACGCAGACGCCCACGGCGAAGATGTTCTTGTACTTCGGATTCTGCTGGTGCTTGTCCACGATGGTGAACCCGCGCGGGTTCGACAGACCCTCGATCCCCGAGACCGCCTTGATCCCCCGGAAGGCCGGCAGCATCATCGAGAAGGCAAAGGGCAGGTCCTTTTCGGCCTTCACCTGGCCGTCCTCGCCCACTTCCTCGACGAACATGTGCCCGTCCTCGACCCGCTTCACGCGGGTGTTGGTCATCCACTTGATGTGCTTGTTGCGCATCTCGGATTCCAGAAGGCCCTTGGTGTCGCCGACCCCGTCAAGGCCGAGGTGGCCGATATAGGGCTCGGGCGTGACATAGGTCATCGGCACCCGGTCGCGGACCTTGGCCTTGCGCAGCGCGGTTTCCAGGATGAACAGGAACTCGTAGGCCGGGCCAAAGCAGCTTGCCCCCTGTGCCGCCCCGATGATGACGGGGCCGGGGTTCGCCACCAGCTTGTCGAACACCGCTTTCGCGGCCTCGGCATGGTCGATGTGGCAGACTGACTGGGTAAAGCCGCCATGCGGGCCGAAGCCCTCGATCTCGTCGAAGGCCAGTTCCGGCCCCGTCGCGATCACCAGGTAGTCGTAGGCGACCGACTTGCCGTCCACCAGTTCGATCCGGTTCTCCTCGGGGTGCAGGCGCTCGGCCGCGACGGGGATGAAGTCGATCCCCTTCTTCTGCATGGTGAGCGCAAGGTCGACGGTGATGTCCTCGCGCTCGCGCCAGCCGACGGCGATCCAGGGGTTCGAGGGCACGAAGTGGTACTTCGGGTCCTTGGTGACGACCGTGACCTTGTCCTCGGGCCGAAGCTGGTCCTTCAACTCGTAGGCCATGATGGCACCGCCCAACCCGGCGCCAAGTACGACGACATGTGCCATTTCAGTCTCCTCGCTGATGGTGCATCGACGTAATCATCTGTCCGAATGGATCGGCCGTCCTTGATCCGGCGCAAATCATGTGCGGAACACCCGATAGATCGCCGGGATCACCAGCACGGTCAGCAGGGTCGAGCTGAGCAGGCCGAAGAACAGCGAGATGGCAAGCCCCTGGAAGATCGGGTCGGCCAGGATCACCACCGCACCGATCATGGCGGCGATGGCGGTCAGGAGGATCGGCTTGAAGCGGATCGCCCCGGCCTCGATCAGCAGGTCCACCGTGACCGGCCCCTGCCCGTGACGGATGAAGTCCACCAAAAGGATCGAGTTCCGCACGATGATCCCCGCCAGCGCGATGAAGCCGATCATCGACGGGGCCGAGAAGGGCGCGCCGAACAGCCAGTGGCCGGCCATGATCCCCAGGAAGGTCAGCGGGATCGGGGTGAGGATCACCAGCGGCAGCTTGAAGGACCCGAACTGCGCCACGACCAGGATATAGATGCCCAGAAGCGCGATGGCGAAGGCGGCGCCCATGTCGCGGAAGGTGATGAAGGTCACCTCCCATTCGCCGTCCCACAGAAGCGTGACCTTGCTTTCGTCCTCGGGCTGGCCGTTCAGCGCGATCTCGGGCTTCGTCCCCTCGGGCCAGTCCATCGCCTCGATCTGCTCGGCCACGGCCAGCATCCCGTAGAGCGGGGCCTCGAAATCGCCCGCCAGTTCCGCCGTCACCATCTCGGTGTCGCGGCCGTTGTGGCGGAAGATCGGGAAGCTCGCGGCCTCTTCGCTGACGGTGATGACGTCGCCAAGCTCCACCACGCCGCGCGCGCCGGGAAGGGCGTTCGCCGGAATGGGCGTGGTCAGGAAACGTTCGTCCAGCACCTTGTCCGACTTGTCGCGGCCCACCACCAGAGGGATCGGCAGGCGGCCTTCGCCGCGGTGGGAATAGCCCACGGTCTGCCCGCCGTTCAGCAGCGCCAGCGTGTCGAACACGTCCTGTTCCTGCACCCCGTAGAACTCCAGGTTGTCGGTCGAGATCGTCGCCCGCAACCGCCGCGCCTGGGTGCCGAAGCCGTCGTCCACATCGACGATGAACGGCACTTCCTCGAACGCCTGCCGGATCAGCGTCGCCGCCTGGCGCCGCGTCTCGGCGTCGGGGCCATAGACTTCGGCCAGCAGGGTCGAGATCACCGGCGGCCCCGGCGGGGGTTCGACGACCTTGAGGCTGGTTCCCTCGGGCACCGCCACCGCTTTCAGCCGTTCACGCAGCTCAAGCGCGACATCATGGCTTGCCCGGTCCCGTTCGCCTTTCGGCGTCAGGTTGATGGCAACCTCACCCAGTTGCGGTTCGGACCGCAGGTAATAGTGCCGCACGAGGCCGTTGAAGTTGAACGGCGCGGGGGTCCCGGCATAGGTCTGGACGCTGGTCACCTCGGGCAGCTGCATCACCACATCCGCCACATCGCGCGCCACCCGGTCCGTCGCCTCGACCGACGAGCCCTCGGGCAGGTCGATGACCACCGACAGCTCCGACTTGTTGTCGAAAGGCAAAAGTTTCACCGTCACGTCGCGGGTGTAAAGCGCCGCGAGCGAGCCGAAGGACAGCGCCGCCGTGACCAGCAGGAACCCCAGCGCCCGGCGTTTCGAGGCCAGGACCGGCCTGGCAACCGCGGTATAGGCGCGCCCAAGCCAGCCGCCGTGATGGCCGCCATGGGCATCGCCGCCGCCGTGGTCATGCACCTCGGCCCGGCCGGCGATCTTGACCATCAGCCAGGGCGTGATGATCACCGCCACGAAGAAGGAGAAGATCATCGCCGCCGAGGCATTGGCCGGGATCGGCGACATGTAGGGGCCCATCAGCCCGCTGACGAAGAGCATAGGCAGCAGCGCGACCACAACCGTCAGGGTCGCCACGATGGTCGGGTTCCCGACCTCGGCCACCGCCTCGATCGCGGCTTGCAGGCGCGGCTTGCGCCGGTCCAGGCCCCAGTGGCGGTCGATGTTCTCGATCACCACGATGGCGTCATCGACCAGAATCCCGATACTGAAGATCAGCGCGAACAGGCTCACCCGGTTCAGCGTGAAGCCCATGATCCAGGCGGCGAAGAGGGTCAGAAGGATCGTGACCGGAATCACGATGGCCACCACCCCGGCCTCGCGCCAGCCGATCGCCAGCCAGACCAGCGCGATGATCGACACCGTCGCAAGCCCAAGGTGGAACAAGAGCTCGTTCGCCTTCTCGTTCGCCGTCTCGCCATAGTCGCGGGTGATCGTCACCGTCACGCCCTCGGGGATCAGCTTGTCTTCCAGCGTGTGGACCCGGTGCAGGACCTCTTCGGCCACCACGACCGCATTCGCGCCTGCCCGCTTTGCAATCGCCAGTGTCACCGCCGGACCCGACGCCCCGTCCTTTGCCAGATGCGAGACGATGGCGTCCTTCGTGTTCTCGACATAGGCCACGGTCGCCACGTCCGAGACATAGACCGGCCGCCCGTCCCGCGTGGTCAGCAGAAGGTTCGCCACCTCGGAGGGCGCCGTCAGCGTCTCGCCCGCCACCAGATCCACCATCTGGCCCTGATCGCGCAACTTGCCCGTGTTCAGCGTGCGGTTCGCCTGCGCCACCTTTCCGGCCAGCTGTTGCAGCGTCACGCCATAGAGCGCCAGCCGATCCGGGTCCGGCTCGATGCGGATCGCGTCCTGAGCATCGCCGACCAGATAGGTCAGCCCCACATCCTCGGTCTTCGCGACCTCGGTCTGCAGCGTTCGGGCGATGCGGGTCAGGTCGTTCGAGGTCAGGTTCTCGGCCGACAGGGTCAGCGTCAGGATCGCCACGTCGTCAATCCCGCGCCCGACGATCAGCGGCTCGGGGATGCCCACCGGGATCGCGCCGATATTCGCGCGCACCTTGTCATGCACCCGCAGGATCGCATCCTCGGACCGGGTGCCGACCTCGAACCGCGCCGTCACCATCGCCGCATCGTCGCGGGTCGAGGAATAGACATGTTCGACGTCGTTGATCCCCTTGACCATCACCTCCAGCGGCTCGGTCACCAGCTTGACCGCATCCTCGGCCTTCAGGCCCTGGGCCATGACATGGATATCGACCAGAGGAACCGAGATCTGCGGCTCCTCCTCGCGCGGCAGGCTGACCAGCGCGACCAGTCCGGCCGCCAGCGCGGCCAGGATGAACAGCGGGGTCAGGGCCGAGTTGATGAAGGCCTTGGTCAGGCCCCCGGCGATCCCCAGCGGATGCTTACTCATGGCCCACCTCGTCGGCCGGAACCACCACATCGCCCGCAACCAGGCCCGAGATCACCTCGACCATCGCCACGCCGTCCACCTCATGCATCTCACCCGGCACGATGCTGCGCAGCACCGCGCCCTCGGCCGTCTGGAGGCCCACGAAATCCAGCCCGGAACGGGTCACGACCGAGGCGGCCGGGATCAGCAGGGCCTGACGCTCGCCCACGGGCAGGCGGACCAGAAGCCGCGCGCCGACGTGGGTGTCGGGCAGGCCCTCGACCTCGACATCCGCGGTGACGCGGCCGCCCTCGATCAGCGGATAGACCCGGGCCAGACGGCCCTCGGTGCCTTCCGACAGACGGATTGTGTCGCCGGCCCGTAGGGCCTGGGCATGACGTTCCGGCACGGCGATGCGCAGGAAGGTCCCGCCGCCGCCGATCACCGCGACCACCTCGCCCGGCATGGCGACCGCGCCCTCGGTCACGGGCACGTCCAGCACGCGCCCCGCGACCGGGGCCAGCACCAGCCCCTCGCGTGCCTGCTGCTGGATCACGTCCGACTGTGCATCAAGCGCGGCGATCTGCCCCTTCAGCACATCGACCTGCGTGCGTAGCGCATCGACGCGCTGGGTCGTGGTGACGCCATTGGCCAGAAGCTCCTCGCCCCGTTTCAGGTCGGTCTCGGCATTGGCCAGCTGCGCCGAAAGCGATTTCTTCTGCGCCGCGATGGCCGCCAGCTGGAAGTCCAGCTTGTCGTCCACGATCCGCGCCAGCTCTTGCCCGGCCTCGACCACATCGCCCTCGGCCACCGAGAGCGCGACCAGCGTGCCGCCCAGCCGGGCGCGAGCGGGGATGCGGTCCTTCGCCTCGACCGTGCCGTAGACGGCCTTCCAGTCCGTCACCGGAACCGGCACCAGGGTCACCGGCTCGGCCAGAGCGGACAGGGGGGACAGGAGGGTGACGGTCAGGAGCAGCTGGCGCAGAGGGGACATGCGAGTCGGGTCCTTTCAGATGACTTGTTATCTATAAAGCTATGAAGGTAACTATTACAAGTCCCAGGATCACGAAAAAAGCCACCCTGCGATAGCGTGCCGTCACGGCGGGGTTTTGTCATCAGGAAATGACGTCCCCCGATCCGGTCTGCTGCGGCCTTCCCGGCGCGGAAGGAAACGGGTTGACAGGTTTTGGATCGTTCCAGTACATAGTTTGGAACGATCCATTTCTTGACGGGGGTTACATGCGCTGGGGGTTGATCGGGGCCAGCACGATTGCGGCAGAGCATGTGATCGTCGCCCTGCGCGCAGCCGGGCAGGCGGTCGCGGCGCTGCACAGCGGCTCGGCCGGCCGGGCGCGGGACTATGCGGCCGCGCATGGCATCCCGGTGGTGCAGGATCGGCTGGCGGATCTGCTGGCCGATCCCGGCATCGGGGCAGTCTATATCTCGTCAACCAACGAAAAGCACCGCGACCAGGCCCTGGCAGCGCTTGCGGCGGGCAAGCATGTGCTG
Source organism: Alphaproteobacteria bacterium (assembly GCA_046569765.1). Taxonomy (GTDB): domain Bacteria; phylum Pseudomonadota; class Alphaproteobacteria; order Rhodobacterales; family Rhodobacteraceae; genus Tabrizicola. The sequence goes on along the minus strand of JBKHWC010000062.1, from coordinate 6,725 downwards.
TGCGAAAAGCCCCTGGCGATGACCGTGACCGAGGCGGTGGCCATGGTCCGCGCGGCCGAGGCGGCGGGTCTGGTCTTTGCCACCAATCACCATCTGCGCTGTTCCGGCAGCCACCGGGCGGTGCGCGCGCTGATCGCCTCGGGCCGGATCGGCCGCGTGCTGTCCCTGCGGCTCTTCCATGCCGTCCATCTGCCGCCGCATCTGCAGGGCTGGCGGATCAACGATCCGGCGGCGGGCGGCGGGGTGATCCCGGATATCACCGTCCACGACGCCGATGTGGCGCGCTTCCTGCTGGGCGAGGACCCGGTCTCGGTCGTGGCGCAGATGGGTGCCAGCGGGCTGGGGCAGGGAGTCGAGGATTCGGCCATGTCGGTCTGGTCCATGCCCTCGGGCGCGATGGTGCAGGCCCATGAAAGTTTCACGCATCCCTTTGCCGGCTCGGGGCTGGAGGTCCACGGGACCGAAGGCTCGATCTTCGCCCGGGGCGTGATGACGCAACAGCCGGTGGGCGAGGTGGAACTGGTGACGGCGAAGGGCCGCGAGGCGGTGCCCTTCCCGGATCACAACCTGTACGTCCAGGCGATCACCGACTTCCTGACCGCCGTCAGCGGCCATGGTCAGCCCGCCGCCACCGGCTGGGACGGGGTCGCCTCGCTGGCCGTGGCGCTGGCGGTGCGCGAGGCGGCGCGGAGCGGGGTCCGGCAGGCGGTGGATTACGGGAGGGCGGCATGAGCAAGCTGGTTTCCGCAGCAGAGGCCGTGGCGCGCATCGCGGATGGCGCGGTGGTGACGGTGTCCTCCTCCTCGGCGCTGGGCTGCCCCGACCTGGTCCTGAAGGCGCTTGGGGAACGGTTCCGGTCCGAGGGCCACCCCAAGGCAATCACCACGCTGCATCCGATCGCGGCCGGCGACATGTATGGCGTCAAGGGCATGGACTGGATCGCGCAGGACGGGCTGCTGGCCCGCGTACTGGCGGGGTCCTATCCGTCGGGGTCGTCGAACCTGCCGATGCCCGAGATCTGGAAGATGATCGTCGAGGACCGGGTGGCCGCCTACAACGTGCCCTCCGGCATCCTCTTCGACATGCACCGCGAAGCCGCCGCCCGTCGTCCGGGGGTTCTGACAAAGGTCGGGATGGAGACCTTCGCCGACCCGGTCCGCGAGGGCTGCGCGATGAACGCGCGGGGCATGGCGGCGCCGATCGTGAAACGGGTGGAGTTCGGGGGCGAGACCTGGCTGCATTACCCGAACATCCAGCCCGACGTCTGCATCCTGCGGGCGACGACGGCGGACGAGAACGGGAACCTGACCTATGAACACGAGGGCGCCTATCTGGGCGGGCTGGAGCAGGCCATCGCGGCTCGGAACAACCGGGGGCTGGTCATCGCGCAGGTGTCCCGGCTGACCGCTGCCGGGAGCCTGCGGCCGCATGACGTGCGCGTGCCGGGGCATCTGGTGGATCTGATCGTGCTGGACCCCGACCAGAAGCAGACCTGCGAGACGCCTTACGACCCGGCGATCTCGGGCCAGATCATGCGGCCCTGGTCGAGCTTCCATCTGGCCGAGCAGGGGGTGGAGAAGGTCATCGCCCGCCGCGCCGCGCTGGAGTTGAAGGGCGGAATGACGGCGAACCTTGGCTTCGGGATCAGCGCGATGGTCCCGCGCATCCTGCTGGAGGAGGGCCACCCCGAGGCCGTGACCTGGGCAATCGAACAGGGTGCCGTCGGGGGGATGCCCTTGACCGGCTTCGCCTTTGGTTGTGCCTCGAACGCCTGGGGCTACGTGCCCTCGCCGCAGCAGTTCATCTACTTCCAGGGCGCGGGGTTCGATGTCTCGTTCCTGTCCTTCCTGGAAATCGACACCGAGGGCAACGTCAACGTCTCGAAACTGGGGAAGAAGCCTTACCTGACCGTGGGGTGCGGCGGCTTCGTCGACATCACCTCGCACGCCCGCAAGATCGTGTTTTCCGGCTGGTTCGAGGCCGGGGCAGGGGTGGAGCTTGGGGCCAATGGCGTAAAGGTCACGACCCCCGGCAAGTTCTGCAAGATGGTTGAGAAGGTGGAGCATGTGACCTTCTCGGGCAACCGGGCGCGGGCGCAGGGGCAGGAGGTGATTTATGTCACCGAACGCTGCGTGATGCGGCTGACCGACCGCGGGCTGGTGGCGACCGAGATCATGCCGGGGATCGACCCCGCGCGCGACATCGTGGCGGCCTCGCAGGGCAGGGTGACGGTGGCCGAGACCGCCACGACCATGCCGCTGTCCCTGCTGGCCGAAGGCCCGATGGGGTGGCAGCCATGAGCGGCGTGCGGCTGCATATCGCGGGGTCGCTGGCCACCCTGACGCTCGACAACCCGGCCAAGCTGAACTGCTTCACGGTCGAGATGCTGGCCCAGCTGGCCAGCCACCTGGAGGTCGTGGAGGGCCGGTCCGAGGTCCGCGCCGTGATCGTGACGGGCGAGGGAGAGCGCGCCTTCTGCTCGGGCGCCGACATCAACGCCTGGGGTGGGCTTTCCCCCGCCGACTTCGCGCGGAACTGGGTGCGCGGCGGGCATCGCATCTTTGACCGGCTGGCGCGGCTGGGGAAACCCACCATCGCCTGCCTGAACGGCCATGCCTTCGGCGGCGGGCTGGAGCTGGCCTCGGCCTGCGACATCCGGGTGATCTCGCCCCGCGCCACCATCGCCTTGCCGGAGGCCGGGGTGGGGATCGTGCCGGGCTGGTCCGGCTCGCAACGGCTGGCGCGGCTGATCCCCGAGGGGATGGTCAAGGAAATGGCGCTTTTCGGCCGCCGGATCGGGGCCGAGCGGCTTTTCTCCTGCGGGTTCGTCGCCGAAGTGGCCGAGGACCCCCGCGCGGCCGCCCAGGAGATTGCCGCCAAGGTCACCACCCTCTCGCCCCGCGCGACCGAGATCGCCAAGGCCATGATCCATGCCGGCAGGGACGAAGACCGCGCCGCGCTGATCGAGGCGCTGGGCTCGGCCGCCATCGCCGCCAGCGCCGACCGCCAGGAGGGCGTCGCTGCCTTCCGCGACAAACGCAGCCCTTCCTTTCCGGGAACCTGACATGCTTGACCTGACCCTGATCCCCGCCACCGGCACCGCCTTGCCGCCCGTATTCAAGGCCCGCCACCTTATCGACGGCCAGTGGCAGGACAGCGCCGACGGCTCGACCTCGGAACGGCTCTCGCCCTCGCACGGGGTGGTCGTCAGCCGCGCCGCCCGCGGGGGCAAGCCGGAAGCCGAGGCCGCCATCGCCGCCGCCCGCGCGGCCTTCGACGACGGCCGCTGGAGCGCGCTTTCCGGCAAGGCCCGCGCCACGGTCCTGCTGAAAGTTGCCGACCTGATCGAGGCCAACGTCGATCGCATGGCCCTGATCGAGACGCTGGAGAGCGGCAAGCCGATCACCCAGGCGCGGGGCGAGGTCTCGGGCGCCGCCGATCTCTGGCGCTATGCGGCCTCGCTGGCGCGGACGCTGCACGGGGACAGCCATAATTCGCTGGGCGAGGACATGCTGGCGGTGGTGCTGAAGGAACCGATCGGCGTCGTCAGCATCATCACGCCCTGGAATTTCCCGTTCTGGATCCTGTCGCAGAAACTGCCCTTCGCGCTGGCGGCCGGCTGCACCTGCGTCGTGAAGCCGTCCGAACTGACCCCCTCGACCACGGTGATCCTTGGCGAACTGCTGGCCGAGGCGGGGCTTCCGGCCGGGGTGGTCAACATCGTCCTCGGCCATGGCCAGCCGGTCGGCGCGACCCTTGCCAGCGACCCGAGGGTGGACATGGTGACCTTCACCGGCTCCACCGCCGTCGGACGCGGCATCGCAGCGGCCGCAAGCGCCACCTTGAAGAAAGTCGCCCTCGAACTCGGCGGCAAGAACCCGCAGGTGATCTTCCCGGACGCCGACCTGGAAAGCGCCGCCGATGCCGTGGTCTTCGGCGTCTATTTCAACGTGGGCCAGTGCTGCAACTCGGGCAGCCGGATCATCGTGCATCAGGACATCGCCCAAGCCTTCACCGCCCGGGTGGTGGAGTTGTCCAGGCAGGTGGCCTTCGGCGACCCGCTGGACCCCACGACGCAAGTCGGCGCCATCGTCAGCCGCGAACATGGCGCGAAGATCGACGCCTATGTCACCGCCGCCCGCAAGGCCGGGGCGAAGGTCGAACTGGGGGGCGCGGCGCTGGAGGTGCCGGGCCTTGGCGCGCAGTTCTACCAGCCCACGGTGGTCACCAATGTCACCCCCGACATGGCCCTCGCGCGCGAGGAAGTCTTCGGCCCGGTCCTGACCGTCCTCCCCTTCCGCACGCTTGACGAGGCGCTGGCGCTTGTGAACGATGCCGACTACGGGCTGAGCGCGGGCGTCTGGAGCGAGAACGTCCACACCTGCCTGGCCTTCGCGCGGGGTGCCCAGGCGGGCACGGTCTGGACGAACACCTGGATGGACGGCTTCCCCGAAGTCACCTTCGGCGGGGTCAAGCAATCCGGCCTCGGCCGCGAGATCGGCCGCTTCGGGCTGGACGAATTCATGGAGATCAAGTCGCTGGTGATGCGGATCGGCCGCACGCGGGCGCCTTGGGTAAGACCCCGCTGACCAAGGCGGGCAAGCGATGCGCATCATAAGGGAGGAACCACAATGCGCCTTTTCGGAAAAACCCTGACTGCGACTGCCGCGCTGGTCATGACCACCTCGCTGGCCCTGGCCGAGGATGTGGAGGTCCTGCACTGGTGGACCTCTGGCGGCGAGGCGGCCGCGCTGAACGTACTGAAGGAGGACCTGGCCAGCAAGGGCATCGGCTGGGTCGACATGCCCGTGGCCGGTGGTGGCGGCGAGGCGGCGATGACCGCGCTGCGCGCCCGCGTCACCGCCGGCGACCCGCCGACCGCCGTGCAGATGCTGGGCTTCGACATCCTGGACTGGGCCGCTGAGGGCGCGCTGGGCGACCTGACCGAAGTGGCAAGCGCCGAGGGCTGGGACGCTGTTGTTCCTGCCGCCCTGCAGGGCTTCTCGAAGGCGGACGGCAAGTGGATCGCGGCCCCGGTCAACGTGCACTCGACGAACTGGGTCTGGATCAACAAGGCCGCGCTGGACGCCACCGGCCTGGGCGAGCCGACCACCTGGGAGGAACTCGTCGCCGTCCTCGACAAGATGAAAGAGGCCGGGATCACGCCCCTTGGCCACGGCGGCCAGGCCTGGCAGGACGCGACCGTCTTCGACGGGATCGTGCTGGGCATGGGGACCGATTTCTACAAGGCGGCCTTCATCGACCTCGACCCGGCGGCCCTGGGTGGCGAGCAGATGGCCGAGGCCTTCAACCGCCTGATCAAGCTGTCGTCCTATGTCGACGAGAACTTCTCGGGCCGCGACTGGAACCTGGCCTCGGCCATGGTCATCAACGGCGAAGCGGGCATGCAGATGATGGGCGACTGGGCCAAGGGCGAGTTCCTGAAGGCCGGCAAGGTCCCCGGCACCGACTTCGTCTGCATCCGCTTCCCGGGCACGCAAGGGGCGGTGACCTTCAACTCCGACCAGTTCGCGATGTTCAACGTGGAAAGCGAAGAGGCGAAGGCCGCGCAGGCGGCGATGGCAAGCGCGATCATGAACCCGACCTTCCAGTCGGCCTTCAACGTGGTCAAGGGCTCGGTCCCGGCACGGACCGACGTGCCAAACGACGCCTTCGACGACTGCGGCAAGAAGGGCATGGCGGACCTGGCCGAGGCCAATACGAGCGGAAAGCTCTTCGGTTCGATGGCGCATGGCCACGCCGCTCCGGCCTCGGTGAAGAACGCGACCTATGACGTGATCACCGCGGCCTTCAACGGCGAATATGCCGACGGCGCCGCCGCAGCCGCAGCCCTGGCCGAGGCCGTCGCTGCCGCGCAGTAAGCTAAGCCCGGAGCGGGGGGCGGGCCATCTGCCCCCCGCGCCAAATTCCTTAAGCAAGGAATTTGTCAAAATCCTTCCTCAAGGATTTTGGCCAACAGGGACAACGGGAGGGACCGATGGCCACGACCGAGGCCGATTTTCGCACACGCCTACAGGACTGGCTGCCGAAACTGGTGCTGGCCCCTTCCTTCGCCGTGACGCTTCTGTTCGTCTACGGCTTCATCCTATTCACCGTGGTCCTCTCGTTCACCGGGTCCAAGATGCTGCCCCGCTACGACTGGGTCGGCTTCGAGAACTACGAAAAGCTCTTCGCGCTGCCAGCCTGGTCGACCGCCATCGCCAACATCGCGATCTTCGCCACGCTCTACATCGTCATCTGCACCGTCATCGGCCTGATGCTGGCGATCTTCCTGGACCAGAAGATCCGGGGCGAGGGGATGCTGCGGCCGATCTACCTTTACCCGATGGCGCTGTCCTTCATCGTCACCGGCACCGCCTGGAAATGGTTCCTCGACCCCGGCATCGGCCTGCAGCGGATCATGCAGCAATGGGGATGGGAGAGCTTCACCTACACCTGGATCAAGGACGGCGACATGGCGATCTACACCATCGTCATCGCGGCCGTCTGGCAGACCTCGGGCTTCGTGATGGCCATGTTCCTTGCAGGCCTCCGCGGCATCGACAACGAGATCCTGAAGGCCGCCCAGATCGACGGCGCCTCGAACTGGCAGCTTTACCGGCGGATCGTCATTCCGCTTCTCCGCCCCGCCTTCCTGTCGGCCTTCGTGATCCTCTCCCACCTCGCGATCAAGTCCTACGACCTGGTCATCGCCCTGACCGGAG
>JBKHWC010000061.1:0-20487 GCA_046569765.1 Alphaproteobacteria bacterium | reverse complement strand
AAGATGAAGCTGATCGCGAGCATCGTGGCGATCTCGGGGATCCATCTGCTCAAGCGGTTCATGGAGATCAGCGATCTGGAGACGGCCGTCGCCTTTGGCGAGACGGAAATGTTCTGGCTGGTGACGATCCATCTGACCTTCGTGGTCTCGGGCGTGCTGATGGCGCTGATGGATTGGCTGCAGGCAAAATCCTACAAGTAAGGAGGCTTCGATGACCCAAACTGTCCATGCCCGGATCGAAGGCGCGCTGGTGATGATCGGTTTCGGCTCGATCGGCCGCGGCGTGCTGCCGCTGATCGAGCGGCATGTCGGCTTTGAGCGCGAGCATTTCACGGTGATCGAGCCTTCGGCGGATTATGCGCATATCCTGCGCGATCATGGCATCCGGCACCTGCAGGTGGCACTGACGCCCGACAACTTCGCCGACGTGCTGCGCAGCCTGTTCCCGCAGGGCCGTGGGATGATCGTGAACCTGTCGGTCGATGTGGATTCGGTCGAGGTGATGAAGCTGGCCCAGGAAATGGGGGTGCAATACGTCGACACGGTGGTGGAGCCCTGGCCGGGGTTCTACTTCGGCTCGACCCTGCCCAATGCCGACCGGACGAACTATCCGCTGCGCGAACGGGTGCGCGAGCTGGGCAAGGCCTATGTCGGCGGGCCGACGGCGGTGAGTTGCTGCGGGGCGAACCCGGGGATGGTGAGCTGGCTGCTGAAAGAGGCCCTGCTGCGGCTGGCGGCGGATACTGGCGTCGATGCCGAGCCGAAAACGCGCGAGGATTGGGCGCGGCTGATGCGCGACCTGGGGGTCAAGGGCATCCATGTGGCCGAGCGGGACACGCAGGTTTCGGCCAAGCCCAAGCCGCTGGGCGTGTTCGTGAACACCTGGTCGGTGGATGGCCTTTTGTCCGAGGGCTTCCAGCCCGCCGAACTGGGCTGGGGCACGCATGAAAAGAAGCTGCCCCCGAATGGCCATGCCTTCGACCACGGGCCAGGCTATGCGATCTGGATCGACCGCCCGGGCGCGGAAACCAGGGTGCGCAGCTGGTGCCCCGGTGTGGGCCCGCAATACGGTTTTGTGATCACCCATAACGAGGCGCTGTCGATCCCGGATTACTATACGGTCTGGCAGGACGGACAGGCGGTCTATCGCCCAACCTGCCATTACGCCTATCACCCCTGCAACGACGCAATCCTGTCGCTGGACGAGGTCAGCGGCGCGGGCAAGCTGCCCGAAACCCAGCATATCCTGACCGTGGACGAGATTGTCTCGGGCGGGGATGACCTGGGGGTGCTGCTTTATGGTCACGCCAAGGGCGCGATGTGGTATGGCTCGCGCCTGACCTGCGAAGAGGCGCGGCGACTGGCGCCCTACCAGAACGCCACGGGGATGCAGGTGACCAGCGCCGTGCTGGCCGCGATGGTCTGGGCGGCCGAGAATCCGAACGCGGGGTTCGTCGAGGCTGACGAGATGGACCACGCCCGCTGCCTGGAGGTCCAGCGCCCCTATCTGGGGTCGATCGAATGTCACTACACTGACTGGACCCCCTTGCAGAACCGGATCAACAGCTTTGCCGAGGACCGGGACGAGGACGATCCCTGGCAGTTCACCAACTTCCTCGCGGTCTGACCGGGGCAATCAGGCGGAGCGCTGGCGCGCGAGACTTTCCTCTCGTCGTCGGGCTTCGCCTCCTCCTCGGCTGATGGGGGCGCTGCCCCCAAACCCCCGGGATATTTCGGCAAAGATGAAAGGCTGATTTCATCTTTGCCGAAATATCCCCGCCGGAGGCTCCCGAGGAGGAGGCGAAGGCCGACGACGAGACAAAGGACTTGCGCCGCAAGGCGCGCGATTCTGCGACCTCTGGTCCGGGCGGAAGGCTCTGGCCTTGTGCGCCGGGGACGGGTAAACGGAGCGGGACTTCCGGGGGCCAGGATGAACGACCAGATCAAGCCGCAGCCAGGCATTCTTGACATCGCGCTGTACGAGGGCGGCAAGGCGCATGTCGCGGGCGTGTCGAACGTCGTCAAGCTGTCCTCGAACGAGAATCCCTTCGGGCCGTCGGACAAGGCGAAGGAGGCCTTCGCACGCACCGTCCACACCCTGCACCGCTATCCGAATACCGACCACGCCGACCTGCGCGCCGCGATTGCCGAGGTGCATGGGCTGGACGCTGCGCGGATCATCTGCGGGGCGGGGTCGGACGAGATCATCACCTTCCTTTGCCAGGCCTATGCCGGGCCGCGGGACGAGGTGGTCTTCACCGAGCATGGTTTCCTGATGTACCGGATTGCCACGATGGCGGTGGGCGCGACCCCGGTCGAGGTCGCGGAGCGCGAGCGGACCGCCGATGTGGACGCGATCCTGGAGGCGTGCAACCGGCGGACGAAGCTGGTGTTCCTGGCCAATCCGAACAATCCCACGGGCACCATGATTTCCGCCGCCGAGATCGCCCGGCTGGCCGAGAACCTGCCGCCGCAGGCGCTGCTGGTGCTGGACGGGGCCTATGCGGAATATGTCGAGGGCTATGACGGCGGGGCGGCTCTGGTCGATGCGCGCGACAACGTGGTGATGACGCGGACCTTCTCGAAGGTCTATGGGTTGGGTGGCTTGCGGATCGGCTGGGGTTATGGGCCGAAGCATGTGATCGACGTGCTGAACCGCATCCGGGGGCCGTTCAACCTGTCCACCACGCAGCTGGAGACCGCCGAGGCCGCCGTGCGCGACCAGGATTTCGTCGCCAAGTGCCGGGCCGAGAACACGCGGATGCGGTCCTGGCTGGCCAATGCGCTGGCCGAGATCGGGGTGCCGTCCGACACCTCGATGGCGAATTTCATCCTGGCGCGGTTCGCCAACCAGGAGGAAGCCGAGGCCTGCGATGCCTTCCTGCAGAAGCAGGGCCTGATCGTGCGCCGGGTGGCGGGCTACAAGCTGCCGCATTGCCTGCGCATCACCATCGGGGACGAGGCGTCCTGTCGGCAGGTCGCCCATGCGGTGGCGCAGTTCAAGGGGGTCAAATGACCTATCCCCGCGTCGCCCTGATCGGTCTGGGGCTGATTGCGTCCTCGATGGCCCATGCCATGCGGGCGCAGGGGCTGGCGGGCGAGATCGTGGGCTATGCCAAGTCGGCCGAGACGCGGGCGGTGGCGCGTCAGTTGTTCTGCGACCGGGTGACGGAGACGGCGGCCGAGGCGGTGGCGGGGGCGGATCTGGTGGTGCTGGCGGTGCCGGTGGGCGCGATGGGGGCGATTGCCGCCGAGATCGGGCCGCATCTGAAGCCTGGCGCGACGGTGACGGATGTGGGGTCGGTCAAACAGGCGGTGGTCGATGCGGTGGCTCCGCATCTGCCCGAAGGCGTGCATTTCATCCCGGGCCATCCGATGGCAGGGACGGAATATTCCGGCCCGCGGTCGGGCTTTGCGACGCTGTTCCAGAACCGCTGGTGGCTGCTGACTCCGGCGGAAGGCTGCGACGCGGCGGCGCTGGCGCGGCTGCGCGCGTTGATCGAGGCGATGGGGGCCAAGGTCGACACGATGGATGTGGCGCACCATGATCTGGTGGTGGCGGTCGTGAGCCATGTGCCCCATGCGATTGCCTATACGATGGTCGGCGTGGCCGATCACATGCGGCGCGTGTCGCAGTCCGAGGTCATCAAGTATTCCGCCGCCGGGTTCCGGGATTTCACCCGGATCGCGGCCAGCGACCCGGTGATGTGGCGCGATGTGTTCCTGACCAACAAGGACGCGGTGCTGGATATCCTGGGCCGGTTCGCCGAGGAGCTGTTCGTGTTGCAGCGCGCGATCCGCATGGGGGATGGCGAGCATCTGCACGCCTATTTCACCCGCACACGGGCGATCCGGCGGGGGATCATCGAGGCCGGGCAGGACACCGCCGCGCCGGATTTCGGCCGCGCGGTACCGAAAGAGGGCTAGGGCCGGTGCGGGCGCTGGTTCTGCTGTGCTGTTTGGCCGGGCCGGTTCTGGCCGAGGCGCCCCAGACCTCGCCGCGGCCCTTGCCGAATCCGTTGGCCGCACCCGTTGCCGTGGCCGAGGTTGCACCCGTCGAAGTCCTGGCGGGTCGGTCGCTGCGGCCGGAGCCGCGGCCTGCGGCGCTGGAACGGCGGATGGCCGAGCTGAAGGCGGCGGCTGGGGCCTCGGGGCTGGACCTGTCCTTGAGTGCGGCGCCGGAGCCGGACCTGGCGGCGGTCGAGCCGCCCAGCCGGAAGGAGCGGCGGAAGAAGAAGCGCGAGATGGCCTCGATGGAGGGGTCGGTCTGCGGGGTCGCGGCGATCAAGGGCGAGCCGATTGCGCCGATCAGCTCGAACGTGCAGGGCTGCGGAGTGGCAGAGCCGGTGCGGGTGACCTCGGTCGCGGGGGTGCGGCTAAGCCAGGCGGCGACGGTGGATTGCAACATCGCCAAAAGCCTGAACGCCTGGGTCGATGAGGTGGCGCAGCCGGCCTTCGACGGCAAGCTGTCGGAGCTGCGGGTGGCCGCGCATTACATCTGCCGGGGCCGCAACAATGTGAAGGGCGCCAAGATCAGCGAGCATGGCAAGGGCCGCGCGATCGATATTTCGGCCTTCGTGCTGACGAATGGCAAGGTCCTGACAGTGCAGGACAATTACAACCGGCTGATGCGGCGGATCTACAAGGCGGCCTGCCCCTATTTCCGCACGACGCTGGGCCCCGGCTCGGACGGGTATCACGAGGACCATTTCCACTTCGATACCTCGGCCCGGAAGGGCGGGGCCTATTGCCGCTAGCCGGTCGGACCGATCAGGCGGGGGGCGGGGCCCAGCGGCAGGGGGCCAAAGGAGACGCGGCCGTCCTGCATCAAGAGAGGCAGGCGGATCAGGTTCGGGTCGCCGGTCTCGCGCGCGAGGGCGGACAGCATGTTGTCCACGGTCTGGCGGATCTCCGGCTTGATCACCCCGGCAGCAACAAGGGCCGGGACGAGGCGCTGGTAGTTGGCGACGGAAATCTCGATCCGGCCGGCGGCGAAGCCCTGGTCGTCGGGGGCGATCTGGCCCTGGGCGGTTATCGAAAGGTCACCCCAGGCGATCAGGCTGTCGCTTAAGTCCAGCCCGGCCAGTTGCGGGTTCGTCTCGCCCGCGAAACGGTCGAGCGGCGCGGTCAGGGTCGCGGTGGCGACCAACCGGACAGTGGCGATCTGCATCGGCAGGCCCGCCTCGGCGGCGATGCGGTCGATGGCCTGGGGGTCGGGGGCGAGGTCGGAGAGGGTCAGCGACAGGACATAGGCATTGGGCTGGTCGCCCGCGCCCGGCACTTCTTCATCCGCGCTGATCGAGGCGACCAGACGGCTTGCTCCGGCGGTCCAGCGCGCGGTCGAGCGTGCGGTGAAGGCGCCGCTTTCCACGATCACGGCGGCCAGCGGCAGTTCGGTCGCGGGGCGGGCGCGGAAGCTGGCGCGAAGGCCCTCGGCCGCAAGCGTCACCTCCTGGTCGGGGAGAGTTATCACCTGTTCCGGTGGCAGGGCGGCGATGATGTGCCAGGGCTTCCAGGTCATCGCGAAGACCTGAAGGAAGGGGGCCTGCCAGCCCGCGCCTGTGGCAGGGTCGCGCAGGCTGAGACCTTCGAGCTTGAGGTCGAAGCGGTTGGGGAAGCCCACCACGTCCAGCGAGGTCGTCTCGGCCTGAAGGCCATTGGCGCCGGCCTGGGCGAACCAGTCCTCGGCCCCCTGGCGGATCGCGTTCGAGCCGACAAACCAGTAGCCGGACCAAAGCGTGGTCAGTACCAGCAGAAGGACAAGCAGTTTGCGCATCCGGCAGCCCTTTTCTTTGCCCGCGTCGCCGTGTTTACAGGGCGGCAGGGACAAGGGCCAGCCATGCAGCAATCACTTTGGGTCTTCGGCTATGGATCGCTGATCTGGGACCCCGGCTTTCCGGTAGCGGAACGCCGGATTGGCCGGGTCCAGGGGTGGCATCGCAGCTTCTGCATGCGGTCGATCCATCACCGGGGAACGGTGGAGCAGCCCGGTCTGGTGCTGGCGCTGGACGCGGCCGAGGGCGCAAGTTGCCAGGGCGTGGTCTTTCGCGTCGCGCCAGGGGCCGAGGCGGCGACCATCGCGACACTGCGCGAGCGGGAGCTTGTCTCCTCGGCCTATCTGGAGCGCACCCTGCCGGTGGCGACCGAGGGCGGCGCGCTGGAGGCGCTGGTCTATGTGATCGACCCGGACCATGTGCAGTATTGCGGCGGCCTGCCGCTGGAGGAGCAGGCGCGGATCATTGCCGGGGCGACCGGGGGGCGCGGGCCGAACCGGGACTACCTGTGGTCCACCGCCGCGCATCTGGCGGAACTGGGGATCGGCGACCCCGATCTGGAATGGCTGGCGGAAGAGGTTCGCCGCCTGACCTGACCTTTTGCTTGGCAGGCGCGGCCTACCTGCTAGTCTGCCCGCAACAGCCAACCAGAGGGCAGGCATGTCCCAGCCAGACCAACAGGCCTCCGTCAGCACGACCTTCAGCCAGCCGATCCGGGCCATCACGCAGATGCTGCTGGTCTGCCTGCTGGTCGGGGCGGGTGCCTGGGCGATCCATGGCCAGATCATCGACATCCTGCGCACCAACCCGCTGCTGAACGGGCTGATCGCCTTTGTCTTTCTGATCGGCGTGCTGACCTGCTTCTGGCAGGTCTGGACCCTGGCGCAGTCGGTCTACTGGATCGAGAATTTCGTCCGCGCCACGCCGGGGACCGAGACCGACCGGCCGCCCCTGATGCTGGCGCCGCTGGCCGCCTTGCTGCGGACCCGGACCGCGCGGATGTCGATCTCGGCCACGTCGTCGCGGTCGATCCAGGACTCGGTCGTGCAGCGGATCGACGAGGCGCGAGACATCACGCGCTATCTGATCAACCTTCTGGTTTTCCTGGGACTTCTGGGCACCTTCTGGGGCCTGGCCACCACGGTTCCGGCGGTGGTCGAGACGATCCGCAGCCTGGCCCCGCAAGAAGGGGAGACGGGGCTGGACGTGTTCGAGAAGCTGATGGGGGGCCTGGAAAGCCAGCTGGGCGGGATGGGGACGGCGTTCTCCTCCTCGCTTCTGGGGCTGGCGGGGTCGCTGGTGCTGGGGCTTCTGGAACTGTTCGCGGGCCATGGCCAGAACCGCTTTATCCGCGAGCTGGAGGAATGGCTGTCCTCGATCACCCGGATCAGCTTCTCGGGCGAGGGGGATTCAGGGGATCAGTCGGCGGTGGCGGCGATGATCGACCACATGGCGCTGCAGGTCGAGCAGTTGCAGGCGATGCATGAACAGGCCGAGGCGGGGCGCGCGACCTTCGAGATGCGGATCGCGGAATTGTCGCACAGCCTGGCGCGGATGGCCGATCGGCAGGAGGCCGGGCCGAGTGCCGCGCTCTTGCAGCGGATCGCCGAGGGGCAGGACCGGCTGGTGGCGGCCCTGGCGGGGGACGGAGCGGGGGGTGACGCGGAAAGCCGGATGCGGCTGCGGTCGATCGATGTGCAGCTGTTGCGGATCCTGGAAGAGATTTCCGCCGGGCGGCAGGAGGCGACGGCGGATCTGAAGACCGATCTGGTGGCGCTGACCAATGCGGTGAAGCAGCTGGCCCGCAGCGGAGGCCGCTGATGGCCGGGTCGCGCCGCCGGGATTCCTCGTTGATCTGGCCGGGCTTCGTCGATGCGGTGACGACGCTGCTGATGGTGCTGATGTTCGTGCTGACGATCTTCACCATCATGCAGGCGGTGCTGCGCGACGAGCTGACCACCCAGGGCACCGAGCTGGACGCGCTGACCGCCCAGGTCGCGGACCTGGCCGGGGCCTTGGGGCTGGAGCGGGCGCGGGCCTCGGATCTTGAGGCCGATATCGCCGCGCTGCGCAGTAGTCTCGCCGCGGCCGAGGCCGAGGGGGCGCGGCAGGCGGGGCTGGTGGCCAGCCTGACGGCGGACCTTGCGGCGCGGGAGGGGGAGCTGGCGGCGGCATCCTCCCGGATCACCGAGTTCGAGGCGCAGGTCGCGGCGCTGATCCTGGAGCGGGATGCAGCCCGGGGCGAGGTGGCAGCCATGGCGGAGGAGGCCGAGGCCATGTCCCTCGCGCTGGCCGCCGCGCGTGACGAGGTGGACGCCGCTGCCGAGGCGGCGCGGCTGGCGGCCTCGCGCCGCGAGGCGCTGGAGGCGCTGATCGCCGACCTTCGCCGCCGGGGCGAGGCAAGCGAGACGGCGGCGGCCGCGGCCGAGGCGCAGTTGACCGAGGCCGAGGCGGCGCGACTGGCCGATGCGGCGGCGCTGGAGGCGCTGCGCGCGCGGCTGGCGGGGGCGGATACCGAGCTGACGGCAATGACGCTGGCGCTGGAGGCAGAACGGAAGCGGGCCGAGGAGACGCTGACGCTGCTTGCGGCGGCGCGGTTGCAGGCCGAGGAAGCCGAGGGGAAGGATGCTGCTCTGGCGGCGGCCGAGACGGCCCTGCTGGCCGAGCAGGAAAAGGCCCTGGCGGCGGCGCGGGAGGTGGAACTCCTGAACCAGCAGATCGCTGCGCTGCGCGGGCAGTTGGGTAGCCTGCAGGCGGTGCTGGACGAGGCCGAGGCGCGGGATGCCGCCGCGCAGGTGCAGCTGGAGAGCCTGGGCTCCGAGCTGAACGCCGCGCTGGCCCAGGTCGCGGCCGAACAGCGCCGTCGGGCCGAGCTGGAGGCGGCCGAGGCAGCGCGGCTGGCGGAAGAAAACCGCGACCTGTCGCGCTTCCGGTCCGAGTTCTTCGGGCAGCTCTCGACGCTCTTGCAAGGGCGCGAGGGGGTGCGGGTGGTGGGCGACCGCTTCGTCTTTTCCTCGGAGGTGCTGTTCAACCCCGGCTCGGCCGACCTGGCGCTGGAGGGGCGGCTGCAGATCGCGGGGGTGGTGCGGATCCTGGATGAGGTTCGGGCCGAGATCCCGGAGGGGATCGACTGGATCATCCGGGTGGACGGGCATACCGACAACGTGCCGCTGTCGGGCGGCGGGGAGTTCCGCGACAATTGGGAGCTGAGCCAGGCCCGTGCGCTGTCGGTGGTGCGCTACATGCAGGACGAGCTGGGCTTCCCGCCCGAGCGGATGGCGGCGACCGGATTCGGGGAATACCGGCCGGTGGCGGCGGGCGACGACGAGGCCGCGCGGGCGCAGAACCGGCGGATCGAGTTGAAGCTGACCGAGCGGTGAGCGACCGTTCCGCCTGCGCCATGCGATGGGGGAGGGGGCATCGTCCGGCCTGAAGGCGGGCGGCCTCTCCTGTCCGCGCTCTGGCCACCGCGAGGGGGGCGCCGCGATTGGCGAACGGCGGTTTTTCGAGTTGAGCGCTGACGCGCAAGCCTCTTGTCTCGCCGTTTTGCGTGAAGGACGCAAAACGGCTCGGACGTTGCCTCCGGCGGGGATATTTCGGCAAAGGAGATGGGGCGCGCGGACGCAAGGAAAAAGCCCCGCCGGGTGAGGGCGGGGCTTCAGCGTTCGAGGGCCCTACTCGGCGGTCAGGAGCGGGGGCTTCTGGCCGGTGAGGCGGGGCTTCGCGGGTTCCTCGATATCCAGGACGATGGCGTCGTCCTTGACCTTGACCCGCACCACGCCGCCCTTCACCAGCTTGCCGAACAGCAGCTCTTCGGCCAGGGGCTTCTTGATATGCTCCTGGATCACGCGGGCCAGCGGGCGGGCGCCCATCTTGTCGTCGTAGCCCTTTTCGCCCAGCCAGGCCGCGGCTTCCGGGGTCAGTTCGATGTGGACGCCGCGGTCCATGAGCTGCGCTTCCAGCTGGAGGACGAATTTCTCGACCACTTGAAGGATGATCTCGCGGCCCAGGGGCGCGAAGTTGATCACCGCGTCCAGACGGTTGCGGAATTCGGGCGTGAAGGTCCGTTCGATGGCGGCCGTATCCTCACCCGTGCGGCGGTCGCGGCCAAAGCCGATCGCGGCCTTGGCCATGTCCGAGGCCCCGGCGTTCGAGGTCATGATCAGGATCACGTTGCGGAAATCCACCGTCCGGCCGTTGTGGTCGGTGAGTTTCCCGTGGTCCATCACCTGCAGCAGGATATTGTAGACATCCGGGTGGGCCTTTTCCATCTCGTCCAGCAGCAGCACGCAATGCGGATGCTGGTCGACGGCATCGGTCAACATCCCGCCCTGGTCGAAGCCGACATAGCCCGGAGGGGCACCGATCAGGCGGGAGACGGCGTGCTTCTCCATGTATTCCGACATGTCGAAGCGGATCAGTTCGACGCCCAGGCTGGAGGCAAGCTGCTTGGCCACCTCGGTCTTGCCGACGCCGGTCGGGCCCGCAAACAGGTAGTTGCCGATGGGCTTTTCGGGCTCGCGCAGGCCGGCGCGGGCCAGCTTGATGGCGGAACACAGCGCCTCGACCGCCTTGTCCTGGCCGAAGACCACGCGCTTGAGGGTCTTTTCCAGATCCCGCAGCGTCTCGGCATCGTCCTTCGACACGGTCTTGGGCGGGATGCGGGCGATCTTGGCGACGACGGCCTCGATCTCCTTCACGCCCAGCGACTTGCGGCGCTTGGATTCCGCGACCAGGTGCTGCGCGGCCCCGGCTTCGTCGATCACGTCGATGGCCGAGTCTGGCAGTTTCCGGTCATGGATATAGCGCGCGGCCAGTTCCACCGCCGACTTGATTGCGTCGTTGGTGTACTTCAGGTCGTGGTGTTCCTCGAAATGCGGTTTCAGACCCATCAGGATCTTGATCGCATCCGGCACCGAGGGTTCGTTCACGTCGATCTTCTGGAAGCGCCGCGACAGGGCCCGGTCCTTCTCGAAGTGCTGGCGGAATTCCTTGTAGGTGGTCGAGCCCATGCAGCGCAGCTTGCCGCCCTGCAGCGCGGGTTTCAGCAGGTTCGAGGCATCCATCGCCCCGCCCGAGGTCGCGCCCGCGCCGATGACGGTGTGGATCTCGTCGATGAAAAGGATCGCGTCGGGGTGATCCTCAAGCTCTTTCACGACCTGCTTCAGCCGTTCCTCGAAGTCGCCGCGGTAGCGGGTGCCGGCCAGAAGCGCGCCCATGTCGAGCGAGAAGATGGTGGCCTTGGACAGGACCTCGGGCGTCTCGCCATTGACGATCTTGCGGGCCAGCCCTTCGGCGATGGCGGTCTTGCCCACACCGGGATCGCCCACCAGAAGCGGGTTGTTCTTGCGGCGGCGGCAGAGGACCTGGATCGCACGCTCCACCTCGGCCTCGCGACCGATGAGCGGGTCGACGTCGCCCTTGCGGGCCTTCACGTTCAGGTCGACGCAATACTTCGACAGGGCCGATTCCTTGGCTTCGCCAGCCTCGGCCTTGGGCGTCTCATGCTGTTCCTCAGCCCCCTGGACGTGGCGGGCTTCGCCATAGGACGGGTCCTTCGCCACGCCATGCGCGATGAAGTTGACCGCATCGTAGCGGGTCATGTCCTGTTCCTGCAGGAAGTAGGCGGCGTTCGATTCCCGCTCGGCGAAGATCGCCACCAGGACATTGGCCCCCGTCACCTCGGTCCGGCCGGAGCTTTGGACATGGATCGCCGCGCGCTGGATGACGCGCTGGAAGGCGGCGGTGGGGACGGCCTCCGACCCCTCAACATCGGTCACCAGTGTCGACAGGTCGTCGTCGATGAAGTCGGTGAGGGTCTTGCGAAGGTCGTCGAGGTCCACGGCGCAGGCCTTCATCACGCGGGCCGCGTCGGGTTCGTCGATCAGCGCCAGCAGGAGATGCTCCAGCGTGGCGAGTTCATGGCGGCGCGAATTGGCCAGGGCCAGGGCGCTGTGGATTGCCTGTTCAAGGGTGGTCGAAAACGATGGCACTTCAGTGCTCCTGTCCTGCAGGTCAGCCGGGCGCCGGGGCCCGATACCGACCGTGGCCTCATAACCTTAAAGTTCGGTTTTCTTCACCGCACTTCAAGCGCAATCTTCCAGATTTAGGGGTTTCCCCCGAGGTATCACGCCATTTGTGATAGGGGGCGATCAGAACTTGTCTTTTCTGGCCCGAATCTCGGCGAAAACCGTGACATCGTCGGCATCTGGCAGGCCGACGGCTGTCTTGAGGGCGGGCAGATGGGCCCGCAGGTAAGGGTTCGTCGCCAGCTCGGTCACGAGGGTCGCGGGAACGGTGGGACGGCCTTGGGCGCGCTTTTCGGCAACCTCGGCAGCGCGAGAGATAAGCTGCGGATTGTCCGGTTCAAGGGTCAGGGCGAAACGCAGGTTCGAGGCCGTGTATTCATGGCCCGAACAGACCATGGTTTCGGGGGGCAGGGCGGCCAGTTTCTGCAGGCTGGCGTGCATCTGCCGGGCGGTGCCTTCGAACAGCCGCCCGCAGCCGCCGGCCATCAGGCTGTCAGCGGTGAAGAGAAGGCGGCTTTGCGGGAAATGGAAGGCGATATGGCCGAGGGTGTGGCCGGAGACGGCAATCACCTGGCCGGTCTCGGCGCCGATCCGAACGTGGTCGCCCTCGGCCAGGGCGGTGTCGAGCCGGGGCAGGCGGTGGGCATCGGCCGCGGCGCCGAGGACCTGGGCCCCGGTCCTTTCACGCAAGGTATCGACGCCCTGGATATGGTCGTCGTGGTGGTGGGTGATGAGGATATGGCTGAGCTGCCACTGCCGGGCCGAAAGGGCGGCAAGGATCGGGCCTGCTTCGGGCACGTCGATGACGGCGGTCTGGCCGGTCGCGGGATCGTGGATCAGATAGGCGTAATTGTCCGCGAGGCAGGGGATGGTCACGAGGTCGAGCATGGTTTTTGATCCCTTGCTGGCTATGATGACCAAGGATTGACCCAAAGGGCGGCGACCGCAATGCACCTGGACGTGCTGGACCTGAGGAATTTCTATTACCGGACGCAGCTGGGCCGGGTGGCGCAGCGGGCGATCCGGGATCAGGTCGTGCGGCTCTGGCCGCCGAAGAGCGGCGAGACGGTGGTGGGCTTCGGCTTCGCGGTGCCCCTGTTGCGGCCCTATCTTTCGGAAGCGCGGCGGGTTGTGGGGTTGATGCCGGGGCCGCAGGGGGTGATGCCCTGGCCCGCGGGCATGGATAACGTCAGCGTCCTTTGCGAGGACACGGCCTGGCCCTTGCCCACGGGGCTGGTGGACCGGCTGGTGCTGATGCACGGGCTGGAGACGTCAGAGAATCCCTCGGCCGTGCTGGAGGAATCGGCCCGGGTGCTGGGGCCGGGGGGGCGGGCCTTGTTCATCGTGCCGAACCGGGGGGGGCTGTGGTCCCGCCGCGACGCGACGCCTTTCGGCTTCGGGCGACCCTATTCGGTGGCGCAGCTGGAATCGCAGCTGAAGCGGCATGGCTTCACGCCCGAGCGGAGCTGCTCGGTCCTGTTCGCGCCGCCCTCGGGGACGCGGTTCTGGCTGCGGTCGGCGGACTTCTGGGAAGGGTTCGGGCGACGGATGCCCTGGCTTGCCGGGGGCGTGCTGATGGTCGAGGCGTCGAAGCAGGTCTATGCGCCGACGCAAGGGGGCCTGCGCGCGGCGGTCAAGAAGCCCTTGCGGGTGCTGGAGGGCGTGGGAAAGGGCGCTGCCGAGCCGGCCTTGAATCGGGAGTAGGGTGGGCGATATCGCCCACCCCAAGCGGGAGCTTGTTCCTGCAGGGGGGGGCGATGCGCCCGGCCTCAGATCACGCGGACCTGGGTGCCGACGGGGCAGAGCTCGAACAGTTCGGCGATGTTCTCGTTGAAGAGGCCGATGCAGCCGTCCGAGGACCTACGCCCGATCTTGCGGGTGTCGTGGGTGCCGTGGATGATGTAGGCGGGCCAGGAAAGATACATCGCATGGGTGCCGAGCGGGTTCTCGGGACCCGGGCCGATCGGTTTCCAGTCGGGGTAACGCTCCATCTGCGAAGGCGTGGGGGTCCAGCTGGGGCCGACCTTCTTGCGCACGATTTCGGTATAGCCGCGCTTGGTCAGCTCGTCGGTCAACGGGACCGATGTCGGATAGATTCGGTAGTCGCTGCCGTCGCCGCTCCAGTAATGCAGCGCGCGCGAGGCGGTGTCGGCCACGATGGTCGCCTTGCCAAGGCTGTCGAAATGGTCGCGCCAGTCCTGCATGACGAAACCCGAGACATTGTTGCGCACCGGTGCGGCGGCCGAGCCGGGATTTGCCCGGGCCCCCGTCCCCAGCGTTGCTGCGCCGAGCGCGAGCCCGATCAATCCGCGTCGCGAGAGGGTCATGTCTTGCCTGCCTTTCTGCTGTTCTCGTTTGGCGCGACCGTCGCGGTCCGGACCGTCGAGGTCAACCGTGGGCGACCCGGTCTGACATTCATGTGACGAAACGTGAGGGGCGAATCCGGGGCGCGGGACGCGGCCGCGAGTCGGCCGATGCGGGGAGAGGAGCGGGCTTTCAGCAACAGCGCCCAGACGATTGCGCAAACAGCGACATTCTGCCCCCTGGAAGGCCCAAGAAAGCGTGTCCACTCGGTTGCGGGGTGGAAACGCCTCTGCTAAGGACGCCCGCGACGGATGGTGCGCGCCAAGACGGTGGTTGAGGTGTGCGCCGAAGGAACGCCCGGTTCGCAAGAGCCCAGGGCTACAGACAGCGGAAGGGTTGACGTGTCAGAACCGGCTTCGATCTCTCTGGGCATTGCCTCGCGCTACGCATCGGCCTTGTTCGACCTGGCCAAGGAAGACAAGGCGCTGAAGGCGCTGGAAGCCGATGCCGCGGCGCTGTCCGAAACGCTGGCCGCCAGCGGCGAGCTGCGCGACGTGATCGCCTCGCCGGTGATCAGCCGTGAGGACCAGGGCAAGGTCATCGCCGCGATCGGCGCCAAGCTGGGGGTCAGCGCGCTGATGGCCAACACGCTGGCCCTGATGGCCGACAAGCGCCGCCTTTTCGTGCTGCCGCAGTTCCTGACCGCGCTGGCCGATCTGATCGCCACCGAAAAGGGCGAAGTGACCGCCGAGGTCACCGCCGCCCGCGCGCTGACTGCGGCGCAGTCCAAGAAACTGGCCGAGACGCTGAAAGCGCGTGTCGGCAAGACCGTGAAACTGAAAACAACCGTCGATGAATCCCTTATCGGCGGTCTTGTCGTCAAGCTGGGCTCGACCATGATCGACACCTCGGTCAAGGCAAAGCTCGCGGCCCTGCAAAATGCAATGAAAGAGGTTGGGTGATGGGAATCCAGGCTGCTGAGATCTCTGCGATCCTGAAGGAGCAGATCAAGAACTTCGGCAAGGACGCGGAAGTGGCCGAAGTCGGCCGCGTCCTGTCGGTCGGCGACGGGATTGCCCGTGTCCACGGCCTTGACAACGTGCAGGCCGGCGAGATGGTCGAATTCCCCGGCGGCATCCGCGGGATGGCGCTGAACCTGGAAGTCGACAACGTCGGTATCGTCATCTTCGGCTCCGACCAGGACATCAAGGAAGGCGACACCGTCAAGCGCACCAAGTCCATCGTGGACGTGCCTGCGGGCGACGGCCTTCTGGGCCGCGTCGTGGATGGTCTGGGCAACCCGATCGACGGCAAGGGGCCGATCGTCGCGTCCGAGCGTCGGGTGGCCGACGTGAAGGCCCCGGGCATCATCCCGCGCAAGTCGGTGCACGAGCCGATGGCGACCGGCCTGAAGGCCATCGACGCGATGATCCCGGTTGGCCGTGGCCAGCGCGAACTGATCATCGGCGACCGCCAGACCGGCAAGACCGCCGTGGCGCTGGACACGATCCTGAACCAGAAGGCCTACAACGAGGCCGCTGGCGACGACGAATCGAAGAAGCTCTACTGCATCTACGTCGCGGTCGGGCAGAAGCGGTCCACCGTGGCCCAGCTGGTGAAGAAGCTGGAAGAGACCGGCGCGATGGCCTATACCATCGTCGTGGCCGCGACCGCCTCGGACCCGGCGCCGATGCAGTTCCTGGCGCCCTATTCGGCGACCGCGATGGCGGAATTCTTCCGCGACAACGGCCGTCACGCCCTGATCATCTATGATGACCTGTCCAAGCAGGCCGTCGCCTACCGCCAGATGTCGCTGCTGCTGCGCCGTCCGCCGGGGCGTGAAGCCTATCCGGGCGACGTGTTCTACCTGCACTCGCGCCTGCTGGAGCGTTCGGCCAAGCTGAACGAGGATTTCGGCGCTGGCTCCTTGACCGCGCTGCCGATCATCGAAACCCAGGCGGGCGACGTGTCGGCCTATATCCCGACGAACGTGATCTCGATCACCGACGGCCAGATCTTCCTGGAAACCGAACTGTTCTACCAGGGCATCCGCCCGGCCGTGAACACGGGTCTGTCGGTGTCGCGCGTGGGCTCCTCGGCCCAGACCTCGGCGATGAAGTCGGTGGCCGGCAAGGTGAAGCTGGAACTGGCGCAGTACCGCGAGATGGCGGCCTTCGCGCAGTTCGGCTCGGACCTCGACGCCGCGACCCAGCAGCTGCTGAACCGCGGCGCGCGCCTGACCGAGCTGATGAAGCAGAACCAGTACTCGCCGATGACCAACGCGGAAATCGTGGTGGTGATCTATGCGGGCACCAACGGCTATCTCGACAAGGTCGCGGTCAAGGACGTGGGCCGGTTCGAGGCGGGGCTCCTGCAGCACCTGCGCACCAAGGGCAAGGCTCTGCTGGAAGACATCACCAAGAACGACCGCAAGGTGGCGGGCGATCTGGAGAAAGCGATCCGCGCGGAACTGGACGCCTTCGCCAAAGACTTCGTCTGAGCCCTGAAGGAACCGGCAGATGCCCAGCCTTAAGGACCTCAAGAACCGGATCGGAAGCGTGAAGAACACGCGGAAGATCACGAAGGCGATGCAGATGGTCGCCGCGGCCAAGCTGCGCCGCGCACAAGAGGCTGCCGAAGCCGCCCGGCCTTTTGCCGAGCGGATGACGGCGGTGATGTCGGCCCTCGCGGCCGGCGTCGGCACCGGGGAAGGCGCGCCGAAGCTGCTGGCTGGCAACGGCCGCGATCAGGTGCATCTTCTGGTCGTGATGACCTCGGAACGGGGCCTCTGCGGCGGCTTCAACTCGTCGATCGTCAAGCTGGCCCGTTCGCGGGCGGCGGAGCTGGTGGCGGCGGGCAAGACGGTGAAGATCCTCACCGTCGGCAAGAAGGGCCGCGAGCAGCTGAAGCGCGACTGGGGCCAGGCTTTCGTCGGTCACGTCGACCTGAGCGAGGTGAAGCGCGTCGGCTATGCCAATGCGCAGAGCATCGCGCGGGAAGTCATGGCGGCCTTCGAGGCCGACGAGGCGGACGTGGTCACGATCTTCTACAACCGCTTCCAGTCGGTGATCAGCCAGATCCCGACCGAGCAGCAGGTGATCCCGGCCAAGTTCGAGGCGACCGGCGCGACCAATGCGCTGTACGACTACGAACCCTCGGAAGAAGCCATCCTGGCCGACCTCTTGCCGCGGGGTGTCGCGACGCAGATCTTCACGGCTCTGCTGGAAAACGGCGCTTCCGAACAGGGCGCGCGGATGTCCGCCATGGACAACGCGACCCGCAACGCCGGCGACATGATCAACCGTCTGACCATCCAGTACAACCGGAGCCGTCAGGCCGCGATCACCAAGGAACTGATCGAGATCATCTCGGGTGCCGAGGCGCTCTGACCCATGATGCCCGTACCGACATATGTGCAGAACCGGGATGAGAGCGATCTCATGTTCTCGGTCTGCTCGCTGGTGCGGGATCAGGAGAAGTACAACCGGCTGCTGGAGAGTTTCGCGGCGCACGGGTTCACGCCCGAGAACAGCGAATTTCTGGCGGCCGACAATCGCAAGGCCAACCAGTTCGACGGGTTCAACTGGCACAAGCACATGTGGCCCCAGGTCCGGGGCCGCTATGTGATCTTCTGCCACGAGGATGTGGAGCTGGTCGACTGCGGGTATGACGATCTGGTCACCCGGATCGAGGCGCTCGAGGCGGCCGATCCGCAGTGGCTGGTGGCCGGTGTGGCAGGCAGCCCCTGGCGGCCGCTGAATCACTCGGTCACGGCGCAGGCGCTGCATATCAGCGATGTCTTCGGCCGCGATCGTCGGCTGGGTCAAGTCCCGGCGCGGGTCGAATCGCTGGACGAATGTTTCATCGTGATGCGGCGGCTGAAGCCGGTGCTGAATTCCTACGACTTGGCCGGTTTCCACTACTATGGGGCCGACCTCTGCCTGCAGGCGGAATTCCTGGGCGGCCGGTCATATGCGATCGACTTCCACCTTCTGCACAAGGGCCAGGCCCGGGCGGACGAGAGTTTTACCCAGATCCGGAACCAGTTCCGGGCGAAATACCGGCGGTACTTTCCGGGGCGCATCTTCCATTGCGTCACCGGGCGGGTCGCCTTTGGCGGCGGGTGGTTCGATGCCACCTGAACCCCGCCAGTAACTGAACCGGGTCCGAGCGTCGGGCCGACCGAAACACGTAAAACGAGGCTTATGACAATGGCAAAATCTCCCTCCAAGGCTACGGGTAAGGTGACCCAGGTCATCGGCGCGGTCGTCGACGTCCAGTTCGATGGCGCCCTGCCCGCCATTCTGAACGCGCTGGAGACCACCAACAACGGCAAGCGCCTGGTCCTGGAAGTGGCCCAGCACCTGGGCGAGAACACCGTTCGCACCATCGCCATGGACGCGACCGAGGGCCTCGTGCGCGGGACCGCGGTGAGCGACCTCGGCGCGCCGATCTCGGTCCCCGTGGGCGACGCGACGCTGGGCCGCATCCTGAACGTCATCGGCGAGCCGGTGGACGAAAAGGGCCCGGTCGTGGCCACCGAAACCCGTGCGATCCACCAGCCCGCCCCGGACTTCGCCGCGCAGGCGACGGAAAGCCAGGTTCTGGTCACCGGCATCAAGGTCATCGACCTGCTGGCGCCTTACGCCAAGGGCGGCAAGATCGGCCTCTTCGGCGGCGCCGGCGTGGGCAAGACGGTTCTGATCATGGAACTGATCAACAACATCGCCAAGGTGCACTCGGGCTATTCGGTGTTCGCCGGCGTGGGGGAACGGACCCGCGAAGGGAACGACCTGTATCACGAGATGATCGAATCGGGCGTTATCAAGGTCGATGACCTGTCGGCCTCGAAAGTGGCGCTGGTCTACGGTCAGATGAACGAACCCCCGGGGGCCCGTGCCCGTGTCGCCCTGACCGGCCTGACCCTGGCCGAGCAGTTCCGCGACCAGTCGGGGACCGACGTGCTGTTCTTCGTCGACAACATCTTCCGCTTCACCCAGGCGGGTTCGGAAGTGTCGGCTCTGCTGGGCCGTATCCCGTCGGCCGTGGGCTACCAGCCGACGCTGGCGACCGACATGGGCGCGCTGCAGGAGCGCATCACCTCGACCAAGCAGGGCTCGATCACCTCGGTGCAGGCGATCTACGTTCCGGCCGACGACCTTACCGACCCCGCGCCGGCCACGTCCTTCGCCCACCTCGACGCCACGACCGTTCTGTCGCGTGCGATCTCGGAACTGGGGATCTACCCGGCCGTGGACCCGCTGGACTCGACCTCGCGGATGCTGGCGCCGGAGATCGTCGGCGAAGAGCACTATCAGGTCGCCCGTTCGGTGCAGGGCATCCTTCAGCGCTACAAGTCGCTGCAGGACATCATCGCCATCCTGGGCATGGACGAACTGTCGGAAGAGGACAAGCTGACCGTGGCCCGCGCCCGGAAGATCCAGCGCTTCCTGTCGCAGCCGTTCGACGTGGCGAAGGTCTTCACCGGCTCGGACGGCGTCCAGGTTCCGCTGGAAAAGACCATCGCTTCGTTCAAGGCGGTGGTGAATGGCGAATATGACCACCTGCCGGAAGCCGCCTTCTACATGGTCGGCGACATCGAGGAAGTGAAAGCCAAGGCCGCCAAGCTCGCTGCGGCGGCGGCGTAAGGGGGCGAAATGGCCAGCACGGTGCAATTCGACCTGGTCAGCCCGGAGCGGAGGCTTGCCTCCTATCCGGCGACCGAGGTCCAGATCCCGGGCGCTCAGGGCGACCTGACGGCGATGGAGGGGCATGCCCCCACCATCACCTCGCTGCGGCCGGGCCTGCTGAAGGTGGTGTCGGCCGAGGGCATGAAGGCCTATGTCGTGACCGGCGGCTTCGCCGAGATCAGCGCGACCGGCGTGTCGGTCCTGGCCGAGCAGGCGGTCCCGCTGGACGAGATGACGCCCGCGCAGATGGATGCGCTGGTGGCCGATGCCTGCGAGGCGGCGGCGGTCAACTCGGACAAGGACACGGCCGACAAGGCGGTGGCCGACCTTTACGCGATGCGGGCCCAGGCCGGGATCTGATCCTGGCAGGACCAAGGAAAAGGCCCCGGTTTTCCGGGGCCTTTGTGCTTTTTTTCACCTCTTTTTCGCGGCGAATCGGGCAAGATACTGTTGGGTGTGGAAGGAATGGCGATGCGGCGGATTGGCGGTGCGGTCGGGGTCGAGCAGGGCTCGACGATCCTCTTCAACGATTTCGCCCATAACGGGCCGATGTGGAACGGCTCTGGCCCGCGCGAGGTCCGCCAGGACCAGGTCTTCCGCGAGCCCTTCCTGGATCCGCCTGCCGTGACGGTCGGCATCTCGATGTGGGACATCGACCACCAGACGAACTCGCGCGTCGACATCGCGGCC
>JBKHWC010000060.1:0-20563 GCA_046569765.1 Alphaproteobacteria bacterium | reverse complement strand
GCGACCAGACGGCGGGCAATGTCGCCGCGAACCATCAGTTCGCCCGCGAAGATGAAGAAGGGGATCGCCATCAGCGCAAAGACCGAGACGCCCGAGTTCAGCCGCTGGAACACCACGATCGGCGGCAGTTCCATGTAAAGGACGGTCGCAAAGGATGCGATGCCCAGGCAGAAGGCGACCGGCGTGCCGATCAGCAGCAGCGTGGCAAACGTGCCGAAAAGTATCCAGAGTTCCATCTCTTACTCCGCTGCCTGGACTTCGCCGAACCGCGCCGTCGGCAGGCCCGCCGCGCGCCGGGCCAGGCGCTCAAGCGAGAAGATCACGATCAGCGCCCCACCCCCGACGATGGGGGCGAAGTCGATGGCGCCGGTCACGCCCAGCGAGGGCAGCTTGATGTTCCAGGCCGATCCGGCAAGCTGGCCGCCGTACCAGATCATCCCCAGCCCGAAACCCGTGACCGCAAGGTCCGAGATCGAGAACAGCCACAGCCGCGCCCGCTGCGGCAGGACGTGGATCACCACGTCGAAGGACAGGTGATAGCCCTCGCGGATCCCGACCGCTGCGCCCAGGAAGATGAACCAGCCCATCAGGATCACCGCGAGCGGCTCGCTCCAGATCAGCGAGGAGTTCAGCCCATAGCGGAACACCACCTGCGCCGCGATGATGGCTGTCATCAGCACCAGAGCCGCGCCCGCGACCCACAGGGCAGCCGTCGCCACAAGGCCCAAGGCACGGGCCAGCCGTTTCATCACGTCCTGCACGATCATCCCCCGCCTGAATCGGGCGGCCTCAGGCGGCCGCCCGTTGGTCACGTCACTCGACCGCCTGGATGCGGGTCACGAGGTCCTGCAGCTTGGGCGTGTTGGCGTGCTTTTCGTAGACCGGGACCATCGCCTCGATGAACGGGGTCTTGTCGATGCCGCTGATGATCTGCACGCCCGCCGCGCGGACCTTTTCCTCGGACTCCTTCTCGCGCGCGGCCCAGAGCTCGCGGTTGATCGGCATGGAGTCGCGCGCAGCCTGGCGCAGGATCTCCTGATCCTCGGGCGACAGCTTGTCCCAGCTGACCTTGGACATGACCAGCACTTCCGGCACGATCAGGTGTTCGTTCAGCGTGTAATAGCCCGCGACCTCGTAATGGCCCGAGCTTTCGAAGGACGGCCAGTTGTTCTCGGCCCCGTCGATGACGCCGGTCTGGATCGCGGAATAGACCTCGCCATAGGGCATGGGCGTGGCGTTCGCGCCAAGGGCGGTCATCATGTCGACGAAGACGTCGGACTGCATGACGCGGACCTTCATCCCCGCCAGGTCGTCGATGGAATCGATGGGCTTCTTCGAGTTGTAGAAGCTGCGGCTGCCGCCGTCATAGAAGGCCAGCGCAACAAAGCCGTGGGGTTCAAAGGCAGCGGCGATCTCGGCCCCGATGTCGCCGTCCATTACCTTGTGCATGTGGTCCACCGACCGGAAGATGAAGGGCAGCGAGACGACCTTGGTCTCTTCGATCAGGTTGTTGAACGGGCCCATCGAGACGCGGTTCAGGTCGATCACGCCGAACTTGGTCTGCTCGATGGTGTCCTTTTCCTCGCCCAGCTGGGCCGAGTGGAAGACTTCCACGCAGATGCGCCCGCCGGTGCGTTCCTTGACCATCTCGCCCATCTTCTGCACCGCCGCGACGGTCGGATAGCCGTCGGGATGGGTGTCGGACGATTTCAGCGTCACTTCACATTCGGCAAAGGCCGCGCCCGACAGAGCGGCGGTGGCCAGCAGGGCGGCCAGGGTGGTTCGCAGTTTCATTCTTTTCTCCTCCTCGTTGGTCACAGTCTGTAGGCGGCCTTGGCCAGGTCCCTGGCCAGAAGCGGGGCCAGCCCGAACGCCTCCTCGCGGTCGAGCCTTCCGGTGGCGACAAGCTCCGCCAGCCAGGCGCAGTCCACCCGGCGGGCCATGTCGTGCCGCGCCGGGATCGACAGGAAGGCGCGGGTGTCGTCGTTGAAGCCGACGGTGTTATGGAAACCGGCGGTTTCCGTGGTCATCTCGCGATAGCGGCGCATCCCTTCCGGGCTGTCGTGGAACCACCAGGCGGGGCCGAGCTTCAGGCTGGGATAGACCCCCGCCAGGGGGGCGAGTTCCCGGGCATAGGCGGTTTCGTCCAGGGTGAAGAGGATGATCGACAGGCCCGGCTCCATCCCCACGGCGTTCAGCAGCGGACGCAGGGCGGCGACATAGTCGGTGCGGCCGGGGATGTCGAAACCCTTGTCCCGGCCGAATTGTCCAAGGATTCCCGAATGATGATTGCGGCGGCTGCCGGGGTGCAGCTGCATCACCAGCCCGTCTTCCAGGCTCATCCTGGCCATCTCGGTCAGCATCTGGCCGCGGAAGGCGTCGGCCTCCTCGGGCGTGGGGCCTTTCAGGACCCGCGAGAACAGCGCCGCCGCCTCCGCTGGCGACAGATCCTCGGTCCGCGCCGTGGCATGGCCGTGGTCGGTGGCCGTCGCGCCCATCGTCTTGAAGAAGCCCCGCCGGGCGCGGTGGGCGTTCAGATAGCCCGTCCAGCTCTGGGTATCCTCGCCCGTCAACTCACCCAGCCGGGCGACATTGGCGACAAAGCCCGGAAACTCCGGGTCGACCACCGCGTCCGGCCGATAGGTCGGCACCACCCGGCCCGTCCAGCCCGAGGCGCGGAGCGCCGCATGGGGCGCGAGGTCGTCCAGCGCGGAATCGGTGGTGGCGATCACCTCGATGTTGAACCGCTCATACAGCGCCCGGGGACGGAAGGCCGGGGTCCGCAGCGCCGCGTCGATCCGGTCGTAATACTCGTCCGCGTTGGCCACCGTAAGCCGCTGGTCAAAGCCGAACACCGTCTCGAACGCATGGTCCAGCCACAGACGCGAGGGCGTTCCGGCAAACAGGTGATAGTGCTGCGCGAAGAGCCGCCAGATGGTGCGCCCATCCGTCTCGGTCGGCCCGCCATCGGCGCGCGGCACGCCCAGCGCCTGCAAGGGCACCCCCTGCGAGGCGAGCATCCGAAAGACATAGTGATCCGGCGTCACGAACAACTGCGCCGGGTCCGGGAAGGGCGCATCTGTGGCATACCAGGCCGGGTCGGTATGGCCATGCGGGCTGACGATCGGCAAGTCGCGCACCGTTTCATACAGCGCCCGCGCCAGGTCGCGCGTCGAAGGGTCGGCCGGAAACAATCGGTCTGGCGGCAGAATCGGCAACTGGCACCCCTCCCCTGGCGCAGTCTGGATTGCGAGTCACCTTGTTGCAGGATTTTATTCTAGTCAACTGATATTCCAGTTGCCGCCCATCTGCCGTGCGGTTACCTTGCCCGCAGAAAGTGGGAGGTGCGCATGGGCAAGGATGCCTTGAGCGTGTTGGAGCCGATTCAGCGGCCCTCGATCGCGGATTCCGTCTTTGACGAGTTGCACCGCCAGATCCTGCGGCTGGAGCTGCCGCCGGGCACCAAGCTGTCCGAATTCGACGTCGCCCGCGCGCTTGGCGTCTCGCGCCAGCCGGTGCGCGACGCCTTCTATCGGCTGTCGAAACTGGGCTTCCTGACGATCCGCCCGCAGCGCGCGACCACCGTCTCGGCCATTTCGGAACGCGCGGTCCTGCAGGCCCGTTTCATCCGCATGGCGATCGAACTGGAGACCGCCCGCGTGGCCTGCGGCAAGCTGACCGAGGCCGATTTCCTGGCGATGGAGGCAATCATCGCCCAGCAGGACCGCGCCATCGCCCTACGCGATCCGGCCGCCTTCCACGACCTCGACGACCAGTTCCACCGTGAGCTTTGCGAACGCGCCGGCGTCGGTTTCGCCTGGGAAACCGCGCGCGAGATGAAGTCGCACATGGACCGCGTGCGCTATCTGTCGCTGTCCTTCGCCTCGGAACGCGCGTTCGAGGAACACAAGGACATCCTGGCCGCGATCCGTGCCCGCGACCCGGACCGGGCGGCGCAGATGGTCCGGCTGCACCTGTCGCGCATCCTGGATCAGATCGTCCGCATCCGGGCCGAAAACGCCGCCTATTTCGCCGACGAGGGCTAGGGAATGCGGATCGTCAGCATCGGCGAATGTATGGTCGAACTCGCCCCCGCCGGCGACGGCCATTTCGCGCTTGGCTATGCCGGAGATACGTTCAACACCGCCTGGTACCTGCGCCGCCTGCTGCCCGAGGCAGCGGTCGATTACCTGAGCGCGGTCGGTGAGGATGCCGTTTCCTCCCGGATGCTGGACTTCATGGCAGCCGAGGGGATCGGGACAACGCATGTCCGCCGCCTGACGGGCCGCAGCGTCGGGCTTTACCTGATCCAGGTCGACAAGGGCGAGCGCAGCTTCGCCTACTGGCGCTCCACCTCGGCCGCGCGCAGCCTTGCGGATGATCCTGCCGCGCTGGCTGCGGGGCTGGCGGGCGCGCGGCTGGCCTACCTCTCGGGTATCACTCTGGCCATCCTGGCGCCCGAACCTCGGGCCGGGCTTCTGTCGGCCCTGCGCACGGCGCGGGCGGCCGGGACGTTGGTGGCCTTCGACCCGAACATCCGCCCGGCCCTTTGGCCCGATGCCGACCGGATGCGCGCCGCGCTCACCGAAGGCGCGGGGCTGGCCGATATCATCCTGCCCTCCTTCGAGGACGAGGCGCGCCATTTCGGCGATGCGATGCCCGAGGCCACGGCCCATCGCTATGCGGCCGGGGGCGCCGGGGTGGTCGTCGTCAAGGACGGCCCGAACCCCGTGGTCTCGCTGCAGGGGGACAAGCTGGAGACGCACCCCCTCCCCGCCCCCGCCGCGACCCCGGTCGACAGCACCGCCGCCGGGGACAGCTTCAACGCCGCTTTCCTTGCCGCCTGGCTGCAGGGCCAGCCCCTGGCAAAGGCCGTCGCGGCCGGAGCAAGCCTTGCCGCAAAGGTCATCGCCGCCCCTGGCGCGCTGGTGCGCGCAGCGGCCTCGCTGTGAGGTCTCGTCCGTTTGTTCACTGTTGAGGCTGGGGATAGGCCGTTGAGAGCGGGGTGTGGTCTTGCCTGGTTGAACCAGTCAAGCCACCTGGGCAGATCCGCGTTTCGGGCGTTGGACGAGGGATGGGCGAGGCCGCAGGCCCGGTCGCGCAGGCGGGTCTGAATGAACCTCTCCGCTTTCCCATCGGTCTTTGGGGTATAGGGCCGGGTAAGGATGTGGCGGATGGCCAGGAGCCGCAGCGCCTTGGCGAAGCGACGGGATCGGTCGGCGCTGCCGTGATCGGTCATCGCACGCTCAGCCCGGATGCCCTGCGCGCGGAACCAGCGCAGGGCTCGCTTGCGGACGGTGCGCAACGAAGCCGCAAAGGCTGCCGCCACTTCCGACGCCCTCTGCCCACCCAGCACCCGGGCGACAATCCGCTCTCGACTGTGAACGGTGAGACGGGCACCATGATGCGGGTTGTTCATCCTTCGGGGGCCTCGGCTGGAGTCTGGCGATTGCGGCCTAACCTCCTTCCGTGTGAACAACCTTTCGAGATTTCACAGCCAGGCCAGCACATCCGGCGAAGGAGGCGTCATGCACATCGGGCTGATCGGCGGCATCGGGCCGGCTGCGACCGTGGTCTACTACCAGCGGCTCTGCGCCGAGATGGCCGCCCGCGGCGCGCGGCTGGAGCTGACCATCGTCCAGGCCGATATCCACGAGCTGATCCGCAACAACCTGGCCGACCGGCGCGAGGCGCAGGCCTTGGCCTATGCCCCGCTGATCGACCGATTGCGCGCCGCCGGAGCGGAGTGCGCGGCGATCACTTCGCTTGGCGGGCATTTCTGCTTTGCCGAGACGGCGGCGCTGTCCTCGCTGCCGCTGGTGTCAGCAGTGCGCCCGCTGGACGACCATTTCGTGACGCAGGGGATCGGCTGCGTCGGGCTTCTTGGCACGCGGGTGGTGATGCGGACGCGGCTTTACGGCCAGCTGGAACGCACCCGCGCCCTCGCCCCGGACGACGAGATCGAGGACCTGGGTCAGCTCTATCAGGAAATGGCCGTGGCCGGGACCTGCGACGCCCCGACCCGGGCCCGGTTTCTGGACGCCGGGCGCCGACTGGTCGACGCCGGAGCGCAGGCCGTGGTCCTGGCGGGCACGGATCTGAACCTGGCCTTCGACGGGCAGGACCCGGGCTATCCCGTCATCGACGCGCTGGACGTGCATGTCGCACTTTTGGCCGATCTGGCATCTGGCAGACGCTCGCTGGAGGCATTAGGCTGACCCCATGAGCAAGCCCAGCGACAACCCCGCCGATCCCTTCAAGAAGGCCCTGGCCGAGGCCACCCGCACCATGGCGGATGACCCCGAGATGGCGGTGACCTATTCGGTCGATCCGGCCGGGATGAACAAGGAAGGCATCCGCCTGCCCCAGGTCAGCCGCCGCATGACCCGGGACGAGGTGCTCCTCGCCCGTGGCACGGCCGACAGCTTTGCGCTGCGGCGGAAGTATCACGACGATTCGGTCGCTGCGCGCTATGCGCCGACCGGCCCCCTGGCACGCGACATCTACGACGCGATGGAAGCCGCCAGGTGTGAGGCCGTGGGCGCCCGCGACATGCCCGGCACGGCCGGGAACATCGACGCCAAGATCGCGCATGAAGCCGACCGCAAGGGCTATGGCCAGGTGACCCAGGCCTCCGAGGTGCCGCTGCCGGTGGCCGCCGGCTATCTGGTGCGCCAGATGGCGACCGGGCGGCCACTGCCGAAATCCGCCGAGCACGCGGCCGACCTCTGGCGCGGCTTTGTCGAGGAACAGGCGGGCGCGACACTGGCCGACCTTGACCATGTGCTGGCCGACCAGGCCGCCTTTGCGCGTCTGGCGCGCAAGGTGATCGCCGACCTCGGCTATGGCGACCAGCTGGGCGACGACCCCGACGCGCCCGAGGATGCGGGCGACGACCAGGCGGAAGAGGAGCAGGACAGCCCCGACACCTCGGGCGAAGAGCAGGACGAGGGCGAAGAGGCCGAAGCCTCGCCCGAGCAAAGCCAGGAGGAACAGCAGGACCAGTCCCAGGCGCAGGTCACGATGGAGGACAGCGCCGACATGGAACAGGGCGACGAGGCGGAACTGCCCGAGGGCGAGGCCCCGCTGGAGCCGCCGCCGCCCGCGCCGCACTCTGACGCCGACCCGAACTATGCCGTCTATACCACGGATTTCGATGAGGAAATCCGCGCCGAGGAACTGGCCGAACCGGCCGAGCTGGAGCGCCTGCGCGCCTATCTCGACCAGCAGCTGGAACCCTTGAAGGGCGCGGTCAGCCGCCTGGCCAACAAGCTGCAGCGTCGCCTCCAGGCGCAGCAGAACCGCAGCTGGGAATTCGACAAGGAGGAAGGCATCCTCGACGCCGGCCGCCTGGCCCGCGTGGTGGCGAACCCGACCATGCCGCTGTCGTTCAAATGGGAGAAGGACACCGAATTCCGCGACACGGTGGTCACGCTCTTGCTGGACAACTCGGGCTCGATGCGGGGCCGGCCGATTTCGATCGCCGCGATCTGCGCCGATGTGCTGGCCCGGACCCTGGAACGCTGCAACGTCAAGGTCGAGATCCTGGGCTTCACCACCCGCGCCTGGAAGGGCGGGCAAAGCCGGGAACGCTGGCTGGCCCAGGGTCGGCCGCAGATGCCGGGCCGCCTGAACGACCTGCGCCACATCATCTACAAATCGGCGGATGCGCCCTGGCGGCGGGTGCGGCCGAACCTCGGCCTGATGATGAAAGAGGGCCTCTTGAAGGAAAACATCGACGGCGAGGCGCTGGAATGGGCGCACCGCCGGATGCTCGCCCGGCCCGAGGCGCGCAAGATCATGATGGTGATTTCCGACGGCGCGCCGGTCGACGATTCAACTTTGTCCGTCAACCCCGCGAATTATCTGGAGAAACACCTGCGCGACGTCATCGCCATGGTGGAACGCCGCCGCGCGGTGGAGTTGATCGCGATCGGGATCGGCCATGACGTGACCCGCTACTACCAGCGGGCCGTCACGATCACCGATGTTGAGCAGCTGGCGGGCGCGATGACGGAACAACTGGCCAGCCTCTTCGAGGTCGACCCGCAGAAGCGCGCGCGCGCCCTGGGGATGCGGCGGGCAAGCTAGACCCAAGGGTTCTTCCCAATGTTTCAGACATTTGACAGCCATTCTTCACCCGATCAGGGCCCGCCGCGACTGGCCGCCCTGCGGGCTCGCCTGGCCGGGCTGGGGCTGGCCGGGTTCCTTGTCCCGCGCGCCGATGTGCATCAGGGCGAATATGTCGCCATGCGGGATGAGCGGTTGCAGTGGCTGACCGGCTTCACCGGCTCGGCCGGGTTCTGTATCGTGCTGCCGGATGTGGCGGGGGTCTTCATCGACGGTCGCTATCGGACACAGGTGAAGGCGCAGGTCGACCTCGGCGTCTTCACCCCGGTCCCCTGGCCCGAGGTCAAGCCGGGCGACTGGATCCGCGAGCATCTGGCCCAGGGCAACCTGGGTTTCGATCCCTGGCTGCATACGGCCGACGAGATCGAGAAACTTGAGAAATCGCTTGAAGATTGCGGTGTAAGTATATCGCAAATATCGATTAATCCAATAGACGAAATCTGGACCGACCAGCCCGAGGCCCCCTTGGGCAAGGTCTTCGTCCAGCCCGACACGCTGGCCGGGGAACCCCACGCCGCCAAACGCGCGCGCCTGGCCGAGGGGCTGGGGAAGGCCGGGCAGAAGGCGGCGGTGCTGACCCTGCCCGACTCCCTCTGCTGGCTTCTGAACATCCGGGGCGCGGATGTGCCGAAGAACCCGGTGGTTCAGGGCTTCGCCATCCTGCACGACGACGGGCGGGTCGATCTGTTCCTCGCCCCCGCCAAGCTGGACGCGGCCGTGCGGGAACACCTCGGGCCCGATGTCACCCTTCACCCGCCCGAGGCTTTCGCGGGGGCGCTGCAAGGTCTGGCGGGGCCGGTGCGGGTGGACAAGGGCTCGGCCCCGCTGGCGGTCTCGGACCTCTTGCGCGCGGCGGGGGTGGCAGTCGCCTGGGGTGACGATCCCTGCAAGCTGCCCAAGGCGCGCAAGAACCCGGCCGAAATCGCCGCGACCCGCGCGGCGCATCTGCGCGACGGGGTCGCGATGGCGGAATTCCTGTGCTGGCTCGACCGTGAGGCCCCCAAGGGTCGGCTAACCGAAATTGCCGTGGTCCAGGCGCTGGAGGGCTTCCGGCGGGCGACCAATGCGCTGCACGACATCAGCTTCGACACGATCTGCGGTGCGGGGCCGAACGGGGCGATCATCCACTACCGGGTGACCGAGGCGACGGACCGGCCGGTCCGGCCGGGCGAGCTGTTGCTGGTCGATTCGGGCGGGCAATATGTCGACGGGACGACCGACATCACCCGCACTGTGGCGGTCGGCGATCCGGGGCACGAGGCGCGGGCGGCCTATACCCGCGTCCTGCAGGGGATGATCGCGATCAGCCGGGTGCGGTTTCCGAAAGGTCTCGCGGGCCGGGATATCGACGCGCTGGCGCGCTATCCGCTCTGGCTGGCCGGGCAGGACTATGACCACGGCACCGGGCATGGCGTAGGGGCGTTCCTGTCGGTGCATGAGGGGCCGCAGCGGATCTCGCGACTTTCCGAAGTGCCACTGGAACCGGGGATGATCCTGTCGAACGAGCCGGGCTATTACCGCGAGGGGGCCTTCGGGATCCGGCTGGAAAACCTGATCGTGGTCGAGGAAGCCCCCGCCTTGGGCGACAACCGGGCGCAACTGGCCTTCGAGACGCTGACCTGGGTCCCCTTCGACCGTCGGCTGATCCTGGCCGATCAGCTGGCCCCCGGCGAGCGGGAATGGCTGGATGCCTATCATGCGGGCGTGCAGGAGCGGCTTGGCAATCGGGTTTCCGGCCCTACCCTTGACTGGTTGCGGGACGCCTGCGCCCCGCTTTGAGGGGGGCATTCATGGCTGGACAGATCACGATCACTCCGATTCCGGACAAGGTCACGATCACGGCGGCGGAGACGGTACTGGGCACCAGCCGCCGCGCGCTGGAACTGCGCGAGGGGAGGTATCCCCCGGTGATCTACGTCCCGCGCGAGGATCTGGACATGGGGCTACTGCAGCGGACCACGCGCAGCACGACCTGTCCCTGGAAGGGGGCGGCGAGCTATTATTCGATCCGCGGCGGGGAGAGGCTGCTGGACAACGCCGTCTGGTCCTATGAGGACCCCCGGCCCGAGGTCGCGCAGATCGCGGGCCACCTCGCCTTCTACGCCGACAAGGTCACCGTCACGCGCGGCTAGCGGTCTCGCGGATGCGTTCGACCATGGCCCTGAGGCCGTTCGAGCGCTGGCTGGAGAGGTGTTCGTTGAGGCCGAGCCGGGCGAGTTCGGCCGGCGCGTCGACCTTGGCGACCTCGGCCACCGGAAGGCCCGAATAAAGCGCGTGGAGGACGGCGATCAGGCCGCGGACGATGTGGGCGTCGCTGTCGCCGCGGAAGGTCAGCACCGGCTCGCTGCCGCTGCTGTCGACCGAGCGGACCAGCCAGACCTGGCTGGCGCAGCCCTGCACCTTCAGAGCGGGGACCTTGAAGGTCTCGTCGAGGGGAGGCATCGCCTTGCCCAACTCGATGACGTGGCGATACCTGTCCTCCCAGTCGTCGAGGAATTCGAAGGTTTCGGCAAGGTCTTCGAAGGCGGCGGTGGCCATGGCGTGCTCCGGGTCGGTCGGGGTTGAGGTAAGCCCGCCGGTCCGAAAGGTCCAGACCAGAGAGATGCTTTTCAAACGCGGCCTCATCGGCTACCCAAGGACGACACTTCAGGAAGGCCGCCCATGTCCCTTGTCCGCCCCGTGCTGCTGCTGACCCTTTGCGCCACCCTTGCGGGCTGCGGCGGGTTCCGGGAAAGCCGGCTCAACCCGTTCAACTGGTTCGGCCGGTCCGAGCCGCGCGAGACGGTCGTCGTGCAGGACCAGGCACAGGCTCGGAACCCTCTGGTCGAGACGGTGGTGGGTCTGGTCGTCGAGCCGATCCCGGGCGGGGCGATCGTCCGGGCGCGGGGGCTGACGCCGACCCAGGGCTACTGGGCGGCCGAGCTGGTCGAGGTGGAGACCGAGCAGGAGGGGGTGCTGGTCTATGAGTTCCGCATCCTGCCGCCCGCCGGGGCGGCGGATGTGAACACCCCCCGGTCGCGCGAGGTCGACGTGGCAGTCTATGTGTCCGACTTCAAGCTGGGCTCGGTCCGGGAGATCGTGGTCCAGGGGGCAACCAACGCCCGGTCGGCGCGGCGCTAGGGCGGGCTGTCCACGCGCGGTCAGTTCTTCAGACCGTGCAATATCAACAGGTTGGACGCGGACGTTCAGGGTTTGTTAAGAACCCCCACGCAGGGTTCTGCGGCGCGGGGTAGTGCGCTGCAGCGCACCATCCGCAAAGCGCGGCGTCAGAGGTGGACGACGCGGACCTCGTGGCCCTTGGCGGAAAGCGCGATCTCGCCCTTGCAAAGGCGCATTGCGTCCTCGCCGAACGCCTCGCGCCGCCAGCCGGTGAGCGCGGGGACGTCGCGGTCGCCGGCAGCGATCTGGTCCAGTTCCGAGGAGGAGGCGATCAGACGCGGCGCCACGCCGAGGGATTCCGACTTGGCCTTCAGCAACACCCGCAACAGATCGGCCAGCGCCGGATTGACCTGCATCTGTTCGCGCGAGATGTCGAGGCGGGGCATGTCCTCGGGCTTCATCTCCAGCCCTTCCTTGACGGCGGCAAGGATGCCCTCGGCGATCTCGGGCTTGCGGCCTTCGCGCAGAAGCAGGCGCGAGCGGCCCAGTTCCTCGGCCGTCGTCGGCCGGGTCGAGGCAAGCTCCAGCAGGGCGTCGTCCTTCATCACCCGGCTGCGCGGCACGTTCTGTGCCTGGGCATAAGCCTCGCGGAAGCGGGCCAGAGCCTTGACCACGGCCAGGAACCTGCCGCTCGTGGTGCGCGTCTTGATCCGCTGCCAGGCCTCATCGGGATTGACCGTATAGGTTGCGGGATCGGTGAGGACGGCCAGTTCCTCGGCCACCCAGGAGGCGCGGCCGTTCTTGGCAAGCTGCGCGGCAAGCCATTCGTAGATCACCCGCAGATGGGTCACGTCAGCCAGCGCATAGTCCTTCTGCGCCTCGGACAGCGGACGGCGCGACCAGTCGGTGAAGCGGCTGGTCTTGTCGAGATTGGCCTTGGCGATCTTCTTGACCAGCGTCTCATACCCCACCTGTTCGCCAAAGCCGCAGACCATGGCGGCGACCTGGGTGTCGAACAAGGGCGTCGGGAATACGCGGCCTTCGACGAAGAAGATCTCCAGATCCTGCCGGGCGGCGTGGAAAACCTTGACCGTCGCCTCGTGGCGGAAGAGGTCGTAGAGCGGCTCCATCGACATGTCGGGGCCTTCGATCGGGTCGATGAGGACAGCCTCGCCCTGCCCCGGAAGAGCCATCTGGATCAGGCAGAGCTTGGACCAATAGGTGCGCTCGCGCAGGAATTCGGTGTCGATGGTGACGTAGGGATGGGCCTTGGCGGCCTCGCAGAAGGCGGCGAGGTCTTCGGTCGTGGTAATCGTGCGCATGTCTGGCCTTTCGCGGGGTCATCCCGCCCGAATTTCGGCCGCTATAGGCGCGGTGGGGTCAAAAGGGAAGAGGTGGGCTTGCGGTTGCAGGACGCCCGTGCGCTTGTGGCAACGATCGGAGGGCGTGGATGCGAGGGTTCTGGCTGGCGGCGGGGATGATGTTCCTGGGGCTTGGGCTCTTGGGCGTGGTGCTGCCGGTGTTGCCGACGACGCCCTTCCTGCTGGTCGCAGCGGGGTGTTTCGCGCGCTCCTCCCCCCGGTTGCATGGCTGGCTGCTGGCGCATCCGCTCCTCGGCCCGCCGGTGCGGAACTGGGAGGAGAACGGCGCGATCTCTCGCCCGGCCAAGCGGCTGGCGGCGGGGAGTATGGCGGTGATCTTCGGCGTCTCGGTCTGGGCGGGGCTGGGCTGGCCGATCCTGCTGGCGCAGGGAGCGCTGATCGCGGTCGGCCTGTGGTTCGTGCTGTCGCGGCCGGACGGGCCGTCAGTCTAGCGTCACGGGGGTGCGGTCGCCTGCGGCAAAGCGGCGAAGGACGGCGGGGTAGAGCCGGTGTTCCAGGGTCAGGACGCGCGCGGCGAGGGTTTCGGCGGTGTCCTGCGGCAGGATCGGCAGGCGGGCCTGGCCAAGGATGGGGCCGGCGTCGAGATCCTCGGTCACTTCATGCACGGTGCAGCCGGCCATCGCGTCCCCGGCGGCGATGGCGCGGGCATGGGTGTGCAGGCCGGGGTATTTCGGCAGAAGCGAGGGGTGGATGTTCAGCATCCGGCCCTGGTAGCGGCGGATGAATCCGGGGGTCAGGATGCGCATGAACCCGGCCAGGCAGAGGATGTCGGGCTGGCTGGCGTCGATTTCCTGGGCCAGTGCAGCTTCGAAAGCCTGGCGGTCGGGGAAGGCGCGGTGGTCGATGGCGGCGGTCGGGATGCCCAGCGCCCGGGCCTTGGCAAGGCCACCGGCGGCGGGGTCGTTCGCGGCGACGAGGACGGGCGTAGCGTGGTCGCCTGCGGCCATGTCCTGCACCAGGGCGAGCATGTTGGAGCCCCCCCCGGAGATCAGGATGGCGACGCGTTTCACAGGAGCTTGCCCTTGTAGACCACGCCCTGCCCTTCGACGACCCGGCCAAGGCGGGTGACGGTTTCGCCTTCGGCTTCAAGGAGTTGCGTCAGGTCCTTCGCGCGATCTTCGGCGACGACAAGGATCATGCCGATGCCGCAGTTGAAGGTCTTGAGAAGCTCGGGCTCGGACATGTTCGCGGTGGTGGCAAGCCAGCGGAAGACCGGGGGAAGCTGCCAGGCGCCAAGGTCGATCTCGCAGGCCAGGCCGTCGGGCAGGACGCGGGGCGGGTTCTCGGTCAACCCGCCGCCGGTGATATGGGCCAGGCCATGGACCCCGCCCGCGCGGATCGCGGCGAGGGCCTGGCGGACGTAAAGCCGGGTGGGGGTCAGCAGCGCCTCGCCCAGGGTGCCGTCGGAGAAGGGCGAGGGTGCGTCCCAGCCGAGGCCGGACAGTTCCACGACCTTGCGGACGAAGGAATAGCCGTTGGAATGGACCCCGTTCGAGGCGAGGCCCAGAAG
This sequence comes from Alphaproteobacteria bacterium, assembly GCA_046569765.1. GTDB lineage: Bacteria > Pseudomonadota > Alphaproteobacteria > Rhodobacterales > Rhodobacteraceae > Tabrizicola. Next base: position 6,442 of record JBKHWC010000060.1, on the reverse strand, counting down.
GACGTCGCCCGGCCGGACGCCTTTCGGCAGGTCCTGCCCACGCTCCATCGCGCCGACGGCAAAGCCCGCCAGATCGAAGTCGCCCTTGTGGTACATGCCGGGCATCTCGGCCGTCTCGCCGCCGATCAGCGCGCAACCCGAATCGGCGCAGCCCTTGGCGATGCCGGTGATGATGCGGGTGGCTTCCTCGACCTCCAGCTTGCCGGTGGCGAAGTAGTCGAGGAAGAACAGCGGTTCCGCGCCCTGGCAGACGAGGTCGTTGACGCACATGGCGACAAGGTCGATGCCGATCGTGTCGACGTGGCCCGTGTCGATGGCGATGCGCAGCTTGGTGCCCACCCCGTCGGTCGCGGCCACAAGGACCGGGTCCTGGTAGCCCGCGGCCTTCAGGTCGAACAGCGCGCCGAAGCCGCCGAGGCCGCCCATCGTGCCGGGGCGGCTGGTCGCCTTGGCGGCGGGCTTGATCCGGTCGACAAGCGCGTTTCCGGCGTCGATGTCCACGCCCGCATCGGCATAGGTCAGCCCGTTGTGCCCCGTCGCCATCTTGCACCCCCTGTCGCCGCTTTGGTCGCCCGTCCGCTACACCAAGAGCGGGCCTGCGGCAACTGCGGCCTTGACGGGTGCGGCGCGGGATTGTTGCCTTGCGGCGGAAATGCGGGGCGCGGGACAGGGTGCCAGAGGCGATTGGCGAGCTTTATCTGATTCTCTTCGGGCCGGGCCTGGTCACGGCTCCGGCCTATCTGGTGCTGGCGGGGCTGGCGGCCTTCTGGGTCTATCGGCGCGAGGGGAAACGGGGCGGGTTCTGGCGCTGGCTGGTTCCGGCGCGGATCTGGACCCACCCGTCGCATCTGATCGACCTGCAGCTTTTCGTCCTGGGCCGACTGATGGCGGTGCTTGGCCTGTTCGCGGGGGTCGCGGTCACCACCTTCACGGCGGCCGGGGTGGCGCGGCTGATCCCGGCCCCGCTGATCCCGGCCGAGAGCCTGGGGCCGATCGCGCTGGCGGTGATCCTGTGGCTGCCCTCGGATTTCTCGATCTACTGGATGCACCGGATCTATCACCGCTGGGCACGGATCTGGCCCTTGCACGCGGTCCATCACAGCGCCGAGGTGATGACGCCTTTCACCACCTACCGCCAACACCCCGTCGCCAACCTGCTGACAAGCGTCGTGCAGGCGGTCTTCGTCGGTCTCTGTCAGGGGTTGCTGGTCGGCACCCTGGCAGAAGGCACCTCGGTGGCCGAGATTGCGGGGATCAACCTGTGCATCGTGCTGGCCAATGCGGGCCTTGCCGCGCTGCACCATTCGCATGTCTGGCTGAGCTATGGGCCAGTGGTGGAGCACATCCTGATCTCGCCCGCGCAGCACCAGATCCACCACAGCGCCGACCCGGCGCATTACGACCGGAACTTCGGCAATTCGCTGGCGCTTTGGGACTGGATGTTCGGCACACTCTATGTGATCCGGGGCCGCGAGGCGCTGACCCTGGGCCTTGCGGACGAGGCAGACCGGGCGCTGATGCGCCAGCGCCTGGGCCCGATGTTGTGGGACCCGCTACGCCGGGTGCTGCGGAAAGACGGCCGGGGCTAACCCCTGCCCGCGTGGCTGCCCTTAGCCATCATCGCCGGGCGGATCCTTCGGCCGGGCCAAGCCACCGGCCACGACAAGCGCGCCAAGGATCAGCACCAGCGCGACGATCCCGTCGCTGTCGCTGCTGACGCTGGGTTCCGGCGCCTGAGTGACCCCGGCAAGCGCCGCAGTTGCAGTCGATACAAAGACCCCAACCCAGGCCGCAACGGTGTTCAGCTTCATGATCATCGTCCTTTGCTGACATTCGGATACGTCGAACCGAAGCCTAGCAAGCCCTGCAGACTCCGCAAGTCCGCGCTTTGTCTTGACCCGGACAAAGGCTCTGCTAGGCAGAGGGGGCTACGGGCCTGTAGCTCAATGGTCAGAGCAGGGCGCTCATAACGCCTTGGTTGGGGGTTCGAGTCCCTCCGGGCCTACCATCGCCACTATTTGCCCAAGCAATTTCAAGACGTTGTATTTCATGGGGCAGTGACCCATGCCGCGTGTGGGACAGTGACCAGCGCGTCAACCCGGCCGATCACCGCCTCGGCAAGCCGCTGGCGCTCGGCCGACCGGACGTAAACCCGCGTTTCCGGGCTACCCATCTCATGCCCGAGAAGCACGTCGATTTCAGTGCTGGTGGCCCCCTGCCCCGCCAGCATCGCGGACAGGCCCTTGCGGATTCCGTGCAGGCTTCTACGCTTGAGACCGGCCTCGTCGCACCACTTGCGGAAGCGGTTCCCCAGCCCGGCAACGCTGAACGGCGCGCCGTAGCCGTTCAGCAGGTAGGTCATATTCCCCGACCCGTGCAGTTCTGCCATTAGCGCCGCGCTCATGGGCATTTCCACCAGCCCATGCGGGGCCTTGGCCTGCTTCCAGCGCAGCCATGTGCGGCCGCCCATCTGCACTTCGTTCTGCCGCCCCAGGAGGCACAGGTCGCCGCGCCGCGCCGTGGTCGCCATGGCCAGGATCAGCGCGCGGCGGGCCATCGTGCCGGGGGCGTGGCGGGCCAGGTATTTGGCAAAGTCGTCCGCGGTCCACGGAGCGAAGCCGTCCGTCTTGCGCCGGATGCGCTGCACGTCGCGGGCCGGGTTCTCGCAGGTCACGTGGTCGCGCCGGATTGCCCATTTGTAGAGGGCAGACACGGCCTTCAGCATGTTGTCCGCCGCGCCGGGCGTTGCACCCATCTTGTCGTGCAGCTTGATCAGGTGGGAACGCGGCATGTTCGCGTCCTTGTCGCCATGCTCTGCAATCAGCTTGCCAAGGTGGTGGCGGTGAGCCTTGAGCGTAAGCGGGCTTGCCAGCCTGTTGCCGACGCGGCGCTCCAGATCGTCCAGGTAGAGGCCTACCAGCCATTCCACCGAACCCCGGATAGCCTTGCTTTCCGGGATCTGAACACCCTCGCGCAGGGTGTTGTAATGGTCGAGAAACTCGCGGCTTCCCGGCTTGCCCTTCAACGTGACCTTGACCCCGCCCCGCCTGTAGCGATAGCGGATCGCGCCGGAAGGCAAGCGTTCCTCGGTTACGTATGGCAGGCGCATCAGGTCCACGGCTTGGGTTTCCGCTGATCTTGCTCCGATTCCGCTTTTCCGTCCACCGGGGCGATGGTGTAGGTCTTGCCGTTCGGCGCGGTGATCGTCACCGAGACGCCTTCGGCCTTGGCGATGGTCGCGGCTTGCACCAGCTCGGCTTGGGTGATGCGGGCGCGGGCGGTCACTTGCCATCCTTTCGCGGCCGCAGGTCAAAGCCCATTGGGGGCCTGTGATACCGCAAAGGTCGCCCATCCGGGCCTAGGAGTTTTGACTCCTCGGGCTTGTCGCTTTCGTGCACCTGATCGGCGAAGGCGTGAGTTCCGTCCCAGCCATACGGGTCGGAGATCCATGCGGCACCCTTGACTTTGTTGCTCACGCCACCACCTCGAACTTCTCCACCTGGTTTCCCCAGACCTCATGCCCGGGCCACGGCTCATGCGCGAACAGCGCGGCGCAGTGGGCCCGGGCGGTCATAGCAGCGACCCCTGCCGCGCATCTTCGCGGTCCATCCAGCGGAACTCTGGATGCGGCTTGCTGCCGTCCGTTGCGCGCGGGTCGGCACGGTCCCATACGAACCAAGCGTTCCGCTGCGGCGGGCTTCCCTCGCCCGTGAAGTCCAGCTTCCAGCGCATCAGGTAGCACCAGCTGAACGGGTTCGCGTCCAGCATCGCGCCTAGGCCGTTCTGCCGGGCGGCAGGCCAATCCCAGGACAGAAGCAAGGCGAGGTAGTCCCAGCCAGGCATTGCAAGGGTATGGCGCAGCCACGCGCCCTTGCCATCGCGCGCGTTGATCAGGTCATACGGCGGATTCGTGATGATCGCCCTGGCGCGGCTTCTCATGCAGGTGAAGTAATCCGCGGTCCAACTGTCAGGGCAGCCCCGGTCAATCAGGTCGCTGGCGCAGCACGGCAGGCCCGCTGTGCGGATTTCCCGCACCAGCGCACCGTCGCCGCAAGCAGGCTCCCAGACCGCCCCGGCCGCCCTGATCCTGTCGCCATCATAGGCCAGAAGCGCCCGGATCGCCTCGGGCTGGCCTGTCGGATAGAAGTCATTGGCGCGGCGACCGGCCTCGACCTTCCGCGACTCGCCTTGAAGGCGGGATCGCCGAACCACCAGGGCTGGACGATCTGCGGCTTCGGCAGGTCGGCGGGCATACGTTCGCGGGCGTGGCGATGCATCACCGGATTTTCCAGCGCGACCCGTTCGACGGGAGCATTCCAGCAAGCCGTGAACAGCGCCACGGCTTCGTCCAGGTCGGCCCACAGGTTCCGCTCGTGCAGCCACCGGACACCGGAATTGCAGAGGCGGGTGCAGGGCGGGTTGCAGACAATCAGCAGATCCCAGCCGTCGGCCAGATGGTCGCGCACGTCGCCCTGGATGTGCCGGTTCGTCGGCTTGTCGGCGGGCAGCAGGTCGCATTGCCATGCATCGTGGCCGCGCGCGAGGAAGGCATCGAGGGCAACGCAAGACGTGGCGCAGCCGATCAGGACGCGGAGGGGCTTTGTCACGGGGTCCATCCTTCCAGATAGCGGCGCAGGGCGCCCAGCAGTTGGGTGCGTTCCTCAGTCAGGCGGTCGTCGGGCAGGGCTTCCAGCGCGGTGACAAGAGCATCGGCCAGGTTCTCTGGCACGTCCTCGAAGTCGGTCAGCCGGGCCTCTGGGTTCGTTGCCAGGTCGCGGGCGTGTTCGGTCAGCGTGATCGCGGCCCCGTGCAGGCTGTTCAAGGCGACGAGGATGCGGTCGAGGTCAGCCATGGCGCGCGTCCTCGTCCAGCGCGCCACGGATCGCCCGAGAAACTGCTGCCGCGTAATCGTCCAGCGTGGTTTCGGCGTCGTGCACATTGTCCAGCGCGCCCCAGATGAAGTCCTGGTCGGATGCCTCGGTGATCTGGTGACGCAGCTTCTCCACCCGTGCCAGCGCTGCGTCACGCTCGGCGCGCAGCCGCCGCACCTCGACCAGAGCGTCGGCGGGGGCGAGGGCAAGGATGGCGGCCTCGATAGTGGCGTGGTGCTGGTCCGCCCCGCGCAAGCTATCTGCGACCGGCTCAAGGGAGCGTCGATCACCATTGCTGGTATAGGCGCTGGATGTGATAATGTCAGCCGCCCACCTGATCGCCCAGGCCACCGCCAGTTCAGCGTCGGCGCGGGGGATGAGGTCGGGGGTGACATCTGCTTGCTCATAGGTCGCAGCGAAAATATCCGGTTTGCATGGATAAAACTCGCCCTTCACGCCTTTGATGATCCAGTCGCCGACGTCTGCGTTCATCTTGCCCTCAAGGGTGAAAATCTTCAGCCCATCGGCAGCCACCAGATCGGAGTATTGCTCCCACATCATTCCGGCGTGAGACGTTCGTGTCTCAGGCGGGCCATCTGTGAAGGTGATGATCTGGCGCAGGTTTTCTCCGGTCCATTGGATTGCCTCGATCACCACGGGGCGTTTACGATATTTAGCCATTGTCGGTCTCCTTGATGATTGCGCGCGCGCGCAAAGCTGCATCGAGCGCTATTTTCAGGTCGCGCGCTTGTTTCTCGGCCAGCTTCCGCGCGGCTTCCGAGGCGATGAGGGCGCGGGCGAGGTCAGGGGCGGCGACGATCAGGCGGGCGTTGGCGTCATGTTCCGAACGCGGGTCCATGCCAGCAATGCGGATGGCGTCCACAAGATCGCCTCGGCCGAATATCCCGCATGGCATCCATCCAATTGCCTGCCACGGCCCTGGCGTCGTGCATTCCAGCAGCTTCGCCGCCTGTTCTGCAGTGATGGTCATTTCTACTCTTCCACTCTTGGAAACTGCATTTGATCTTCTTCCAGATCGACGGTGCAGTAGGTGCCGACCCTGAAGGGAGGGCTGCCTTCTGTGGCGTCGGGGAACGAAATCTTTGCTGTGGTGGCAGATGGGAAAAAGCCTGCGAGGGCCATGGCGTGGTCTTTCACAAGCTTCTCAAGTTGATGTCGCTCGATAACGACGCGGCAGGTGCGGACGTGGGTTTCTTTGATGATGGGTTTGCTCATCCCAGCACCCACAGGGTCACGACTGTCCAGAATACGATCCCGGCCAGCAGCAGTTTGCCAAGCATCAGGTGGCCGTTGTTCTCGTCCATGGTCATTTTGCAGCCTCCTTGGCGCTGTCAAAAAACAGGTGCGCGTTGGCGTTCAGAAGGTCGGCGATCTTCTGGATCAGGGCGGCCTCGTCCTGAAACATGCCTTCTGGCATCAGGAGCAGCGGCGCGCGCATGGGAAAACTGGTGACGCGGCCATCCGCGTCTTTGCGCGGCTTGTCGCCAGCGTAGATCGCCATGGCCCCGCGCTTTGGGATCGTCAGTGCGGTTGTCTCGACCGTGAAATAT
>JBKHWC010000059.1:0-20862 GCA_046569765.1 Alphaproteobacteria bacterium | reverse complement strand
TTGCCCAAATATCCCCGCCGGAGGCTCCCGCACCATCCACCCTGCCCCGCGCCGGGGCCTGAAGGAGCCGACATGACCCCCGCCGAGCAATCCGTCAAAGCCGCCGAAATCTGCCGTCTGGCCCCCGTCGTTCCCGTGCTGGTGATCGACGATCTCGCCCATGCGAGGCCCCTGGCCGAGGCGCTGGTGGCGGGCGGCCTGCCAGCGCTTGAGGTGACGCTGCGCACGCCCGTGGCGCTGGACGCGATCCGGGCGATGGCCGAGGTGCCGGGGGGCGTCGTCGGCGCGGGGACGCTGCTTACGCCCGCCGACGTGAAGGCCGCCAAGGCGGCGGGGGCGATGTTCGGGGTGTCTCCGGGCGCGACGGACCGGCTGATCGCGGCTTGCGAGGACGAGGGGCTGCCGCTTCTGCCCGGCGCGGCGACGGCGAGCGAGATCATGGCGCTGCTGGAGAAGGGCTACACCGTGCAGAAGTTCTTCCCGGCCGAACAGGCGGGGGGCGCAGCCTATCTGAAGTCGATCGGCTCGCCCCTTCCGCAGGTCAGGTTCTGCCCAACGGGCGGGATCAGCCTGAAGATCGCGCCGGACTATCTGGGGCTCAAGAACATCCTCTGCGTCGGCGGCAGCTGGGTCGCGCCGAAGGAGGCGATGGCCAAGGGCGACTGGGCGGCGATCACCCGGCTCGCCCGGGAAGCGGCCGCCCTGCCCAGACGGGCCTGAGCGATTTCCGAACGGAAATCGTCCCGGAATTCGTTCGAATTCCGGTTACGCCCCAAGGCCCTGGCGGGCGGCCCGGCCTCCCTTGCGTCGGGGCGCCTCGGGCGCGGTCAGCGCCTGGTGCAGGACCACAGTCATCGGGTGGTCGGGGTTCGCGGTGCCATAGGTCGCGATCAGCGTGCGGACGGCATCGGCCACGGGCGCGCCGACCGGAATCGCCAGCGCCCAGTCCATGAAGATCGACCGGCACTCGCCGGGAGTGATCCCCTCGATCCGGTAGCTTTCCCGCACCAGTCCCTTCGGGTCCGCCTCACGCAGGTCCATCGCCCGTCTCCCCATCTGCCGTCCCCACCAGCCGCGTCACGGCCGCTTCCGCCTCGGCCACCGCCCGCGCCAGGTCGGCGGCAAGGCGGTCTGCATCCGCGGCCCCCGTCTCGCGCAACAGGAACGCCCGCCCGCCTTCGCCCTGCGCCTCCCAATCCAGCGCCCGTTCGCTGAGAAGGCGCGCGGCGGAATGGAGGCGCCACAGCAGCCTGTAGGCAGAGCTGAGCGCCCGCATGTCTGACTCCGACATGATGCGGCCCGCCGACGAAGCAAGTTGGCGTTCCACGCTGCGCGCGGGACTGCCCGCGATCAGCGCCACAGTCTGGGCGGCCAGTTCGATATCCATGATCCGGCCGGGGCCGTTCTTCGCATCCCACGCGCCTTGCGCGGGCTTCGCCGCCGCCAGGCGGGCGCGCATCTCGGCCACATCCGGCTTGACCCGATCCCCCTGCCCTTTCCGGACCAGAAGGTCGCGACGGAAGGCTTCGACCTGCCCCGCCAGAACGGGCTCGCCCGCCAGCACGCGGGCGCGGGTCAGGGCGAGGTGTTCCCAGGTCCAGGCCTCGGTCTCCTGATAGGTGGTGAAGCTGTGCAGGCTGGTGGCCACCGGACCCGCGCGGCCCGAGGGGCGCAGGCGCATGTCGACCTCGTAAAGCCGCCCCTCGGGCATCTGCGCGGTCAGGGCCGTGACCAGAGCCTGGGTGAGGCGCGAGTAGTAGGGCCGCGTGGCCAGCGGGCGCGGGCCGTCCGAGCCCTCGACCCCCTGGTCGTCGTAGATCACGATCAAGTCGAGGTCCGAGCCCGCGTTCAGCCGCGCCGCCCCCATGCTGCCCATGCCGATCACCACCGCACCGCGCCCCGGCATCGGTCCGTGCTTGCGGGCAAAGTCGGAGGTCACTTCGGACCAGATCACCTGGACCACGGCCTCGGCCAGGTCGGCGTACTGCTTCCCGGCCTCGAACCCGTCGATCAACCCGCGCAGGTGATGGACGCCGATGCGGAAGTGCCATTCCTTCATCCAGCGCCGGGCCATGTCGAGGCGGCCCTCGTAGTCCGGTGCGGGCGCAATGCGCGATGCGAGTTCCGCCCGCAAGGCAGCCGTCCCCGGCCAGTCGCCCCAGAAGCTGCCGCCGATCACACCGTCAAGGACGGCCGCGTTGCGGGCAAGGTATTGCGCCAGCGCGGGGGCCGATCCGGCGATGTCGATGATCAGGTCGATCAGCGTCGGGTTTGCCTCGAAGAGGGCGAAGATCTGCACGCCGGCGGGGAGTTTCGCCAGGAACCCGTCCAGGGCGGCCAGCGCCTCGTCGGGGTTCGCGGCGCGGGCGAGACCTTTCAGGAAGCGCGGACGCAGGCGGCGGAAGATCGCCTGCGCGCGGTCCGAGCGCAGCGCGGGATAGCTTTCCCAGCCCCTGGTGATCTCGCGCGCCTTGTCCGACAGGTCCGGGCCTTCCTCGACTTCGCCCGGGGAGAAGAAGCCTTCGGTCAGCCGGTCGGTGCGGGCGAGGCGGTCGAGGAGGTCACGGCGGAAGTCGGCCTCGCTTTGCCCGCAGAAGGCGGCGATGCGGGCCACGCCTTCGGGGGTGGTCGGCATCGAATGGGTCTGGGCGTCGTTCACCATCTGAAGCCGGTGTTCCACCTCGCGGTGGGCCCGGTAGAGGGTGGTCAGCTCCTCAGCCACCTCGGGCGGGACCCAGCCCTTTGCGGCCAGCGCGGCCAGGCCGCCGACCGTGGTGCGATCGCGAAGCGAGGGATCGCGGCCCCCGGCGATCAGTTGCCGGGTCTGGGTGAAGAACTCGATCTCGCGGATGCCGCCCGCGCCGAGTTTCATGTTGTGGCCTTCCACCGTGATCGGCCCGTGGAGGCCCCGGTGGTCGCGGATGCGCAGGCGCATGTCGTGGGCGTCCTGGATCGCCACGAAATCGAGGTGCTTGCGCCAGACGAAGGGGGTCAGGGTCTTGAGGAACCTGTCCCCCGCCGCCAGGTCCCCGCCGCAGGGTCGCGCCTTGATGTAGGCCGCGCGTTCCCAGGTGCGGCCCTCGGCCTCGTAATAGGCCTCGGCGGCGGCCATCGATAGACAGACGGGGGTCACCGAGGCATCGGGGCGCAGCCGCAGGTCGCTGCGGAAGACATAGCCGTCGGTCGTGTCGGAGAGGATCGCGGTCATCCGGCGGGTGACCTTGATGAAACTCGCCCGCGCCTCCTGTTCCTCGCCCGGATAGCGGGTCTCGTCGAAGAGGCAGATCAGGTCGATGTCGGAGGAATAGTTGAGCTCCCCCGCCCCCATCTTGCCCATGGCCAGCGCCACCATCCCCCCGGCGGTGGCCGCGTCGTCGGGCGTCGCGCCGGGGAGTTTGCCGCGGCGGATCTCCTCGGCGACGAGGGTGGTGAGCGACAGGTGGACGGCCTTGTCGGCCAGCCGGGTCAGCGCGCCGGTCACCTGCTCCAGCGGCCAGGCCCCGCCGACATCGCAAAGCGCGGCGAGAAGGGCCACGCGCCGCTTGGCCTGACGGAGGGCGAGCGGCAGCGCCTCGGCCGAAAGCGTGTCGGCGGCAGAGAGCGTGGCCTCCAGCGCGGTCTCTGGGGCCTCCACCGCCTCGCGCAGCCAATCGGCTTCGCGCTGCATCAGGCCGCGCAGGTAGGGGCTGCAGGCGGCCGTCGCTGCCAGCAGATCCATCACCTCGGGCGCAAAGCCGGGCAACTCGTCCCGCAGGTCGGCGGCGGCGGCGGGGTCGAAGGGGATCGGCAGTCGGGTGATGCGGGCGGCAAGGGTCATGGCGCGACCTTGCGGCGGCGGGGCGGAAGGGTCAACTGTTGACCGGGCCGGGAACGGCGGCCTACCTGCGGCGAAACGGGGGGATTGATGTCGAAATCACTGGCACGGGTGGCGGCTGCACTGAAGTCGGCCGGGCTGGATACCGCGCCGATCGAGGCGAAGGGCGAAATCCGCACGGCCGAGGCGGCCGCGGCTGAAGCAGGCGTGACGGTCGACCAGATCGTCAAGTCGATCCTCTTCCAGGGGGCCAGCGGGCGGCTCTTCCTGTTCCTGACGGCGGGCGGCAACCGGGTGGACCTGGCGCAGGCCGCAGCCCTCGCCGGCGAGGCCCTGTCACGGGCCGAGGTCGAGGTGGTGCGCCAGATCACCGGCTTTGCCATCGGCGGCGTCGCGCCCCTTGGCCACCTGACCGCCTCGCCCACCTTTCTGGACCCGCGGCTCCTGGACTTCCCCGAAGTCTGGGCGGCCGCGGGCACGCCGCGCCACATGTTCCGGGCAGAGCCGCGGGCGCTGGTCCGGGCGACAGGTGCGGTGGTGGCGCCGTTTACCACATAGGCCGCAGCCCGTCCGGCCCCGCCCGCCGCACCTCCACCGGCGGGGGTAGAACATCGCAGTCCCGGCCGGTTGCCGCGACGGGAAAGATGCCATCCCAAGAGCAGGACGTCGGCGCAGCGCCCCGGATCGGCGGAAATACGCCCGCCGCCGCCCAATGTGAAAATTCTTTACATTTCCTCTTGCATGAACCCGCGACCGGGTCCATCTTCCTCATGTGAACGACATTCACATCAACTGGAGACCCGCCGATGTACACGACCACCGACACCGCCCGGCCTGGCGGGATCCGTGCCTCCCTTCGCCGGGGGGAAGCCTGGCTGGACGCCAAGGGCAAATGGGCCTGGATCGCGCTGATGGTCCTTGGCTTCCTGATCAACCCGCTGATCGGCCTTGGCCTTCTGGCCTATCTTATCTGGGGAAAGCAGATGTTCTCACGTTCCTGCGGCCACCGCCGCGCGCATGACCACGGCTGGAGCCGCCCCCGCATGATGCAGGGCACCGGCAACCACGCCTTCGACGATTACAAGGCCCAGGCCCTGCGCCGCCTGGAAGAAGAGCAGGAAGCGTTCGAGTCCTTCCTGCAGCGCCTGCGCAATTCCAAGGACAAGACCGAGTTCGACGCCTTCATGGAAGAACGCGCCCGGGCCACCACGGCCGAGACCCCGGCCGAGCCCAAGCCCGAGGCGGGGTCCCGCCCCGGGGAGTACTAAGACCCCCGCCCCCTCCGGCACCCGCCGGTGGGGGCAATCCACATGACGCAAACTGGATGCTTGGCGGCCGGGCGCGGTCTTGCTAGGCTCGCCACGTTTGCAGCAGTCAAAGCCCGATGCGCCACACGCTTCCCCTTGCGCCCCAGTTCTATGTGACGGCGCCGCAGCCCTGCCCGTACCTGCCGGGCCGGATGGAGCGGAAGCTCTTTACCGCGCTGCAGGGCGAACATGCGCAGAAGCTGAACGACACGCTGTCGAAACAGGGCTTCCGGCGCAGCCAGAACGTGCTGTATCGCCCCTCTTGCGCGGAATGTTCGGCCTGTCTCTCGGCCCGGATCCGGGTGGCGGACTTCCAGCCCTCGCGCACGCAGAAGCGGATCCTGAAGCGCGCCAGCGCCTTGCGGCGCAACGCCACCAGCCCCTGGGCGACCGAGGATCAGTTCGCGCTCTTTCGCCGCTACCTCGACACGCGCCACGCCGACGGGGGCATGGCCGACATGGACATCTTCGAATTCGCCGCCATGATCGAGGAAACTCCGATCAAGTCCCGCGTCATCGAATACACCCGCCCCCCGGCCGAGGGCGAGCGCGGCCGCCCCCTGGCGGCCGTCTGCCTGACGGATGTCTTCGACGACGGCCTGTCGATGGTCTACAGCTTCTACGACCCCGACCTCACCGGCCTCAGCCTGGGCACCTATGTCATCCTCGACCACGTCGCCATCGCGCGCGAGGCGGGTTTGCCCTACGTCTACCTGGGTTACTGGGTCCCCGGCAGCCGCAAGATGGGCTACAAGGCAGGCTTCGACGCGCTGGAGATCTACAAGGCCGGCAGCTGGCAGCCGATCGGCACGCCCGAGGACCATGTTTCCGACCTGCATCCGCTCTCGGTGGATCCGATCGCCGAACAGGTAGCGCGCATCAGCCTGCCGGACTCGCGCTTCTGATGCCAGCCCATGCCGCGGCCGTTGCGTTACATGTCGGCAAGCCGGGCGTCCGCCGACCGCCGGGATCTGAACGGCCCCGCAGCATCCCGGGGCCGAGCTTGTCGCAAGGCTCGCGGTCTCCTATCTTGGGATCAGCGATCCGAAGGCAAGCCCATGAGCCACAAGAACCGCACGCCACATCCCATGTGTCCCCTGTCGGACTGCATGGCCTTCATCGGCGGGGCCTGGACCCCGAATATCCTGTGGCATCTCGCCCAGGGCCCGCGCCGCTTTTCCGAACTGCGTGCCGATATCCCCCTGGTCTCGGCCAAGGTCCTGACCCAGCGCCTGCGCGAGCTGGAAGAGCGTGGCATCCTTCTGCGCATCGTGACAGCAGGCAGCACGGCCACTGTCGAATACCGACTGACCGAACTCGGGCACGAATTCGAGCCGGTCATACAGGCCATCGTCGAGGCAAGCCAGCGCCTGAAACGCCGTGCCGTCGCGGCAGCATGACCACCACGGGTTGACCGGCGGAGTTGCTTTGGCCTAGGTGGCCAGGGAATTTTACCAGTTTAACAAGGCACGCCAGCTGAAATGGCGGCCATCAGGGGGAGGATTTGGAATGCAGGCATTGCTTGGCCTGGCGCGCGGTATCGACCGCGTCAGTGCCTTCGTGGGAAAATCGGTCATGTGGCTGATCCTGATCGCGGTGCTGGTCAGCGCCGGGAACGCGATCGTCCGCAAGACACTGAACTGGTCGTCGAACTCGCTTCTGGAGCTGCAATGGTATCTGTTCGGCGCGGCCTTCATGGGGGCGGCCGCCTATACGCTGCAACAGAACGAGCATATCCGCATCGACATCTTCTACGGCACCCGCAGCCGACGGACCCAGCACTGGATCGACCTGTTCGGGCATGTGGTCTTCACGCTGCCCTTCGTCGTCCTGATGACGTGGATGCTGATCCCCTATGCCTGGCAGGCCTACCAGATCGGCCAGGTCTCGACCAACGCCGGCGGCCTTCTCATCTGGCCCGCCCGCGCCATCCTTGCGGCAGGTTTCATCCTGTTGATCGCGCAGGTCCTGGCGGAAATCATCAAGAAGATCGCCGTCATGCAGGGCCTGATCGAGGACCCCCACCCGTTCATCTCGGCGCATGACGCGGCCGAGCAGGAGGGCGGGGAACTGGCCAAGGCCGTGGCCGGTCTGGGCGGGGAGAAGCGCTGATGCTTGAACTCATCGCCCACAACATGGCTCCGATCATGTTCGCGAGCCTCGTCTTCTTCCTGCTCCTCGGCTATCCGGTGGCCTTCTCGCTGGCCGCCAACGGGCTGATCTTCTTCGCCATCGGCGTCTGGCTCGCGCCGATGTCGGGGGGGAACATCACGCTGGACTGGCCGCTGCTTGGCAACTTGCCCAGGCAGCTCTGGGGCATCATGTCGAACGAGACCTTGCTTGCGATCCCGTTCTTCACCTTCATGGGGATCATCCTGGAACGAAGCGGGATGGCCGAGGATCTTCTGGACACGATTGGCCAGCTCTTCGGCCCGATCCGGGGCGGGCTGGCCTTTGCGGTGATCCTGGTCGGCGCGCTTCTGGCGGCCACCACCGGCGTGGTCGCGGCCTCGGTCATCGCGATGGGCCTGATCTCGCTGCCGATCATGCTGCGCTATGGCTATGACAAGCGCACGGCGACCGGGGTGATCGCGGCCAGCGGCACGCTGGCGCAGATCATCCCGCCCAGCCTGGTGCTGATCATCCTGGCCGACCAGCTGGGCCGGTCGGTCGGCGACATGTACGCCGGTGCGCTGATCCCGGGCCTGGTGCTGACGGGCATGTACCTGGGCTATGTCTCGATGATCGCGATCTTCCAGCCGCACAAGGTGCCCGCGCTTCCCCCCGAGGCACGGACGCTTGGCGGCGGCGTCACCTCGCTTCTGGTTGCGATCGCGGTTGGCGTGGCGATCAGCTATGGCGTGCATCTGTGGGCCTATGCCGACTGGGGCGCCAATGCCGACGTGCTTGGAGCGACGGTCGGCACGATCGTACTTTATCTCTACGCCCTCGCCGACCGCTACCTGGGCCTGAACCTGCTGTCGCGCCTGGCGCAGCAGGTGATCATGGTGCTGATCCCGCCGCTTGCGCTGATCTTCCTGGTGCTGGGCACGATCTTCATCGGCCTGGCCACCCCGACCGAGGGCGGCGCGATGGGGGCCGTGGGCGCGATGATCCTGGCCGTTGCCAAGGGACGTTTCCGCTTCCCCATCCTGCACTCGGCCCTGGTCGCCACCACCCGGCTTTCCGCCTTCGTCATGTTCGTCCTGATCGGCGCGCGGGTCTTTTCACAGACCTTCTACGGCGTGAACGGCCATATCTGGGTCGAGGAACTGCTGACCGCAGTGCCGGGGGGAGAGTATGGCTTCCTCTTCGTCATCAACCTGATCGTCTTCATCCTGGGCTTCTTCCTCGACTTCTTCGAGATCGCCTTCATCCTGATCCCGCTGATCGCCCCGGCCGCCGAAAGCCTGGGGATCGACCTGATCTGGCTGGGCGTCATCCTGGGGATGAACCTGCAGACCAGCTTTCTGACCCCGCCCTTCGGCTTTGCGCTGTTCTACCTGCGCTCGGTCGCGGCGAAGGTGCCCTATCTGGACAAGATCACCGGCAAGAAGATGGACGGGATCAAGACGGTCGAGATCTACAAGGGTGCCATCCCCTTCATCTGCATCCAGGTGCTGATGATCCTGGCGGTGATCGCCTTCCCGCAGATGGTGATGCACTACAAGGGGCCGGTGGTCGACCCGAGCTCGGTCGAGATCATCGTGCCGGGCTTCACGCCTCTCGCACCGGGCGCAGCCCCCGCCCCCGGCGGGGCGCCGGGCCTGGGGGCCCCGAACCTTGGCGCGCCGAACCTTGGCGCTCCAACCCTGGGCGCTCCGACCCTGGGGGCGCCCAGCCTGGGGACGCCGAACTTCGGCGCCCCGGCCGACGGCGAGGCCTCGCCCACCCCCGCCCTGCCCCAGCCGAACCTGGGCACGCCGCAGCTGGGCGCGCCGGTCATCACGCCCTGACCGCAAGACCGGCGGCAATGAAACGGCCCCGAGCTCTGCCCGGGGCCGTTTCGATTTCTGCACTGCGGCCGGATCGGCTCGTCGTGCGACTTCGTCTTCTCCTCGCGGGCGCGACGACGGACGAAGTCGCCGAGGAGCGTTACAGCTTGCCCGCCTGCTGCTGCGCCATCATGAAGACGTCGTAGTTGTACTCGGCGATCTGCGCGTTCAGATAGGCATCCTTGCGGAAAGCCGTCTGCGACTCCCAGATCTTCTTGAAGGTCTCGTTCGTGGCGCTGACCTCGGCATAGGTCTGCGCCGCCGCGTCGAAAGCGGCCGACAGGACGTCCTGCGGCAGGGGCCGCAGCTGCGCGCCATTGGCGACCAGCGACCGCAGCGCCGTCGGGTTCTTCCAGTCGTAGCTTGCCAGCATGTCGGTATTGGCCACCACACAGCCCGCCTTGAGCGCGGCCTGATAGGACTTCGGAAGTTCGTTCCACTTGTCCAGGTTGATCATCGTGGCGATGGCCGGGCCACCTTCCCACCAGCCCGGATAGTAGTAATAGGGCGCGACCTTCTGGAAGCCGAGCTTTTCGTCATCATAGGGGCCGACCCATTCGGCCGCGTCGATGGTGCCCTTCTCAAGCGAAGGGTAGATGTCGCTGCCCGCGATCTGCTGCGGCACGACGCCCAGCTTCTCGATCACCTTGCCGGCGAAGCCCCCGATCCGCATCTTCAGGCCCTGCATGTCGGCGACCGAGTTGATCTCCTTGCGGTACCAACCCGCCATCTGCACGCCGGTATTGCCGGCCGGGAAGGCGATCATGTTCTGCGTGGCGTAGAATTCGTTCATCATGTCGATGCCGCCGCCATAGTAGAACCAGGCGTTCATCATCCGCGCGTTCAGCCCGAAAGGCACCGCCGCGCCAAGCGCGTAGACCGGATCCTTGCCCCAGTAGTAGTACGGCACCGTATGGCAGGCCTCGACCGTGCCCGCGGCGACGGCATCGGCGGCTTCCAGACCCGGGACCAGTTCACCGGCCGGGAAGACCTGCAGGGTGAACCTGCCATCCGTCATCTCGCTGATCGCCTTCGACATCGTGTCGGCGGCGCCGAAGATCGTGTCCAGCGACTTGGGGAAGGACGAGGTGACGCGCCAGGTGACAGTGGGCATCTCCTGGGCGATCGCCGGCGCGGCGAGCGTGGAGGCACCCGCGGCGGCGATGCCACCCACCGAGGCCTTGGTCAGAAAGGAACGTCGATCCATGCAGTACTCCTCCAGTTGGGGCCCGGCTCTTGCGTGCAGGATGCGGCCGGGGTTGAAATCAGATAAACCCTATTTGCCACACCGCAAGATAGGAACCCCAAACCTTACCCGCGGCACGATTGTCGGACACATTCGCCCGCGCGGCGCACAAAGAAGTTTCCGGTTTGCCTCCTTGCATCCCGGCGGTGCGATACAGATCTAGCCGGAAACACTTTCGGGAGCTTCCGTGACCTACGTTCTGTTCGTGATCGGCCTTGCCGCGCTTCTGGCCGGTGGCGAATTTCTTGTCCGTGGCGCATCGGCCATCGCGCGCGCCTTCCACCTTTCGCCGCTGCTGATCGGGCTGACCATCGTCGGCTTCGGCACCTCGGCGCCCGAGATGCTTGTCTCGGTCCAGGCCGCGCTGGCCGGACAGCCGGGCATCGCCATCGGCAACGTGATCGGCTCGAACATCGGCAATGTGCTGCTGATCCTTGGCATCTCGGCCCTGATCGCGCCGCTGATCATCCCCGGCCGCAAGCTGTGGCGCGATCTGGCCTTCATGCTTCTGGCCACCGGCGTGATCTGGGCGATGCTGCTGGACGGTCAGGTCTCGCGGCTCGACGGGCTGATCCTGGCGGCGGGCCTTGTCGCGTTCCTGGTCACCGCCTTCGTCGTCGGCAGCGGTCACGCGCCCGAGGGGGACGGTATCGAAACCTTCGGTCCGAACTGGAAGCCCTGGCTGATCACGGGCGCTGGCCTTGTGGCGCTGGTGATCGGTGCGCGCTTGCTGGTCGACAGCGCCACCACCCTCGCCCGCGACTTCGGCATCTCCGAGGCGGTCATCGGCCTGACCATCGTGGCCGTCGGCACATCCCTGCCGGAACTGGCGACAAGCGTCATCGCCGCCCTGCGCAAGCACACCGAGATTTCCGTGGGCAACATCGTCGGGTCAAACATCTTCAATATCTTCGGCATCCTGGGGATCACCGCGCTGATCGCGCCGATCCCGGCAGAGGCGCGGTTTGCCGCCGTCGACATGTGGTGGGTCGCCGCCTCGTCGGTCGGGCTTGCGGTGGTGGCCTTCGTGCTGGGCGGGTTGCCGCGGATCGCCGGGGCGGGGCTTCTTGCCGCCTATGGCGCCTATCTCTGGTTCATGGGGTGACGGATGCGGGGGCCGCACGACGGCCCCCCCCCGGCAAGGCTCAGGCCGCCAGACCCTCGGCCTGCAGCGCCTTCTGCACGGCCGGGCGCGCCGCGATCTTGGCCCGCAGCGCCAGGATGCGCGGGAACTTCGACAGGTCGTGGCCCACATATTGCGACCAGTTGGTCACGGTGAAGAAATAGGCATCCGCCGGGCTGTACTGGTCGCCCGCAACCCATTCGCGGCTGGCCAGCCGGTCCTCGATCACCTGCAGCCGCGCGTCCAGCAGCGCCATCTGCTTGTCCTTGGCCTCGCCCTCGATCCCGCCGAAGAAGGGGGAATAGGTCTTGTGGACCTCGGTCGAGACATAGTTCAGCGCCTCGGCCAGGCGCGCGCGGGCCAAGGTGCCCGGCGCGGGCAGCGAGCCCGGCGCGGCGCTGTCCATGACATGCTGCATGATCGCCACGCCCTCGGTCAGCACCTCGCCATTGCCAAGGTCCAGCGCCGGAACCGCGCCGCGCGGGTTGACCGCACGGAAGTCCGCCCCGGTCTCGGTCTTGCCGGCGCGGATGTCCACACGTTCGACCGAGAAGGTCGCACCCGCTTCGTTCAGGACGATATGCGAGGCCAGCGAGCAGGCCCCCGGCGAATAATACAGCTTCATGTCACTCTCCGATGCGGCGGGAACCGCCCCGCCCGTCACACCCGGGATAGCCCGGCGCGCGGCGGTCTTCACCTGCCGAAAAATGCGCAGTCACCGTGCCTTTTTGCGAAGCAGTTCGGATTATTGCGTGCAGCCCCAACCATTCGTAATAAAAGTTCAAAAAAGACGCGCCAGAACGACACTTTCGTATTGCAAATCCCGTTGACGCCCGGCATATCCGCGCCTACTGTTCCGACCGAAGCGTCAAGGGTGGTCCAATGGCCAGACTTCTTGTCATCGTAGGAAGGAAGCGCATGGGCCGGTGACGGTTGACCATAGTGGTTCCCATGCGCCCCCGAAGGAAACTTCCGGGGGCTTTTTGTTGCGCTAAGGAGAGGCGGAAATGTCGAAGCAGATGACCGGTGCGAAGATGGTGGTCCAGGCCCTGAAGGATCAGGGTGTCGAGGTCGTCTTCGGCTATCCCGGCGGCGCCGTGCTTCCCATTTATGACGAGCTTTTCCTGCAGAACGACATCCGCCACATCCTGGTGCGCCATGAACAGGGCGCGGTCCACATGGCGGAAGGCTATGCGCGCTCCACCGGCAAGCCCGGCGTGGCGCTGGTGACCTCGGGCCCCGGCGCGACCAATGCCGTGACCGGCCTGACGGATGCCCTGATGGATTCGATCCCGATCGTGGTGCTGACTGGCCAGGTCCCGACCTTCATGATCGGCACCGACGGCTTCCAGGAGGCCGATACGGTCGGCATCACCCGGCCCTGCACCAAGATGAACTGGCTGGTTAAGGACACCGCGAAACTGTCCGAGACCATCCACCAGGCCTTCCACGTCGCCACCCACGGCCGCCCCGGCCCGGTGCTGATCGACATTCCGAAGGACGTGCAATTCGCCACCGCCGACTACGTGCCCGCCGAGAAGGCCAAGGTCAGCCACTACCAGCCCCGCACCGAGGGCGACCCCGACCAGATCGCCCGCCTGGTCGAGTTGATGGAAAGCGCCGAGCGTCCGATCTTCTACACCGGCGGCGGCGTCATCAACTCGGGCCCCCGCGCCAGCGCGCTGCTGCGCGAACTGGTGGCCGAGACCAACTTCCCCATCACCTCCACCCTGATGGGCCTGGGCTGCTACCCGGCCTCGGGCAAGCACTGGGTGGGCATGTTGGGGATGCATGGGCTTTACGAGGCCAACCTCGCCATGCACGGCTGCGACCTGATGATCAACATCGGCGCCCGCTTCGATGACCGGATCACCGGACGCGTCAAGGACTTCTCGCCGAAGTCGAAGAAGGCCCATATCGACATCGACCCCTCCTCGATCAACAAGGTGATCCGCGTGGACGTGCCGATCGTCGGCGACGTGACCCGCGTGCTGGAGGAAGTCCTGCGCCAGTGGCGCGCGCGGGGCAGCCGCACCGACAAGGGCGGCCTTGCCAAGTGGTGGAAGCAGATCGACGAATGGCGCGCGGTGAAGTGCCTGGCCTACAAGAACTCGACCACCACGATCAAACCGCAATACGCGCTGGAACGGCTGGAGGCCCTGACCAAGGGCATGGACCGCTACATCACCACCGAAGTCGGCCAGCACCAGATGTGGGCCGCGCAATTCCTGGGCTTCGAGGATCCGAACCGCTGGATGACCTCCGGAGGCCTGGGGACCATGGGTTACGGCCTGCCCGCGTCGATCGGCGTGCAGATCGCCCACCCGGATGCGCTGGTCATCAACGTGGCCGGTGAGGCGTCGTGGCTGATGAACATGCAGGAAATGGGCACCGCGATGCAGTTCCGCGCGCCGGTCAAGCAGTTCATCCTGAACAACGAACGGCTCGGCATGGTCCGCCAGTGGCAGGAACTCCTGCATGGCGAGCGCTACTCCTCCTCCTGGTCCGAAAGCCTGCCGGACTTCGTGAAACTGGCCGAGGCCTTCGGCTGCAAGGGCATCAAGGTCGACTCGCCCGCCGACCTGGACGACGCGATCATGGAGATGATCCGCTACGACGGCCCGGTGATCTTCGACTGCCTGGTGGAAAAGCACGAGAACTGCTTCCCGATGATCCCGAGCGGAAAGCCGCATAACGAGATGCTCCTGTCCGCCGATGCCGAGGCGTTCCGGTCGGGCGCAGTCCTGGTCTGACCGATGCAGGATCTGCCGTCACGCCTTGCCGCCGACGCCCGGGTCCGGGCGCTTTACGGGCGCCTGCTTTGGCTGGTCGTGCTTGCGGGCGTGACGGTGACGGTGCTCTTCGCCCAGACGGTCCTCCAGACTTCGTTCGCCCTGACCTCCGAACCGGGGACCGTGGCGATCAAGGTCGACTTCCGGGTCTTCTGGGCGGCGGCGCGCCTTGCGATCGAGGGCGAACCGCTCGCCGCCTTCGACATGCAGCGGCTTGGCCAGATCCACCAGGTCGAGACAGACGTCTTCATGCCCTGGCTCTACCCGCCGGGCTATCTTCTGCTGATGATGCCCTTCGGGACCATGGACTTCTCTTATGGCTTCCTGGCCTTCACGCTGCTGTCGATCGTCCTGATGGGCCTGGCCGTGCGCCCCTTCGTGGCGGGCCTTGTCCCGGTCTGGCTCGCGATGGCCCTGGCGCCGGCCTATGTTCCGACGCTGATCCTGGGGCAGAACAACCTGCTCTGGCTTGCGGGATTCCTGGCCGCGCTTGCCGCGCTGCGCGACGGGCGGCCGGTGCTGGCGGGGATCTTCATCGGTTGCCTGACGCTGAAGCCGCAACTGGGCCTCTTGATCCCCGTGGCGCTTCTGGCCGCCGGCCTCTGGCGGACGATCTTCGCGGCCGCCGTCACGGCGATCCTGCTGGCACTCCTGCCCAGCCTTCTGTTCGGGTTCGAGTATTGGCCCCTCTTTGCCGAGCGCCTCAGCTTCATGGGGGACAGCCTGATCTATTCGCTCAACAGGCTCTTCCTGATGGTCGGTCCGCTGTATCTGATGACCCTCTTCGGCCTGGCGCCCGAGACGGCGCTTCAGGTGCAATGGGTCATCGTCGCGGCCGCGGTCGGGATCGTGGCACTGCTGTGGCGCTCGGACCGGATCTGCTTCGACACCAAGGCGGCCGGGCTGATGCTGGCCATGCTGCTGTCTGCCCCCTATCTGTGGTATTACGAGGCCGCGATGATGGCCGCCATCGGGCTGTTCATGGTCCGCGCGGGCCTTCTGGGCAAAAGCCTGCCCCAGCTTTTCCTGCTGCTCTGCCTCTGGCTTGGCGGGCTGCTGCTGGCGCTGAACGCCTTTCTGGAATTGGTCGATGGCCGGATGATCGGCGCGATCCTGATCACGCCCATCCTTGCGACAAGCATGACCATCGTCCTGATGCGCTATGCCGCGGCTCGCAGCGGCAAGACTGTGGCAGCGTGATGCCCGCCCTGTTCCCTCTCCTTGCGAAACCGGCACGACGCCAACTTCGCCAGCCTTACGGATACGAACCATGTCAGCACTGAACATCAAGAAGGGCTCGACCAGCCATTCCGCCTATGACCTGCGCTCCGCGCTCTCCGAGGTCGAGGAGAGCCACACCCTCGCCGTGATCGTCGAGAACGAGCCCGGCGTGCTGGCCCGCGTCATCGGCCTGTTCTCGGGGCGCGGCTACAACATCGACAGCCTGACCGTGGCCGAAGTCGACCACACCGGCCACCGCAGCCGCATCACCATCGTCACCCGCGGCACCCCCGCCGTGATCGACCAGATCGAGGCACAGCTTTCCCGCATGGTCCCGGTCTATGCGGTCCACGACCTGACGATGGATGGCCCCTCGGTCCAGCGCGAACTGGCGCTGGTCAAGGTGCGCGGCAAGGGCGACCACCGGATCGAGGCGCTGCGCCTGGCCGAGATCTTCCGCGCCAATGTGGTGGACAGCACGCTGGAAAGTTTCGTCTTCGAGATGACCGGCACGCCCGAAAAGATCGACGCCTTCGCCGAACTCATGCGCCCCCTCGGCCTGGTCGAGATCGCCCGTACCGGGGTCGCGGCCCTCTCCCGCGGCGTCTGACGATGCAGGAACGGGCGGCGGTCCAGGCGGCGGATGCGCGGCTGCGGGCCTTTGACGGCCTGGGCACGCGCCTCGTCGTGGCCCTGGGCGCCAGCCTGACCCTGCTGGTCGTCTTCATCGTCCTGACCGTGGTCTTCATCGTGACCTCCGACCCCGAGGTCCGCACGATGACCTCGGACTTCCGGGTGTTCTGGGCCGCGGCACGCCTGTTCCTGGCCGGAGAGCCGCTTGCCGCCTTCGACGCCAGCCGCATCGCCGGAGAATATGGCGAGGCGGCAGATGCCTGGATGCCCTGGCTCTATCCGCCCGGCTATCTGGTGCTGGTGGCCCCCTTCGGCGCGCTGCCTTACCAATGGGCCTATCTGGCGATGACGCTGATCTCGGTCGCGGCCATGGCCCTCGCGACGCGCCCCCTCGCCGGAGGGATCAAGCCGGTCTGGGCGGCAATGGTCCTTGCCCCGGCCTACCTGCCCACGCTGTTGATCGGGCAGAACAGCATGGTCTGGCTGGCGGTCCTGCTGGCCGCACTGCTGGCGCTGCGCGACGGAAAGGCGGTGCTGGCCGGGGTGCTGATCGGCTGCCTGACGCTGAAGCCGCAGCTTGGCCTGATGATCCCCTTCGCGCTCCTCGCCGCCGGGCAGTGGCGCACGATCCTTGCCGCGGCGGGGACGGCGCTGCTGCTGGCCGCGCTGCCGACACTGGCGGTCGGAACAGAGTACTGGGGCCTGATGGTCGAACGTCTGGGCCAACATGCCGACCGGATGGTCATGATGACGCGCGAGATCGAGAAGATCGTCAGCCCCTTCTATCTGATGACACGGACCGGGCTGTCGGACGACACCGCCCTGGCGCTGCAGGGGGCACTGACCCTGGGCATGGCGGGCTCGGTCCTGGTGTTCTGGCGCTCGGCCCGGATCGGCTTCGACGCGAAGGCGGCGCTTCTCTTGATCGCGATGCTGCTCTCGGCGCCCTATCTGTGGTATTACGAGGCCGCGCTGGGCGCCGCCGCAGGCCTGTTCCTGTTGCGCGCGGGGATCCTGAGGACACGGCCCGCGCATATCGGGCTGCTGGCGCTTTTTTGGATCGGGGCCGGGCTGCAATCGGCCAATGCCTTCCTGCACCTGGTGCCCGACCGCTTCCTCGGCCCGCTCCTCGTGACCCCCGCGGCGGGCGCAGCCTTCGTCCTGTGCTGGCGCCACCTCCTCCGCTCTCCGCGGCACCTTGCGGCAGAGTAGGGTGGGGTTGAACCCCACCCTACGGGATCAGCGCCCGGTGAACCGCGGCGGTCGCTTCTCGGCAAAGGCCGCCACCCCTTCGCGGAAATCCCCGGACGCCCCACAGATCCCCTGCAGCCGCGCCTCGACCGCAAGCTGCGCATCGAGCGGCTGATCGAACGCGCCGCGCATGGCCTGTTTCAGCGCCGCATAGGCCCCCGTCGGCCCCGCCGCCAGCTGCGCCGCCCGCGCGGCCACCACTTCGGCGAAGCGGTCGTCCGGCACCGCTTCCCAGATCATCCCCCAGGCCTCGGCCTGCCGGGCCCTGATCGGCTCGGCCAGGAGCGCCGCCCCCATCGCCCGCTGCAAGCCCACGCGGCGCGGCAGGAAGCTCGTGCCCCCTGCATCCGGAATCAGGCCGATCCGCGCGAAAGCCTGGATGAAGCTCGCACTCTCCGCCGCGATCACCAGGTCGCAGGCGAGCGCCAGGTTCGCCCCCGCCCCCGCCGCCACCCCGTTCACCGCCGCGATCACCGGAACCGGAGCCTCGGTGATCGCCCGGATCATCGGGACATATTCCTGGTTCAGCGTGGCCTCGAACCCCGCCTCGTCCAGCCCCTGCGCATCGCCCAGGTCCTGGCCCGAGCAGAAGCCCGGCCCCGCCCCGGTCAACACGATCACCCGCGCCTGATGGCCCGCCAGCAGCGCCGCCGTCAGTTCGGCCCGCATCGGCCGGTTCAGCGCATTGCGGAGCTCGGGCCGGTTCAGCGTGATCCGATATACGCCACCCTCGACCTCGACCCTGACCAGATCCGCCATTCTTCCCTCCTGAAGCTGCCGCAAGCCTAGCCGAGCCGCCGCCAGCGCCAAGCCCGACGCCACGTCACGCGCAGGCGCAGGCGCAAGGTAAGAGATATCGCCCAGCCTACTCGCGCAACAGGTCCTTCACCCGCGCCTCTTCCTCGGCCGACAGCGCCGCCTCGGGCACCGCCTTGCGCCGCCGCCCCGCCGCGACGGCAACCCCGACGCCCGCCAGCAGCAGCGCCGGCCCCGCGAGCCACAGGATCAGGTTCGACCCCTCGGGCCTGGGGTTGTACAGCACGAACTCGCCATAGCGCGCGACGATGTAATCCACGACCTCCCGGTCCGTATCCCCCGCAACCAGCCGCTCGCGAATGATGAGCCGCAGGTCCCGGCTGATCGGAGCGTTCGAATCGTCGATCGATTCACCCTGGCAGACCGGACAGCGGATCTCGCGACTGATGTCGCGCGCCCGCGCCTCCAGCGCCGGATCGGCCAGCATCTCGTCCGGCTGCACCGCGAAGACCGGCGAGACGCCAAGGAACAGCGCCAGAACGTAGGCTGCGTGCTTGGACGCACCGCGCTTCAAAAGACCCCTCATTCCGCCGGCACCCCGACGGGCGCCTTCCGCGCCCCCGCGGCCACACGATACCGCCGGTCGGTCAGGCTCAGCACGCCCCCCAGCGCCATCAGGATGCACCCGGCCCAAAGCCAGTTGGCGAAGGGCTCGATGTAACTGCGCACCGCCCAGCCGCCCGAGGCCTGCCGGTCCCCCAGCACCAGATAGAGATCGCGCAGGAAACCATAATCGATCGCCGCCTCGGTCGTCGGCATGGCCGCCACCGGATAGACCCGCTTCTCGGGGTTCAACTGCGTCACCAGCTGGCCATCGCGCAACACGCTCATGAACCCCATGGTCGAAAAGTAGTTCGGCCCCTCGACCTCGCGCACGTCATCCAGCCGCACCTCATAGGGACCCAGAGGGAAGCTCTCGCCGATCTGGACCACGCGGATATCCTCGGTCTTCCAGGCCAGCATCGCCGAGACGGCAAAGATCGTGACGCCCAGCCCCAGATGCGCCGTGGCCTTGCCCCAGTCGGCCCGCGGCAGGCGACCCAGCCGGGCGAAGCGCGCGCCGATCCCCTCGCGCCCGGTCCGCGCCCAAAGGTCGGTCAGCGCGCCAAAGACCACCCAGGCCCCCAACGCCAGCCCGATCGGCCCCAGCGCCGTCCGGTTGGTCTGCATCGCCCAGGCCAGCGCCCCCAGGGCCAGCGCCAGCACCAGCGCCGGGACCAGCCCGCGCAGGCTCCGCCCCAGGGCGCCCCGCTTCCAGGCCAGCATCGCGCCGACCGGCAGGATCAGCGCCAGCCCCACCATGAAGGGCGTGAAGGCCGCGTTGAAGAAGGGCTCGCCCACGCTGACCGCCCGGTCCAGCAGCATCTCGGCCACCAGGGGCCAGATCGTGCCGACAAAGACCACGAAGGCCGAAACCGTCAGCAGGATGTTGTTCGCCACCAGCGCGCTTTCCCGGCTGACGGTCGAGAACACGCCCTTCGCCTCCATCGCCCCCGCGCGGGCCGCGAACAGGATCAGCGCGCCGCCGGTGAAGAAGGCCAGGATCATCAGGATGAAGACCCCCCGCTCGGGGTCGTTGGCGAAGGCATGCACGCTGGTGATGACGCCCGAGCGCACGATGAAGGTGCCGATCAGGCTGAAGCCGAAGGCCAGGATCGCCAGCAGGATCGTCCACGCCTTAAGGCTTTCGCGCTTTTCGACCACGATCGCGCTGTGGAGCAGCGCCGCCGCCAGCAGCCAGGGCATGAAACTGGCGTTTTCCACCGGGTCCCAGAACCAGAACCCGCCCCAGCCCAGCTCGTAATAGGCCCACCAGGACCCCAGCGCGATGCCGATGGTCAGGAAGACCCAGGCCGCCAGCGTCCAGGGCCGCACCCAACGGCCCCAGGCGGCATCGACCCGGCCCTCGATCAGCGCGGCCACGGCGAAGGAAAACGCCATGCTCAGGCCCACATAGCCGAGGTAGAGGAACGGCGGATGGAAGGCCAGGCCGGGGTCCTGCAAGAGCGGGTTCAGATCCTGCCCGTCCAGCGGCGGCACTTCCAGGCGCCAGAACGGGTTCGAGGTCAGCAGCAGGAACAAGAGGAACGCCACCCCGATCATCCCCTGCACCGCCAGCACCCGCGCCTTCAGCCGCGTGGGCAAGCCCTGCCCGAACAGCGCCACGGCCGCGCCATAGATGGCCAGGATCAGCACCCACAGCAGCAGCGAGCCCTCGTGGTTCCCCCAGACACCGCTGATCTTGTACAGCATCGGCTTCAGCGTGTGCGAATTCGACACCACCACCGCCAGCGAAAAGTCCGAGACGACAAAGGCATGGGTCAGCGCCGCGAAGGACACCGCGACCAGCAGCGCCTGCGCCAGCGCCGCAGGCTCGGCCAGCGCCATCAGCCGCGCATCGCCCCTCTGCGCGCCCCAAAGCGGCAGCGTCGATTGTACCACCGCCACCATCAGCGCCAGGATCAGCGCGAAATGCCCAAGCTCGACGATCATATCGGCCTCTTCCCTTTTTTCACATCATAGGGCTTCCGGCCGCCCGCGGAAATCCCCTGCGCCCTTCCGCCGCGCGCGTCGGCGATCTGTCGGCTTTCGCGCCCCCGAACCGCCGGATTGCCCGTTGCCACCTGCCGCCCCAGCCCGCTACACCCAATCCAAAGAACCGGA
>JBKHWC010000058.1:0-20888 GCA_046569765.1 Alphaproteobacteria bacterium | reverse complement strand
GAGATCCAGGCCCGCGCGATCCTCGACCTCCGTCTCCAGCGCCTGACCGCGATGGGCGTGAAGGAGGTCACCGACGAGCTGGAGGATCTGGCGCGCAAGATCAAGGATTTCCTCGACATCCTTTCCTCGCGCGACCGGATCATGGCGATCATCTCCGACGAGCTTCGCGAGGTGAAGGCCCTCTTCGCCGTCCCGCGCCGCACCGAGATCGCCGACTGGTCCGGGGACATGGAGGACGAGGACCTGATCGAGCGCGAGGACATGGTCGTGACCATCACCTCGGGCGGCTACATCAAGCGCACCCCCCTCGCCGAATTCCGCGCCCAGAACCGCGGTGGCAAGGGTCTGTCGTCGATGCAGACCAAGGACGACGACGTGGTCACCACGCTTTTCGTCGCAAATACGCATACTTGGCTGTTGTTCTTCACAACCGACGGCATGGTCTACAAGCTGAAGACCTGGCGCCTGCCGCTCGCCGGCCGCACCGCCAAGGGCAAGGCCTTGGTCAACATCCTGCCCATTCAAAGCGGCATCACCATCGCCGCCCTGATGCCCGTCGACGTGCCCGAGGAAGACTGGGGCAACCTCCAGATCGTCTTCGCGACCAGCGATGGCGACGTCCGGCAGAACGACCTCTCCGACTTCACCAACGTCATGCGCAACGGCAAGATCGCGATGAAGCTGCCCGAGGACGTCTCTCTGGTGAACGCCGCCATTGCCGACGAAAATGATGACATCATGCTGGTGACCGAAGCCGGCCGCGCCATCCGCTTCTCCACCACCGAGATCCGCGTCTTCAAGTCCCGCGGCTCCACCGGCGTGCGCGGCATCCGCCTGGCCGAGGGCGACCACGTCGTCTCGATGTCCATCATCCGCCACTTCGAGGCCACGCCCGAGGAACGCGCCGCCTACCTCAAGCAGCGCCGCCTGATGGCCGGGATCACCGAGGACGAGGCGGACGACGAGGAAGAAACCGTGGCCACGGGCCAACTTAGCCCCGAACGCTATGCCGAGATGTCCGCGGCCGAGGACCTGATCCTTACCGTCACCAAGGGCGGGTCGGGCAAGCTCTCCTCCTCCCACGACTACCCCGTCCGGGGCCGCGGCGGCATGGGCGTCAAGGCCATCTCCCCCGGCCCCCGGGGTGGCCGCATCATCGCCTCCTTCCCCGTGGAACTCAGCGACCAGATCATGCTCGCCACCTCCTCCGGCCAGTCGATCCGCACGCCGGTGGACCAGGTCAGCTTCCGCTCGCGGTCGGCAGGCGGCGTCAAGATCTTCGCCATCGGCGCCGATGAGGAAGTCGTCTCGGTCGCCCGCGTCGCCGACCAGGGCCCCGACTCTGAGTAGCCCGCTTGAGCAAAGGCTCGCCGCCCTCGCGACGGCGGGCGAAACCATGACCTACGGCCAACTGGCCAAAGAGCTCGGCCTGCGCATGGCCGAGCTTTCCGCCCAGCTTGAGGCCCTGATGGAACAGGACGCGGCGGCCGCAAGACCCTTTCGCGCCGCCCTCCTGCGACAGCGCCTCTCGCCCCTCGGCCACCCGGCCCCCGGCTTCTTCCAGAAAGCCGAAACGCTTGGCCGCACCGTCGATATCGACACGGAGCGCCAGGCCTTGTTCACCGCCGCCCGGCCCGCTACATCCGCCCCATGACCGAACCCCTGCACATCATCGGCGGCGGCATGGCGGGCTCCGAGGCCGCCTGGGCTGCCGCGAATCTTGGCGTCCCCGTGGTGATCCACGAGATGCGCCCCAAGGTCGCCACCTTCGCGCACCGCACCGGCGACTTCGCCGAGATGGTCTGTTCGAATTCCTTCCGCTCGGACGACCACGAACGCAATGCCGTGGGCCTGATCCATTGGGAGATGCGGGCCGCAGGCAGCCTGGTGATGGAGATGGCCCACAAGCACCGCCTTCCGGCGGGCGGCGCGCTGGCCGTGGACCGCGACCCCTTCGCCCAATCCGTGACTGCGACACTGAAAGCGCATCCGCTGATTTCCACATCCTATCAGGAAGTTACCGAACTTCCCTCAAGCGGCCACTGGATCATCGCCACCGGCCCGCTGACCAGCCCGGCGCTGGCCGAAAGCATCCGCCAGGCCACCGGGGCCGAGGCTCTGGCCTTCTTCGACGCCATCGCCCCGATCGTCTATGCCGAGACGATCGACATGGGAACGGCCTGGATGCAATCGCGCTACGACAAGGGCGAAACCGAGGACGAGCGCCGCGCCTACATCAACTGCCCGATGACGAAGGACGAATACGAGGCCTTCATCGACGCCCTTCTCGCCGCCGAAAAGACCGAGTTCCACGAGGGCGAGACCGCCGGCTATTTCGACGGCTGCCTGCCCATCGAGGTCATGGCCGAGCGCGGGCGCGAGACGCTGCGCCACGGGCCGATGAAGCCGGTGGGACTGACGAACGCGCACAAGCCCGACCAGAAGCCCTATGCCGTGGTGCAGCTGCGCCGCGACAATAAGCTGGGCACGCTCTACAATATCGTGGGCTTCCAGACCAAGATGAAGTACGGCGCGCAAACTGCTGTTTTCAAGATGATTCCCGGCTTGCAGGACGCAAGTTTCGCCCGCCTTGGCGGCATCCACCGCAACACCTTCATCAACTCGCCCACGCTGCTTGACCAGCAGATGCGGCTGAAATCGCGCCCGCATATCCGCTTTGCCGGGCAGATCACCGGGGTCGAGGGCTATGTCGAATCCGCCGCCATGGGCCTTCTCGCCGGCCGGATGGCCGCGCAGGAGATTCTTGGCCGCGAGCTGCCCCCGCCGCCGCCCGAAACCGCGATGGGTGCGCTTGTTACCCACATTACGGGTGGAGCCGAGGCCAAGACCTTCCAGCCGATGAACGTCAACTTCGGCCTCTTCCCCCCGATCGACGCGAAGGGCGGCCGAAAAGGCCGGAAGGACCGTTACAAGGCCTATACCGACCGGGCAAAGCAGGCCTTCAGCGAATGGCTTTCGTAACCCGATTCGCCCCAAGTCCGACCGGCCCCCTGCACCTCGGCCATGCCTATTCCGCGATCCTCGCGCATGACATGGCCCGCGCCGAGGGCGGCCGTTTCCTCTTGCGGATGGAGGACACCGACCTCGAACGCTGCCGCCCGGAGTGGGACGCGCTGATTCAGGAAGACCTGCTGTGGCTGGGCCTGACCTGGGACGGACCGATTCACCGGCAAGCCGGGCATATCGCAGAGTATAACTCTCGCCTCGAAGCCCTTGAAGACAAAGAACTTCTCTACCCCTGCTCCTGCACCCGCTCGGACATCCGCGCGGCCCTTGCCGCCCCGCAGGAAGGCGTTGTGCATCAGGTCTATCCCGGCCTCTGCCGGGGGCGTGACATGGCCAGCCGCAAGCCCGGCGATGCGCTGCGCCTGGACCTTTCCGCCGCGCTTCGGTCGCTGGCGGGCGCCGACCTGAGCTTCACCGAGACCGGCCCCGCCCATGCCGGCGTCCATCGCGTCGACCCTGACCATGCGCTGACGCAAATCGGTGACGTGGTCCTGTCGCGGAAGGGTGAGGATATCGTGGCCTATTTCCTCGCCTCGGCCTTCGACGATGCCGATCAGGGCGTGACCCATGTGATCCGGGGCGAGGATCTGTTCGACTTCACGCCGGTCCAGGTGATCCTGCAGCACCTCTTCGGCCTGCCCACACCGAACTACCACCACCATCGCCTGATCCGCGACGATCAGGGCAAGCGCCTGGCCAAGCGCGATGATGCCCGGGCAATCCGGAAATACCGGACCGAGGGCGCAACACCCGCCGACATCCGCCGCATGGTCGGGTTAACCAATCCTTAACGCCCGCGGGCAAGCCTTTGATACCAAAGGCAGGATCAGGATTGTCCACCGTGGACAGGATCCAGGATGACGACCTCCTCGCCGCCCCGGATCGCCGTGTAGAAGCATGACCGCCGGTTGGTGTGGCAGGCCGGCCCGTCCTGCTCGACCAGGGCCAGCAGGCAGTCCCGGTCGCAGTCGACCCGCAGCTCGACCAGCCGCTGATGGTGCCCCGAGGTTTCCCCCTTGATCCAGAACGCCCCCCGCGACCGCGACCAGTAGGTCACCTTCCCGGTCTCCAGCGTCGCCGCGACCGCGCCTTCGTTCATCCAGGCCACCATCAGCACCTCTCCCGAGGTCGCATCCTGCGCGACGCAGGGGATCAGCCCCGCCGCATCATATTTCAGGCTGGCCGGATCGAAGGACATGGGCTTCTCCTTGGCAGGCGGGCATCCGGGGTCTACATACGGGGAGACCCAGGGAAATACCATGAGCGACAGCGACCTCATCAAACTCTACTCCGCCCGAATCCTGGGGCTGGCCGCCGACATCCCGCATCTCGGCCGCCTGTCCGCCCCGCAGGGCACCGCCCGCATACGCTCGCCCCTCTGCGGGTCGACGGTGACGGCGGATGTGGTGGTGCAGGACGGCCGCATCGCCGAGTTCGCCCAGGACGTGAAAGCCTGCGCCCTGGGCCAGGCCTCGGCCGCCGTGCTGGGCCAGGCGGTCATCGGCCGCAGCCTGCCCGAGCTTCAGGCCGCCCGCGACGCCCTCCGTGCGATGCTGAAAGAGGGCGGCCCGGTCCCCGCAGCGCCCTTCGAGGGCTACGAGGTCCTCCTCCCTGCCCGCGACTACAAGAACCGTCACGCCTCGATCCTGCTTGCGCTCGAGGCCGTCTGCAAGGCGATGGAGGCCGCACAGGCAGCAGCCTGACGGGACGCCATATGAAAAAACCGCCGCGCATCCAAAGGGATGGCGGCGGCAGTGGCGCGTCTGGAAACGGACGGAAGGCCAGGCGATGGCGGACCGTCACCCTTGGGGGACAGAGCGCGGGGCAGAATTCCTCAGGTCAGGCCGGGCAGCGAGAGCACGGCGAACAGGATCACGAACAGCGCGGCGAGCCCGGCCAGATCCTCGACCGCGCCGCGGGGAGAGTGGGCAAGCAGGGTCTTCATGGCATCTTTCATCGCGTCCTCCATGATCTGTTGCCAACTTGTTCTCATGAATCGTTAACGTTGTAAAGAACTTTTTAAGAACCTTTGAGAACGCAGAAGGAACTCAGGTTCCGGTGCCCGGACTCAGCCGACCGAGATCATCCGCAGCGCGCGGTCCTGATCCATCAGCCACAGCAGGACCCGCGCCGCTTGGCCTCGGGGGCCGGACAGGCCGGGATCGTCATGGAGGAGCTTCCGCGCATCCGACTGGGCCAGCGCCATCAGGCTCGACTGCCGCTCCAGATCGGCCACGCGGAACCGCGGCAGGCCGCTTTGCGCCGTGCCGATCAGATCGCCCGCCCCGCGCATGGCAAGATCCTCTTCCGCGATGCGGAACCCGTCCTCGGTGTCGCGGATCGTGGTCAGCCGCCGCCGCCCGGTCTCGTTCAAAGGCGGCTGATACATCAGAAGGCAGGTCGAAGCCGCCTCGCCACGCCCGACCCGGCCCCGCAACTGGTGCAGCTGCGCCAGACCGAAGGTTTCGGCCTGTTCGATCACCATGATCGACGCATTGGGCACGTTCACGCCTACCTCGATCACCGTGGTCGCCACCAGGACCGAGGTCTCTCCGGCAACGAAGCGCGCCATGGCTGCGTCCTTCTCGGCCGGGGGCATCTGGCCGTGGACGAGACCCACCCGCTCTCCCAGTGCGGCGCGCAGCGAGCGGAAGCGTTCCTCGGCACTGGCATAGTCCACGACCTCCGATTCCTCGACCAGCGGGCAGACCCAATAGGCC
Source organism: Alphaproteobacteria bacterium (assembly GCA_046569765.1). GTDB lineage: Bacteria > Pseudomonadota > Alphaproteobacteria > Rhodobacterales > Rhodobacteraceae > Tabrizicola. The sequence continues at coordinate 15,141 of JBKHWC010000058.1, read as the reverse complement.
TGCCGCCCCTCCTCGACGGCCTTGCGCAGATGGTCGATCACCTCATCCAGCCGGTCGGAGGAGACCATCGCCGTGCGGATCGGCTTGCGTCCCGCCGGTTTCTCGTCAAGGACCGAGACGTCCATGTCGCCATGCGTCGCCAAAGCGAGGCTGCGCGGGATCGGGGTCGCGGTCATTACCAGCACGTCCACCGCCGCCCCCTTGGCGCCCAGTTCCATCCGCTGGGCCACGCCGAAACGGTGCTGTTCGTCCACCACCGCCAGCCGCAAGTCCTTGAACTGCACATCCTTCTGGAAAACCGCATGGGTGCCGACCAGGATCGGAATCCGCCCGGCGGCGAGGTCCTCCAGCTTCATTTGACGGTCCGCCCCCCGGTCGCGGCCAGTGAGCAGTTCAAGCCGCACCCCCGCCGCCCGGGTCAGCGGCACGAGCCCCTCGAAATGCTGCCGGGCGAGGATTTCGGTCGGCGCCATCATCACGCCCTGGCCTCCGGCCTCGACCGCGATCAACAGCGCCTGGAAGGCGACCAGAGTCTTTCCCGCACCCACGTCGCCCTGCAAAAGCCGGTTCATCCGCAGGGGGGCGGCCATGTCAGCCTCGATCTCGGCCACCGCCCGAACCTGGGCGCCGGTCGGCCGATAGGGCAGGCTTTCCAGGACCTTGCGACGCAAATCTCCAGTACCTTCCGTCGCCACCCCCTTGGCCCGCCGCAATGAGGCCCGGGCGATCGACAGCATCAGCTGGTGCGCGAAAAGCTCGTCATAGGCTAGCCTTTGCCGGGCCGGATGGGTGAAGGACAGGGCCGCCGCGCCCTCGGGCTGATGCACCAGGGTCAGCGCCGCCGCCCAGTCCGGCCAGCCCTCGCGCGATCTGAGGCCCGGGTCGATCCACTCGGCCACTGATGGCAGGCGGGTCAGGGCCGCCGCAACCGCCTTGCTCACCACCTTCTGCGTCAGCCCGGCCGAGAGCGGATAGACCGGCTCATAGGCCGGAATTTCGGCGGCCTCTTCCAGCCGCAAGACATGGTCGGGATGGACGATCTGCGCCAGACCGTCGAAGAACTCGACCTTCCCCGAGACCAGGCGCCGCTGGCCCGTCGGCAGGAGTTTCTGCAGGTAATCGGCGCGGGCATGGAAAAAGACGAGCTGGAACTCCAGCTTGCGGTCACGCACATGAACGCGGTAGGGCCGCCCCTTGTTGCGTGGAGGCACATGCTGGCCGACCTCGACCTCTACCGTCAGGGTCGCGGGCGGGGTCACGTCGCGTACCGATTGACGCAAGGCCCGGTCGATGCCGGAATGTGGCAGAAGGTACAGCAGGTCCTTCGGCCGCTCTACCCCCAGCGACTTGAAGGCCTGCGCCGCCTTCGGCCCGACGCCGGGCAGTGTCTCAAGCCCGGCGAAGAGGGGGAACAGCGCCTCGGGCCGGGTCATGCGCCGATGAGCCGCAGCCAGGCGTCCTCGTCGATGATCTCGACCCCCAGGCGTTCGGCCTCCCTGGCCTTGGAGCCGGCGCCCGGGCCGGCAATCACGAGGTCGGTCTTGGCGCTGACAGATCCGGCAACCTTGGCGCCCAGGGCTTCGGCCCTGGCCTTGGCCTCGGCGCGGGTCATCTTCTCCAGCGTGCCGGTGAAGACGACGGTCTTGCCCGCGACCGGGCTGTCGACGACGCCCCGTGCCTGGACCGGCTGGATGGTCAGCTGCGCCGCCAGCGCGTCGATGGCATCGCGTTCGGCGGGGTTCTGGAAGGCATCGACCAGGCTTTGCGCCATGACCGCGCCGACCCCGTTGATCGCGGTCAGCTCGGCCCATTCCGGGCTGCCGGGCGTGGCGCGGGTGATCGCGGCCTCGAATGCCTCCCAGGTGGAATAGTGGCGGGCGAGGAGGCCGGCCGCGACCTCGCCCACATGGCGGATGCCCAGCGAGAAGATGAGGCGGTCCAGCGGTATGGTGCGCCGGGCCTCGATCGCGGCGAAGAGCTTGCGGGCGGAGACCTCGCCGAATCCTTCGCGATTCCTCAGCTTTTGCAAAGGATTGGCGGCGTCTCTTGCGGCAAGGGTGAAGATGTCGGCGGGGGTCCTGACGGGAAGTGTCGGATCCTTGAAGAACATCTCCACCTGCTTCGCTCCCAGGCCCTCGATGTCGAAGGCCCCACGGCTGACGAAATGCTTCAGTCTCTCGACCGCCTGGGCCGGACAGATCAGGCCTCCGGTGCAGCGGCGGACGGAATCGCCCTCCTCGCGGTGGGCGGGACTGCCACATTCAGGACATTCTCTTGGGAACACATATGGTTGCGCCTCATCTTTGCGACGGCTCAGGTCCACGTCGGCGACCTTTGGGATCACGTCGCCCGCGCGGTAGACCTGCACCCAGTCACTGATGCGAATGTCCTTGCCACCCCGGATCGGTTCACCGCGCGAGTCTCGGCCGGCGATGTAATCCTCGTTATGCAACGTGGCGTTCTGCACCACCACGCCCCCCACCGTCACTGGCCGCAGTCGCGCCACGGGCGACAGGGCTCCGGTTCGGCCGACCTGGATGTCGATGCCCAGCAGCTCGGTCCAGGCAAGCTCGGCCGGGAACTTGTGCGCCAGCGCCCAGCGGGGGGTCGAGGAGCGGAAGCCGAGCCGGGCCTGTAGCGCCAGGTCGTTCACCTTGTAGACCACGCCGTCGATGTCATAGCCCAGCGTCGCGCGCTGCGCCTCGATCCTGGCATAATGGGCCAGCATCGCTTCAGGGCCCGCACAAAGTACCGTAAGGGGATTGGTCTGGAATCCCAAGACCTTGAGCCGCCCGATCGCCTCGAACTGGGTAGCGGCCAGGGGGGCAGACAGCTCGCCCCAGGAATAGGCGAAGAAGCGGAGCGGACGGGATGCGGTGATGCGCGCATCAAGCTGGCGCAACGACCCCGCCGCCGCGTTGCGCGGATTGGCGAAGGCCCGGTCCCCTGTTGCCGCTTGCCGAGCGTTCAGCGCGGCGAAATCGGCGTGGGACATGTAGACCTCACCCCGCACCTCCAGCACCTCGGGCGCGCCGATCAGGCGCTGGGGGATGTCGCCGATGGTGCGGGCGTTCTCGGTGACATTCTCGCCGACCTCACCGTCGCCGCGCGTCGCGGCCTGGACCAGAACCCCGTCCTCGTAGCGGAGCGACAGCGACAGCCCGTCGATCTTCGGCTCGGCTGTATAGGCGACCTCGCCCGTGAAGCCCAGAAAGCGGCGGATGCGGTCGTCGAAGTCGGTCACCTCTTCGGCGGCGAAGGCGTTTTCCAGGCTCAGCATCGGCCGACGGTGCGGCACCTTCCCGAACCCTTCGGCCACCGCGCCGCCCACCTGGTCAGAGGGCGAATCAGCCCGCTTCAGCCGGGGAAACCGCGCCTCGATCGCCGCGTTGCGCCGTTTCAGCGCGTCATAGTCCGCATCCGAGATCTCGGGCGTGTCCAGCGTATGGTAGGCCCGGTTCGCCGCCGAAATCGCCTGGGCCAGACGCGCGAGCTCCTCGCGCGCCTCGGCCTCGGTCAGCGTGTCAACCGCCTGTTCAGCCATCCCGGCCCCCCTGCCCCTGCGCGCGCCAAATTAGGCAAGGCGCGGGGCAAGGTAAAGTCAGGCACTTGCTGCGAGCCGCGGCTGAGCGGCGATGGCCGGGTCACGCAGGACGTAGCCGCGGCCCCATACGGTTTCGATATAATTGTCGCCGCCCGTCGCCTCGGCCAGTTTCTTGCGCAGCTTGCAGATGAAGACGTCGATGATCTTCAATTCCGGCTCGTCCATCCCGCCGTAAAGGTGGTTCAGGAACATTTCCTTCGTCAGGGTCGTGCCCTTGCGCAGGCTGAGCAATTCCAGCATCTGATATTCCTTGCCGGTCAGATGCACCGTCTTGCCGCCGACATCCACCGTCTTGGCATCCAGATTGACCGAGATCTGCCCGGTCTTGATCACCGACTGGCTGTGGCCCTTCGACCGGCGGATGATCGCATGGATGCGGGCGACCAGTTCCTCACGGTGGAAGGGCTTGGTCAGGTAGTCGTCGGCGCCGAAACCGAAGCCTTTCAGTTTGTTTTCCGTGTCATCCGAGCCGGACAGGATCAGGATCGGCGTCTCGACCCGGGCCTGGCGGATCTGGCGCAGGACTTCATGTCCGCTCATGTCCGGCAGGTTGAGATCGAGAAGGATCAGATCATAGTCGTAAAGTTTCGCCAGATCGACGCCATCTTCGCCCATGTCTGTGCAATAGACGTTCAGGTTGGCATGCGTCAGCATCAATTCAATGCTGCGCGAGGTGGTTGGGTCGTCTTCCACAAGCAGGATGCGCATTTACCTTGTACTCCGCTCCGATGTCACATCGTTAACGACACTGGGGGGCAATGGTTAACGCCCGGTTACTTTGCCAGAGCGAGAGCGCAAAACAATTTAAAGTTGTCGGTATTTCTGAATGGCTGTGACTTTCAGGCCCTGGTCGCCATGCTTTTCCACGGCGCTGCGCCAAAGGTTGAACTCTTCCTCGGACAAGGCATAGCGTTCCAGCGCCACTTTCTCGGAAATAAGGCCATAGACCACCGCCTTGACGACCACTGCCTTGCGGCTGGCGACCCAGCGACGGGTATCGGGGGGCGGCATATCCGCCCGGCTGAGGATGCTGCCGTCGGGCAGAGTAACCTGCCGCGGACCATCGACGCGTTTCAGAAACATGGGCAATCCCTCGATCATGCCGGGGAAGGATGGCCGAGCAGGCTTAATCAATCCTGAAACGGGGGATTGAGAGTGCACAGCATTTTCATATATTCCCTGACATTCCCCGAAAACGGACCGCTCCCATGCCGCGCGACGTCGCTTTGAACTCTCTTGGCTTCCCCAAGCCCCCGTCCGAAACGCGGGTCGTCGTCGCCATGTCCGGTGGTGTCGACAGCAGCGTCGTGGCCGCCATGCTGGCCGAGGAAGGCTATGACGTGGTGGGCGTCACGCTGCAGCTTTACGACCACGGCGCGGCGCTGGCCAAAAAGGGCGCCTGCTGCGCGGGCCGCGATATCCATGACGCCCGCCGTGTGGCCGAGGCGATGGGCTTTCCGCATTACGTCCTGGACTACGAGAACACCTTCCGCGAGGCGGTGATCGAGGAATTTGCCGACGCCTATCTGGCCGGTGCGACCCCGGTGCCCTGCATCCGCTGCAACGAACGGGTGAAGTTCAAGGACCTGCTGGCCACCGCCAGGGACCTGGAGGCCGATTGCATGGCCACCGGACATTACATCCAGCGCAAGCTGGGCGCCGAGGGGCCAGAACTGCATCAGGCCGCCGATCCGGCACGGGACCAGAGCTATTTCCTGTTCTCGACCACGCCCGAGCAACTCTCCTACCTGCGCTTCCCGCTGGGCCATCTGGCCTCCAAGGCGGAAACGCGGGCATTGGCGGCGAAATATGGGCTGCCGGTCGCGGATAAGCCGGACAGCCAGGACATCTGCTTTGTCCCGAACGGCAACTACGCCGCCGTGATCGAGAAGCTGCGCCCCGGCGCGGCCGATCCGGGCGAGATCGTGGACCTTGACGGAAATGTCCTGGGCGAACACCGGGGGGTGATCCATTACACGATCGGCCAGCGCAAGGGTCTGGGGATCGGCGGGCTGGGCGAGCCGCTTTATGTCGTGAAGCTGGACCCCGAAAGCCGACGGGTGATCGTCGGCCCCAAGGCCGCACTTTCCACCCGGATCATCCCTGTGCGCGAGATCAACTGGCTGGGCGATGCCCCCTTCGACTCGCGCCCCGAGTGGCACCTGAAGGTCAAGGTCCGCTCGACCCGCCCGCCCCGCGAGGCGATCATCCGGCCGACCGGCCCGACGACCGCAGAAGTGGAACTCCTGGCCCCCGAGGACGGGGTCAGTGCCGGGCAGGCCTGCGTCTTCTACGCCCCCGAAGGCAGCCGCATCTTTGGCGGCGGCTGGATCTGGAAAGGATAAGCTCTTGAAATTCCTTGTTCTGGCCGCGCTTTTGGCCCTGCCCCTGCCCGCCCTGGCCGAAACCCGCGAGGAGCGGGTGGCAGTCGCGAAGGACTATGTCGAGCTGGCGCTCGCCGGTTTCGACATGGCCGCTGTGATCGAGACGATGTACCAGCCGATCCTGCAGCAGGTCGCGGCCGGAGGGCAGACGCTTTCGGACGACCAGGTGGCGCAGATCCGCAGGCTTTACCTCGACACCTTCACCCAGCCGATGACCGACCTGATGCGCGACCAGGCCGAGATCATGGCGGATCTGATGACGCTGGCTGAGATCACCGCGCTGCGGGATTTCTGCGCCACGCCGGAAGGCAAGTCGGTGATGGCCAAGCTGCCGCAGCTGACGGCGGCGCAGCAGCCGGGGGTGATGGCGCTGGTGAACGACAAGACCGCCGGGCTGATGCCGCAGGTCCTGGCGATCATCAACGGCGAAGCGCCGCCAGCACCGACCGCGCAGCCCTGAGGCCGGGGGGCTCGCCGCCCTGGCCCAGCCGCTCCATCGTCAGTTCCATCGCGGCCTTTTGCGCCTGCGGATCGGCCAGCACAGCCTCCAGCGCCGGGGCGATCCGGTCAGCCCGGCAATCCGGCCCGATGAATTCCGGGACAACCCGGGTCTCGCTGACCAGGTTCACCAGCGTCACCGTGTCGATCAGCGCGGCCCGCCGCATCAGCCACAGCGTCAGCGGATGCATGTCATAGGCGATGACCATCGGGCAGGCATTGGCCGCGAGCTCCAGTGAGACCGTGCCCGAGGCCGCCAGCGCCACATCCGCCGCCGCGAAGACACCTCGCTTGAGGGCCGGATCCTCGATGATCTGCGGCGGGACGACCCAACCGGCGGTCAGCGCACGCACCAGACCAGCCACGCCACGCACGGTGGGCAAGGCGACCCGCAGGTCCGGGTGCCGATCCTTCAGCCGCGCCACGACCTCGCCAAAGACCGGCGCCAGCCGTGTGACCTCACCCCGCCTTGACCCCGGCAGGGCCAGAAGCAGCGGCCCTGACCCGACAAAGGCCACCCGTTCGGCGTCAGAGGCCAGGGGCTCGGCCACCACCGGATGGCCCACGAAGTCGCAGGTCATGCCCGCGGCCGTCATATAGGGCGGCTCGAACGGGAGAAGCGCCAGCACATGGTCGATCACCCGCGCCATCTTTGCCGCCCGGCCCGGCCGCCAGGCCCAGACCGAGGGCGCGACATAGTGGATGGTGCGGAAGTCCGGCCGCGCGGCCTTCACGATGGCCGCGACGCGCAGGCAGAAGTCGGGCGAATCGATCGTCACCATCGCCTCGGAGCCACTGGCCAGGACCGCCGCCGCCGTCTCGCGGATCCGGCGCTTCAGGTGGAAATACTTGGGCAGGACCTCGGCGATGCCCATGACCGAGAGCTCTTCCATCGGGAAAAGGCTTGTCATCCCCTCGGCCTGCATCAGAGGTCCGGCGATGCCCTGGAACTCCACCGCGGCCAGCGACTTGAGCCCGGCCATCAGCGCCGCACCCAGCCGGTCGCCCGAAGGTTCGCCCGCGATGAGGAAGAGCTTCACCGGACCGCTCATCGTTGGACTGCGTCCGCTCTTCGCTGCGGGGTCCCCCGCGAAGAACGCCGCGCAAGCCAAGCGATGAGCCCGCCCCCGCTCATCCCCGCGACCAAAGGAAAAGCCCCAGCTCCCCGGCCAGCCGCTGCATTTCGGCCAGTTCCAGGCAGATCACCGAGCCCGCCTGGAACGCCACCCCGCCCAGACCCGCCGCCGCCACCTTGCGCAGGGTCTCGGGGCCGATGGTCGGCAGGTCGATCCGCCGGTCCTGCCCGGGTTTCGCCGCCTTGTAGAAAACACCCTTCCCACGCGCCGGATCAGGCCGCAGCGCGCCGATCCCGGCCACCTGAGCCAGCAGGACATCCGTCCCCGGCAGCGCCTCGACCCCCAGGCAGAGGCCCTGCGCCACCACGGCACCCTGCCCCACATCCACCGACCCCAGCGCCGCGACGATGGCGGCCGCCCGCATGGCATCGGCCTCATCCCGCGCGGTGACCGTCCCGGCCAGCACACCCATGCCTGGCAGAAGCGCCGGGGCCACATCCTCGACCCCGGCGACGGTAAAGCCGAACTCCTCGAACAGCTCGATCACCACCCGCAGCGTCGCATCGTCGCCCTGCTGCAGCGCCCCCATCAGCCGCGGCAGCAATCCCGCCGTCGCCTCGTCCAAGAGCCCCGGGTCCAGCCGCGGCCGCGTCACCGCCCCGGCAAAGATCACCCGGCCGACCCCGTCCCGCTCCAGCGCGCGGAGGAAGGGGACCAGCCGCTCGACCCGGAAGCGCAGGTCGACCACAAGGCCGTCGGGCGCGAAGCCGTCCAGCGCGGCGACCAGCGGCGGATCGGCCATGGCCTGGGCCAGGGCGGCTGGGAGACGGCCCTGCCCCGCGATGATCGCCGTCCTCATCGGCCGCCCTTCGGGGTCAGGAAGCTGCGGTCGGATTTCGACAGGATGAAATCGGCGATCTCGCGCACCAGGGGCGAGTCGCTTTCTTCCGCCAGCTTCCGCGCGCGGTCGAGGAAACTGCCATCCTCCTGCGCCAGCGTCTGATAGGCCGCCCGCAGCGCGGTGATCTCGGCGCGGTCCACGCCCCGGCGCTTGAGCCCCACCAGGTTCAGCCCGTCCAACTCGCCACGCGGTGCCTGCACCAGGCCATAGGGGATCACGTCATTGGTGACCATCGTCACCGCCCCGATGATCGCGCCCTGCCCGATCCGCACCCATTGATGCACGCCGGACAGGCCTCCGACGATCACATCGTCACCCAGCACGCAATGGCCCGCGATGGCGACATTGTTGACCAGGATCACCCGGTTGCCGATCTGGGCGTCGTGGCCGACATGGGCCCCGGTCATGATCAGGCAGTCGTCGCCGACCCGCGTCACCCCGCCCCCGCCCTCGGTCCCGGTGTTCAGCGTTGCCCCCTCGCGGATGCGGCAGCGCCGTCCGACGACGAGGCGGGTCCGCTCTCCGGCGTATTTCAGGTCCTGCGGCACCTCGCCCACGGTGGCAAAGGGCCAGATCACCGTCTCGTCGCCGATCTCGGTCCAGCCGGTCACCACGGCATGGCTTTTCAGCACCACCCGCGCGCCCAGGGTCACTTCGGGCCCCACCAGGCAGAAGGGGCCGATCTCGCAGCCTTCGCCGATCACCGCGCCCGGCTCGACCACGGCCGAGGCATGGATGCGCGCAGAGGAATGGACGCTCATTTAGGAACGTCGAACATGGCCATGAAGGTGGCCTCGCAAGCAAGCTCACCTTCGACATAGGCCTTGCCTTCGAACTTCCAGACCCGGCCCCCGCCGCGCAGCGCCTTCACGTGCAGCTCCAGCACATCGCCCGGCACGACCTTGCGGCGGAACTTCACCCCATCGACGCCCATGAAGAAGACCTTGGCATTCTTGTCCACCAGGTCCATCGACAGGCCCACCAGCACGCCCGAGGTCTGCGCCATTGCCTCGATGATCATCACGCCGGGGAAGATCGGCATGCCGGGAAAATGGCCGGTGAACTGCGGCTCGTTATAGGTGATGCATTTGATGCCGACGCAGGATTCGTTGATCACGATGTCCCGGACCTTGTCGATCAGCAGGAACGGATAGCGGTGCGGGATGATCCGCTGGATCAGCTCCAGATCGGCGGTCGTAACACTGGTGGCGTCCATGGTCTTGCCCTTCCCTTAGCCTTGCGCCCGTAGCTAGCAAGTCGCGCCGCAGGTGACAAGTTTCCCGACCTAGGGCGCGGCGGGCGGCAGCGCCGCGTCAACCCGCGCGATGGCCTCGTCCGTCACGTCGATGGCCGAGAGCGACAGGATGATCGTCGACTTGTCCAGGATCGCCACCGCCTGCTTCTCGTTCAGCAGCTCGCCCAGGACCGGGATCGCAGCCTGCAGGAACTTCTGCCGTTCGGCATCGCGGCCCGAGGTCAACGCGGCGGCCTTGGCGTCCTGCTCGTCGCGGATGCGTTCCACCTTCTCGTCGAAGGCCGTGGCGCGGGCGGCGAAATCCTCGGGCGGCAAGGTGCGGCGCAGCTCGGTCAGGGCCTGCTCTTCAGCGATCAGCTCGGCCTCGATTCGCTGGTTTTCCTCGTCCAGCCGACGCAGCGCCTCGCGCTCGCGCTCCACAACGGCGCGGCCAAAGGCGGATTCGACGAAGAAACGGTCCTGGTCCAGCGTCAGCACCGGCGCGGCGAGCGGTTGGGGCCTGATCTCTTGTGCGAGGGCCGGGCCGACCATAGCCAAGGCGACCAGGGCCGGACCAAGCCAGCGCAGGCGGCGGCCCATCGGCGCCATGGTCAGAACCGCGTCGAGATGGTCAGGTCGAATTGCTGTTCCTTGTCATAGTCTTCCTTCTTCAACGCATGGCTGAAGTTGAAGCGCAAGGGACCGATCGGCGTGGTCCAGAACACCGACAGGCCAAGCGTGGCGCGCGGGATGAAGCTGTCGTCCACCTCGACGCCGCCGGTGCCAAGCGTGTTGTCCAGGCTCCAGACCGAGCCGACATCCAGGAAGGCCCCGCCGGTGATCCCGTATTCCTCGGGCAGGCCCAGCGGGAAGTCGGCCTCGAACCGGGCCACGGCGAAGAGGTTGCCGCCCAGGGCATCCTCGTTCGGGGCGTTCAGGTCGCGCGGGCCGATCCCGTTCGGCTCGAAGCCGCGGATCTTGCCGTTGCCGAAATAGCGTTCGGTCACCCGGGTCACGTTGTCGCCCAGCGAGGTGATCGCGCCGCCCTCGAAGATCGCGCGGATCGTCACTTCCTCGTTCCAGACCCTGGTCTCGGCCAGAGCCAGCGCGGTGGTCTCGATATAGTTGGTATCGCCGCCAAGGCCCGCGTAATCCTGGCCAAAACGCAGCAGCACGCCGCCCTTTGGGTTCAGCCCGGTGACGCGGGTGTCGTATTCATAGGCATAGCCCAGCGAGAAGGTCCGCAGCGCGGGTTCGTCATCCTCAAGCTGCAGGATGGCCGAGCTGTCGGCGGTGACATTTTCCAGCTTGTCCTCGGACAGGCGCAGCTTCAGGTTCAGGTTCGACTGTTCGCCCAGCGGGAAGCCGATACCTGTGGTCACGCCGATGTTGCGGGTGTCATAATCAGCATTGTCGTTTTCGCTGGTCCGGTAATAGGCGCCCAGCGTGAAGCTGAGATCGCGCCCCAGAAGCGCCGGTTCGGTGAAGCTGAAGCTGGAGTTCTGGTTGTCCGTGCCCGAATTCAGCGAGAGCGACAGCGACTGGCCACGGCCCAGGAAGTTGCGTTCCGAGAAGCCGATGTTGAAGCCGGTGCCATTGGCCACCGAATAGGACAGGCCAAAGCTGAGCGAGCCGGTGGGCTGTTCCTCGACGTCCACATTCACCACCACCTGATCCGGGGCCGAGCCCGGTTCGGCATTGACCTGCGCGTCCGAGAAAAAGCCCAGGGCGCGGATGCGTTCGGCCGATTGCCGGATCTCGCGCGGGTTCAGCGGGTCGCCCTCGACCGTGCGGAACTGGCGGCGGATCACCTGGTCCAGCGTGGTGGCGTTGCCCTCGATGTCAATCCGTTCGACGAAGACCCGCTCGCCCCGGACGATGGCGAATTCGATATCCACCGCCTGGTTGCGCTCGTCCCGGGTGACGCGCGGCTCGACCCGGACGAAGTTCAGGCCCTGCTTCAGCGCCAGGGTCTCCATCCGGGTGATGTTGTTGTCGATCAACAGCGGCGAATAGGTCTGGCCGGTGCGGATCCGTGCGACTTCCTCATAGGCGGCGGCATCCACGCCTTCGACTTCCGAGACCACGGTCACATTGCCGATGGAATAGGCCAGCCCCTCGCGCACGGTGAAGGTGACAAAGGTGGCATCACGTTCGCGGCTGATCTCGGCGCTGGCGTCGGTAACCTGAAAGTCGATATAGCCGCGCGACTGGTAGAAGTCGGTCAGCATCTTCTTGTCCAGCTCCAGCCGCTCGGCCACGAAGGTGTCGCGCTGGATGAAGGTGCGCAGCAGACCGGCCTGCTTGGTCGCAAGCACCTGGCGCAGTCGGCGGTCGCTGAAGGCCCGGTTGCCAACGAAGGAGACCCGCTCGTTCTCGACCACGCGGCCTTCGCTGATCTCGAACACCAGATCAACCCGGTTGTCCGACCGGCGGATGATCTTCGGCGTGACGTTTGCAGCCAGACGACCTGCGACACGATAGGCCTCGGCAATGGCGGCGGCGTCGGATTCCGCCAGGCTGGGCGAATAGACCCGGCGCGACTGGCTTTGCACCAGTTCGGCCAGCTGCTCGTCCTTCAGGCGCCTGTTGCCCTCGAAGTTGATGACGTTGACGATCGGATATTCCTGAACCCGGATGACCAGGGTGGACCCCTGCGGGACCAGTTCCACCGTCTCGAACAGACCGGAGTTCGCGATACGCTGATAGGCGTCGTTCAGCGCGGCGGCCGAAACCTCCTGCCCGCGGCTGATTCCGGCATAGTTCAGGATGGTCGCGGCATCGACCCGCTGGTTCCCCTCGATCACCACGTTCGAAAAGGAATAAACCTGCGCATAGGCTGGGCTGAGGAACGCGGCAGAAGCCGTTGCACCACCGATGAAAAACGCCGTGGCCAGCAAACGGACCCGCGCCTTAGCCCCGGACGACCGTTCCCTGGTCTTGCGATCGGTCATCAGCATCATGCGTCCTCGCCGTGTTCATGCTTTTCCGTTTGACTACCGGGAAAGCCTTGCCTTGTCAAAAGCCTGCGCCCGATGTGGATAACTTTCCCACATCTTGTGGTGCCACCGCCAGACCGCCAAGGTCAGGCAAGGCCGACCCGCCCCTCAGACGCAGAGCAGGTCGCGCGACAGGGCGAAGAGCATGATGGCGATCACGATGGTCAGACCAAGCACCATCAGCAAGCGCAGCGCCCGGTCCGGCGGCGGGCGGCGCATCACCGCCTCGTAGGCGTAAAGGACCAGATGGCCCCCATCCAGGACCGGGATCGGGAACAGGTTCAGGATCCCCACCCCCAGCGACATGACCGCCAGCATCAGAAGGAAGCTCTCCCCCCCGATCCGCGCCGCATCACCCATGCTTTCGGCCATCCCGATCGGCCCCGAAAGGTTGCAGCTGGTGATCTGGCCCGAGATGATGTTCCACAGCCCCGAGAAGGTGGACCCCACCATTCCCGCCATCTGCGATCCGGCAAGGCTCACCGCTTCCCATGGTCCGACATTGCGGGTGGCCAGTTCGAAGGCGAGGCCCGCGAAGATGCCGATCTGGTAGCGGTCGACCAGCTGACCGCCGTCATCCTCGGTGGTGCGCAGGCGCGGGGTCAGCGTGAGGTCGAAGGTCTCGCCGTTGCGCCAGACGGTCATCGGCAACGGGCGGCCGTCGCTTTGCTGAACGATCTCGCGCAGTTGCAGGAATGTCGTGATCTCGTTGCCGTCAAGCGTCAGGATCACGTCGCCCTCCTGCAGGCCCGCGTCGATCGCGGCCGAGCGGATGATGACGGTGCCGACGACGGGCGCGTGAAGATGCGGCCCCTCGACCTCCAGCAGCTGGTCGCCACGGCGGACGGTGTAGCTCATCACCCGCTTCACCGGCAGGTCGTCCATCGCTGCGCCGAAGGCTTCGGCATCCGGCGTCGGGCGGCCCTCGATCGCGGTGATCACATCCCCCACCTGCAACGAGGGGCCGTCGAAGGGATAGGCGCGGACCTCGCCGACGGTGGGTTCCTCGCGCGGGACGCCAAAGGCCACGGCCATGCCGACCAGCAGCACCAGCGTCAGGATGAAGTTGGCCACCGGCCCCGCAACGACCGTCGCCGCCCGCGCCCAAAGCGGCGCACCGGCCATGGTGTGGCGCCGCTCGTCCGCGCTCAACCCCGCCACCTCGCGCTGGCGGACCGAGGCGGCATCGGCATCGCCCAGGAACTTGACATAGCCGCCGAAGGGAATGGCCGCGACCTGCCATTGCGTGCCTCGCCGGTCGCGGCGGCTGAACAGGACCGGGCCGAAGCCCAACGAGAAGACCTCGGCATGGATGCCGGACCAGCGGCCGACGATGTAATGGCCGTATTCATGGACGAAGACGATCACCGACAGCGCGACGATGAAGAAGAACACCGTCCAGGCCGTGCCGCCGATCGCGGGGCCAAGAGTTGCCAGAAGGTCCATGTCTCAGCGCACTCCTGCGATCCGGCGTGCCTGTTCGCCCGCCCTTACCCGTGCCAGATGGTCCATCGCCAGCACATCCTCAAGGCTTCCGGGAAGATTTCCCGCGCCCATGTCGTCCTCCAGCGCGCCCAGGGTCTCCTCGACCACGCTCGCCATCTGCATGAAGCCGATGCGACCGTCCAGGAACCAGTCCAGCGCGATCTCCTTGGCCGCGTTGAACGCCGCCCCCGCCAGCCCGCGCCGCGCCATGACCTCGCGCGCGAGCCGCAGCGCCGGATAGCGATCCAGGTCCGGCGAGCGGAAGGTCAGGTTCGCGACCCGGGCAAGGTCCAGCCGCTCTACCGGCAGATGCGCGCGGTCTGGCCAGTGCAGCGCATAGCCGATGGAATGACGCATGTCCGGCGCGCCCATATGCGCCATGATCGCCCCGTCGCGGAAGCCGACCATGGAATGGATCAGGCTTTCGGGATGGATGATGACCTCGACCTGCTCGGGCTCGATGCCGAAGAATTCGCGGGTCTCGATGACCTCGAGCGCCTTGTTGAACATGCTGGCCGAATCGATGGTGATCCGCTGCCCCATCGCCCAGATCGGATGCGCCAGCGCCTCCTTGACCGTGGCATGTGCCAGCCGCTCCAACGGCCAGTCGCGCAAGGCCCCGCCGCTGGCGGTCAGGATGATCCGTTCGACCGCCCCGATATCCTCGCCGGAAAGCGCCTGAAAAATCGCCGAGTGTTCGCTGTCCACCGGCAGGATCCGCGCACCATGGGCCGCGGCCTCGGCCATGAGCAAGCGCCCCGCCGTCACAAGCGATTCCTTGTTGGCCAGTGCGAGCATCGCGCCATGCCGCAGCGCGCGGAAGCCCGGCACCAGCCCCGCCGCGCCGACGATGGCGCTCATCACCCAGTCGGCCGGACGGTCCGCAGCCTCGGCAATCGCCTCGGCCCCGGCTGCGACCTCGATCCCCGAACCCGCCAGCCGCTCGCGCAGCTCCTCCAG
>JBKHWC010000057.1:0-21394 GCA_046569765.1 Alphaproteobacteria bacterium | reverse complement strand
CGGGGGAAACCACCCTGCGGGCGACGATCACCGACAAGGTCTCGCCTGGGGTGGTCTACACGACCTTCCACCACCCGGATACCCAGACCAACGTCATCACCACCGACTTCAGCGACTGGGCGACGAACTGCCCGGAATACAAGGTGACGGCGGTGCAGGTCAGCCCGTCCAACGGGCCGTCCGAGTGGCAGGAAGAGTACGCGGCGCAGGCGGCCCTGTCGCGGCGGATCCTGGCGGCGGAATGATCGGCGCGCGGCCAACCCCTCGGCTGGTGTTCGGTCCCTCGGTTCAGCCGGGGGAACGGGTACTGCCCGAGGAGGTGGCCGTCGCGCTGTCGTTCAACGGCACAACCCAGGCCGTGATGATGGCGACGCCTGCGGACCTTGAGGACTTCGGGGTCGGCTTCGCCCTGACCGAGGGGATCGCCCGGCCTGACGAAATCCTGTCGGTCGATGTGGTCGAGGTTCCCCGGGGCTGCGATGTGCAGATCTGGCTGAAACCGGCAGCCGAGGCGCGTCTTGCCGCCCGTCGCCGCACGATGTCGGGGCCGGTGGGCTGCGGCCTTTGCGGGATCGACTCGATCGATCAGGCGCTGCGCGAGGTGCCGGTGGTCGAGCCGTCTCGGTTCCGGCTGACGCCTGCGCAGGTCCGCGAGGCTGTCGCCTCGCTGCCCGGCGAACAGCGCCTGCACGATGCGACCCGCGCTGTGCATGGCGCGGCGTTCTGGAACGGCCGGGTGTTGCTCGCGCGCGAGGATGTGGGCCGGCACAACGCGCTGGACAAGCTGGTGGGCGGGATGCTGCGGCAGGGGATCCCTCCGCAGGGTGCGGTGGTGCTGACCTCTCGCGTCTCGACCGACATGGTCCAGAAGGTCGCCATGCTGGGCGCGCCGATGATCATTGCCGTCTCGGCCCCCACGGTCGCGGCGGTGGAACTGGCCGAGCGGGCGGGGATCACCCTGGTCGCGCTGGCACGGGGGGACCGGTTCGAGGTCTTCTCGCATACCGATCGTTTGAAGACGGAGGAAGCCCATGTCGGCTGAAAAGATCACCCGGATGGCAAACCAGATTTCCATGTTCATGGAGACCAAGCCCGAGGCCGAAGGCATCGCCGGCTTGGCCAACCATATCAACGATTTCTGGGAACCACGGATGCGCCGCCAGTTCTTCGAGATCGTCGATGCCGGTGGTGCTGGCCTGCGCCCGCTGGTCCTGAAGGCCGCCGGATCGATCCGTCGCCCGGCCGTCGAGCCTGCTGCCTGACCAGGAGGTGCCGGAATTCTGAAACAGAATTCCGGTTCGGAAATCGTTTCGATTTCCGCCGGTTCTATTCTTTCAGAACGCTGGCCAACTGGGTGCCATAGCTGGACTTGCCAAAGACCTGCGCCCGGCCCGAAAGGCCCGCCTCGTCGATCCAGCCCTGCCGGAAGGCGATCTCGTCCGGCGAGCCGACCTGCATCCCTTGTCGGTCCTGCAGCGTCCGCACGAAGTTGCCGGCGTCCAGCAGGCTGCCCGGCGTGCCCGTATCCAGCCAGGCAAAGCCGCGCCCCATGCGTTCGACCTGAAGCGAGCCCTCGGCGCGGTAGTGCTCCAGCACATCCACGATCTCCAGCTCTCCGCGGGCCGAGGGCCGGATCACCGCCGCGATCTCGGGGGCGCGGCCGTCCAGGAAGTAAAGCCCGGTAATCGCGAAGCTGGACGGCGGGACCTTCGGCTTCTCGACGATCTGCGTCACCCGGCCCAGGGTGTCGAAGGCCGCCACCCCATACCGCTCCGGGTCCGCGACGTGGTAGCCGAAGACCGTCCCGCCCGCAGCCTGCGCCGTCGCCCGCGCCAGGATTTCGGGCAGGCCGTGGCCGAAGAAGATGTTGTCGCCCAGAATCATCGCCGAAGGCGCGCCGGCCAGGAAATCGCGCGTCAGCAGATAGGCCTGCGCCAGCCCCTCTGGCTGCTCCTGGATCACCCAGGTGAAGCTCAGGCCCCACTGACTGCCGTCGCCCAGCAGGCGCTGGAACTGCGGCTGGTCCTCGGGCGTGGTGATGATGGCGATCTCGCGGATGCCGGCCAGCATCAGCACCGAAAGCGGATAATAGATCATCGGCTTGTCGTAGATCGGCAGAAGCTGCTTCGACACACCCAGCGTGATCGGCCAGAGGCGCGAGCCGGTCCCGCCGGCCAAAAGGATTCCTTTGCGGGTCATGGGCGCAGCTCCTTGACGATGGCGGTCAGGCCGTCGCGCCAGTCGGGGCGCGGGATGCCGAAGGCGGCGGTAAAGTCCCCGCAATCGAGGCGGGAATTCAGGGGGCGTCGGGCAGGGGTGGGGTAGTCGCTTGAGGGGATATCCTGGATTTGGCAGGCAAGGCCTGCCTCGGCCATGATGGCGCGGGCGAAATCGGCCCAGCTGGTGTCTGGCGCGCCCGAGAAATGGTGCGTGCCGCCCTGCGCCCCCGTGGTCATGGCTGTCGCCGCTGTCAGCAGCGCCCGCGCGATGGCGGTGGCCGGGGTCGGCCCGCCGATCTGGTCGGCGACGACGCGCAGGCTTTCGCGCTCGGCGCCCAGGCGGAGCATCGTCTTGACAAAGTTCGCGCCGTGGGCCGAGACGACCCAGGAGGTGCGGAGGATGAGGTGGGGTCCGCCTATGGCGCGGATGCCCTGCTCCCCGACCAGTTTGGAGCGCCCGTAGGCGTTCTGCGGGCCGGTGGGGTGGTCGGGTGCGAAAGGCTGGTCGCCTGTGCCGTCGAAAACGTAGTCGGAGGAGATGTGGAGGAAGGGGATACCCTTCCTGGCTGCGGCATGGGCCATTGCTGTCGGGGCCTCGCCGTTGACCACCGTCGCGGCGGCTTCCTCGGTTTCCGCCTTGTCGACGGCAGTCCAGGCGGCGGCGTTTATGATCGCGTCGACGTCTGAGCCAGCAATCACGGCGGCGCAGGCGGCAGGGTTCGTCAGGTCGGCCCGATCGCGTCCAAGATAGGTGGCGTCCGGGGCAATGCGTTGCAGCTCGCGTGCGACCTGGCCGGTCTTGCCGAAAACCAGGAGCCTCATGCCTTGCCCAGCCTTTCGCCGACGCCTTGCCGGTTCAGCAGCGGGCGCCACCAGGCCTCATTGTCGAGGTACCAGCGGACGGTACGGCGCAGCCCCTCTTCCACGGTGACCGAGGGCCGCCAGCCGAGTTCGGTGCGGATGCGCGAGGGGTCGATGGCGTAGCGGGCATCGTGGCCGGGGCGGTCGCTGACGAAGGCGATCTGGTCGGCGTAGCGGGTTGCCTTGGGGGCCATCTCGTCGAGGAGCGCGCAGATGGTGCGGACAAGGTCGATATTCCGCCGTTCGTTCTCGCCGCCGATGTTGTAGCTGCGGCCGAGCGCGCCCTTTTCCAGAACAAGGAGGAGGGCGTCGGCGTGGTCCTCGACATACAGCCAGTCGCGGACGTTCTCGCCCTTGCCGTAGACCGGGATGGGTTTGCCGTGGAGCGCGTTCAGGATGGTGACGGGGATGAGTTTCTCGGGGAAGTGGTAGGGGCCATAGTTGTTCGAGCAGTTGGTGAGGACGACGGGCAGGCCGTAGGTTTCATGCCAGGCCCGGACCAGGTGGTCGGAGGCGGCTTTCGAGGCGGAATAGGGGCTGCGGGGGTCGTAGGGGGTTTCTTCCGTGAACTTGCCAGTCGGGCCGAGAGAGCCGAACACCTCGTCGGTCGAGATGTGGTGGAAGCGGAAGGTTTCGGGCTTGCCGGCGCGGGTCCAGCGGGCGCGGGCGGATTCCAGCAGGTTGAAGGTGCCGGTGATGTTGGTCTGAATGAAGTCCGCCGGCCCGTCGATCGAGCGGTCGACATGGCTTTCGGCGGCGAGGTGCATCACGGCGTCTGGGGCGTGGGTGGCGAAGATCCGGTCCAGCGCCGCGCGGTCGCGGATGTCGGCCTTTTCGAAGCTGTACAGCTTGGACCCCGCCACAGGGGCAACGTTCGCCTCGTTCGCGGCGTAGGTCATGGCGTCAAGGTTGACGACCTCATGTCCGCGCTGGACGGCCAGGCGCACCACGGCCGAGCCGATGAAGCCGCAGCCTCCGGTAACGAGGAGCTTCATTCGGTGGCCCCGTAGCGGAAGGGCTGGCCGATGTCGGCAAGCAGCGGCGCGCGGGCGTCCTTGTCCGACAGGATGGGCGCGGTCACGCCCCAGTCGATGCCGATGTCCGGGTCGTCCCAGCGGACGGCGCCGTCATGGTCCGGGCTGTAGAGGTCAGAGCATTTGTACTGGACCTCAGTCTCGTCCGTCAGGGTGACGAATCCGTGCAGGAAGCCCTTGGGCACGAAAAGCTGGCGGCCGTTCTCGGGGGTCAGTTCCGCCGCGATCCACTTGCCATAGGTGGGAGAGCCCGCCCGAATATCCACCGCCACGTCCAGGATCGCCCCGCGCGAGCAGCGGACCAGCTTGTCCTGTGCCCGGGGCGGAGACTGGAAGTGCAGGCCGCGCAGGGTGCCCTTCGCGGCAGAGAGGGAGTGGTTGTCTTGCACCCAAGGCAGGTCGAGGCCCATCTCGGCCAAACGGGAGGCGTTCCAGGTTTCCATGAACCAGCCACGGGCATCGCCGAAGCGGCGGGGGGTCAGGATCAGGACGTCGGGAAGCGCGGTGGGGTCAATCTGCATGGGGACCTCGTACATGCACGAGAGAGAAAACAGATTGCCCCGGCTTTTGCAAACCGCTGTCGCCTGCGGGTCTGTTCCCTGCCGATGGTTCTGCTATCAACCTGGCACGGATGCGGAGGAACGACGGATGACCCATCTCTGGGTGCGGGCCGAGCAGAGGCCGAACGAGGAACGCGTGGGGATCACGCCCGAGGGCGCGGCGGCGCTGATCAAGGCGGGGATCCGGGTGACGGTCGAGAAATCCTCGGTCCGGGCGATCCCGCTTGAGGGCTATGTCGCGGCGGGCTGCGAGATCGCGGAGGAGAACCTTTGGCCCAAGGCCCCGGCGGATGCGATCATCTTCGGGCTCAAGGAACTGCCGGAGGACGGGACGCCCCTGACCCACCGCCACATCATGTTCGGCCATGCCTACAAGGGCCAGCCGGCGGGCCGGGTCCTGCTGCAGCGGTTCAAGACCGGGGGCGGGGCGCTCTATGACCTGGAATACCTGGTGAACGAGGAGGGCCGACGGGTCGCGGCCTTCGGCTATTGGGCAGGATATGCCGGGGCTGCGGTCAGCCTGAAGTGCTGGGCGGCGCAGCAGCGTGGCGGAATTGCCGGGCCGGTGCGAAAGGTGGCCTCCAAGGATGCATTGCTGGCCGAGCTGAGCGAGGAGCTGGCGGGCCTCGGGCGGCCGCGGGCGATGATCATCGGGGCGCTGGGCCGCGTGGGCACCGGGGCGGCGGACCTGTGCACGGCGATGGGCGTGGCGGTTACGAAATGGGACATGGCCGAGACGGCGAGCGGCGGGCCGTTCCCGGAAGTCCTGCAGCATGAGATATTCCTGAACTGCATCCTTGCCCGGCCCGGCTGCCCGGTCTTCGTTCCGGCCAGCGCCAAGACCGACTCGCGCAAACTGACCGTGATCGGCGATATCGCCTGCGACCCGACCAGTGATTTCTCGCCGATCAAGGTCTACGACAGGGCGACCGACTGGGACGCCCCCGCGCTGCGGGTGCATGACGATCCGCCGCTGGACGTGACGGCGATCGACAACCTGCCCAGCCTGATGCCGGTGGAATCCTCGCAAGATTATGCGGCGCAGTTGTTGCCGTCGCTTATGATCCTGCAAGAGCTGGACAAGGGCGTCTGGGGGCGGGCGAAGGCGGAATTCGACAGGCACGTCGCGGGCGTGTGAGCAGGGTATCAACGGGGGACCCAAATTCCTTGAGGAAGGAATTTGTCAAAAAAATCTTGCTGAAGATTTTTGGGTCCCGGCGGCAAAGGGGAGCAAAGACATGACGATCCATTGGTGCGGCACGGGGCTGTCGTCGATTCCGGGGCTGCGGCGGCTGATCGAGGCGGGGCATCCCGTCGTGGTCTGGAACCGCACGGTCGAGAAGGCAAAGGCCGAGGTCGGCGACCTGACGCAGGATATCCGCGCGTTCAGCCTGGACGCCCTGGCGGCCGCGCTGAAGCCCGGCGATATCGCGGTGTCGATGCTGCCTGCCGACCAGCATGTGAGCATCGCGAAGCTGTGTCTGGAGAAGGGGGCGAACTTCTGCTCGTCTTCCTACATCGCTCCGGAGATGCGGGCGCTGGACGAAGCGTTCCGCGAAAAGGGGCTGGTGTCGATCAACGAGGTCGGGCTGGACCCCGGGATCGACCATCTGATGGCGCATGACCTGGTGGCGCGGTATCGGGCATCCAAGGCCTATCACAACGACAACGTGCTGAGCTTCACCAGCTATTGCGGCGGGGTGCCGAAAGAGGCGAACGCCTTCCGCTACAAGTTTTCCTGGGCCCCGGCAGGCGTGCTGAAGGCGCTGCGCTCGCCCTCGCGCAGCTTGCGGCACTTCACCGAGCTACGGGTGAACCGGCCCTGGGATGCGATCAGCCGCTATGACGCGCCGCTGCCGGTGCCGGAGAGCTTCGAGGTCTATCCGAACCGCGACAGCTATCCGTTCATGGAGGAGTATCGTTTCGAAAAGCACTGGAAGGTCAAGGACTTCGTTCGGGGAACCATCCGGCTGAACGGGTGGGCGGACGCCTGGGCGCCGATCTTCCGCGAGATCGAGGGGCTGGAAGGCAAGCCGGTGGCGGAAATCAACGCCGCACTGGAAGCGCGCGCTGCAGCGCTTCTGAAGGACAACTCCTATGCGGAGGGCGAGCCGGACCGGGTGGTGCTGTTCGTGTCCCTGAAGGCGGAGCGGGACGGCAAACCTGTGTTCCATGAGACCTGGGCGATGGATGCCTGGGGCGACGCGCGTGGGACGGCGATGGGGCGGCTGGTCTCGGTGCCGGTGTCGCTGGCGATCGAGGCGGTTCTGGCGCGGGAAATCCCGGCCGGGGTGCATGGCGCGCCGCATGATCCCAGACTGCTGGACCGCTGGCTTGACCAGGTCAGCCATCTGGCGCAGGTGATGCAGCGGATCGACCATCTGGCCTGACGGCTCCTCGTACGGCTTCGTCGTCTCGTCGCGGATCTTCAGCGAGGAGTGGCGACGTCATCGACGAGCCTTTCTGGTGACAGGGCGCGACCGCTGGCCTATGATTCGCTGTGACGACCCGGAGAAACCGGGCAGAGCAGCGAGTCCGGGCCTTGAGTGCGAGGGAAACAGCCAGCGGGGTGAGCCCCAGGGTTCGGCTTGACCAGTTGGGCGACCGACTGGCGGCGCTTGCCGCACGGCTGGCGCGACCGGCGGGCGGATTGGTCTCGCAGCCGGAGCCGCGGTCGATCGGGGTCTTTGCCCGGGGGCAGCAGCTGGTGGCGGGCAATGTGCTTCTGGCGGGCCAGCTGGTCGAGTTGGCGCCGGGCCAGTCGCTCTGGTCGGCCGCGGCACCGGACCCGGATTTCGCAGCCGCGGCGCAGGGGTTCGGCTGGCTGGACGATCTGGCGGCCCTGGGCACCAAGGCGGCGCGGCGGCAGGCGCAGGACTGGACCTGGGACTGGATCGCGCGCCACGGCGCGGGCAAGGGGCCGGGCTGGACGCCTGACCTGACCGGGCGGCGGATCATCCGCTGGATCCACCACGCGACGATGTTGCTGGCCGCGCGCGACCGGGCTCAGGCCGATGCCTTCTACCGCTCATTGTCCCGGCAAGCGGCCTATCTGGCGCGGCGCTGGAAGGCCGCTGCACCGGGCCTGCCCCGGTTCGAGGCCCTGGCGGGGCTGGTCTATGCCGGGATTTCGCTGATCGGGATGGGGCGGCTGGTCGGTCCGGCCACGGCGGCGCTCGCGGCGGCTTGCGCGGCGGATATCGACGCCGAGGGGGGTATCCCCTCGCGCAATCCCGAGGAACTGCTGGAGGTGCTGACGCTTTTGACCTGGTCGGCCAGCGCCCTGACCGATAGCGCCCATCCAGTGCCCGCGCCCCTTTCGGCAGCGATCCAGCGCATCGCACCGGCTTTGCGGACACTTCGCCATGCCGATGGTGGTCTGGCGCGGTTCCATGGCGGCGGGGCGGGGGCTGAGGGGCAGTTGGACCAGGCGCTTGCAGCGGCGGGCGTGCGCCCGGGCCTGCCCTCACCCATCGCAATGGGCTTTGCGCGATTGACCGGACGCCGGACGACAGTGATCGTGGACGCCTCCTCGCCCCCTGGGGGCAAGGCGGCGCGGACCGCCCATGCGTCGACCGCCAGCTTCGAGCTGACCTCGGGTCGCCGCCCGCTGGTGGTCAGCTGCGGTTCCGGCGCGGAATTCGGGCCGGGGTGGCGCCGGGCTGCGCGGGCGACGCAATCCCATTCGGCGCTGTCGATGGAGGGGGCATCCTCCTCACGCCTGGCGGTCGCGGGGGAGGAGTTGGTGGATCGCGCGGTGGTAACGGCCTGCCGGATCACTCCGGGGACCGAGGGGATGGACCTGTTCCTTGCGCATGACGGTTGGCTTGTAACGCATGGGCTGGTGGCAAGCCGCAGCCTTACGCTGAGCCACGACGGCCGCCGCCTGTCGGGCGTGGACAGCCTTACGGCGCTGACCGCCGATGCCCGCCGCCGGTTCGAGGATCTGATGACGGCCACCGCCATGACCGGGGCGGGATTCGCGATCCGCTTTCACCTGCATCCCGAGGTCGATGCACAGCTGGACATGGCCGAGACCGCGGTCTCGATGCAGCTGCGCAGCGGCGAGGTCTGGATCTTCCGCTTCAGCGGCCCGGCGGCGCTTGGGCTGGAACCGTCGGCCTATCTGGAGAAGGGGCGGTTGAAGCCCCGGCCAAGCACGCAGATCGTCCTGCGCGGCCATGCCCGGGGCTTCGAGACGCGGATAGGCTGGACCTTGGCGAAGGCAACGGATACTCCGCTGGCCATCCGGGACCTGGACGGCGTCGCCTGAGGGTCCCTCTGGCTGCTGTGTGAGGGTTTCGCGATGACCAACCTGGTTCCCATCGGCCGCGCGCTGATTTCGGTATCCGACAAGACTGGCCTTCTGGACCTGGCCCGCGCCCTGGCGGACTATGGGGTCGAGCTGATCTCGACCGGGGGCACCTCGGGCATGTTGCGGACGGCGGGCCTTGCGGTGCGCGACGTCAGCGAGGTGACCGGTTTCCCCGAGATGATGGATGGACGGGTCAAGACGCTGCACCCGAATGTCCACGGCGGCCTTCTGGCGCTGCGCGACGACGACGAGCATCTGGTTGCCATGGCGGCCCACGGGATCGAGCCGATCGACCTGCTGATCGTGAACCTCTACCCGTTCGAGCAGACCGTCGCCAACGGGGCGGACCATGCCACCTGCATCGAGAACATCGACATCGGCGGCCCGGCGATGATCCGCGCGGCGGCGAAGAACCACCGCTTCGTCACGGTCGTGACCGACCCGATGGACTATGACACGCTGCTTGCGCAGCTGAAGGCCAATGACGGCGCGACCACGATGGCCTTCCGGCAGAAGATGGCCCTCACCGCTTATTCCCGCACTGCCGCCTATGACACCGCCGTCAGCACCTGGCTGGCGGGAGAGATCAAGGAGTCCGCGCCGCGCTACCGCAGCTTCGCGGGCAAGCTGGCGCAGACCCTGCGGTATGGCGAGAACCCGCACCAGTCGGCGGCTTTCTACGCCGACGGCACGCGCCGCCCGGGCGTGGCGACCGCCCGGCAATGGCAGGGCAAGGAACTGTCCTACAACAACATCAACGACACTGACGCCGCGTTCGAGCTTGTGGCGGAATTTGCGGGCGGTGCGCCGTCCTGTGCCATCATAAAGCACGCCAACCCCTGCGGCGTGGCGACGGCCGGGACGCTGCTGGAGGCCTATCAGCGTGCCTATCATTGTGACCAGACCAGCGCCTTTGGCGGGATCGTCGCGCTGAACCAGGTGCTGGACGGGGCGACGGCGGAAGAGATCGTGAAAATCTTCACCGAGGTCGTCATTGCCCCCGACGCCACGGACGAGGCCAAGGCCGTCTTTGCGGCAAAGAAGAACCTGCGTCTGCTGACCACGGGGGCGTTGCCGGACCCGAAGGCGAAGGGCCTGGCCTTCAAGCAGGTGGCGGGCGGCTTCCTGGTGCAGGACCGCGATGCGGGGTATGTCTCGGCATCGGACCTGAAGGTGGTGACGAAGCGCGCGCCGTCCGAGGCCGAGATGCGCGACCTGATGTTCGCCTGGACCGTGGCCAAGCACGTCAAGTCGAACGCGATCATCTACGTCAAGGACGGGGCGACCGTCGGCGTCGGCGCGGGCCAGATGAGCCGCGTGGACAGCACCCGAATCGCCGCCCGCAAGTCCCAGGACATGGCCGAGGCGCTGGGACTGCCTGCCCCGCTGACCAAAGGGTCGGTCGTCGCATCGGACGCGTTCTTCCCCTTTGCCGACGGGTTGATCACCGCGGCCGAGGCGGGGGCGACGGCGATCATCCAGCCCGGCGGCTCGATGCGCGACGACGAGGTGATCGCAGCGGCGGATGAGCGCGGGCTGGCGATGGTCTTCACCGGCATGCGGCATTTCCGGCACTGACGATGCGGCGGTTCTGGATCACGGCAGCGGCGGTCTTTGGACTGGACCAGATCACCAAGCTGGTGGTCGTGTTCTGGCTGGACCTGGTGAACCGGGTCGAGATCGACGTGTTTCCGCCGTTCCTGGTCTTTCGCATGGCCTGGAATCGCGGGATCAACTTCGGCCTTCTGTCGCATGGGTCGAACATTGCGCGCTGGGGACCGATCGCGGTGGCGCTGGCGATTTCGGCCTGGGTGATCTGGTGGATGCGGCGCGAGGCGGAAAACCGCTGGGCGCAGCTTTCAGGCGGGCTGCTGGTCGGGGGGGCGCTGGGCAATGTGGTGGACCGCGTTGCCTATGGCGCGGTGGCGGATTTCCTGAACATGTCCTGCTGCGGGATCGAGAATCCCTATGCCTTCAACGTGGCGGATATCGCCATCTTCATCGGCGCGGTCGGGCTGGTGTTCTTTGCCGATGGCAAGCCCAAGGCGGGGAAACCCGCCCGCAAAGGGAAGTAATCCCCCGTGACGGCCGGATCGCTTTAGGCTAAGACGGGGCAAAGACGGGTGCGGAGGCAGGCAGCATGACGGCGGCAAGGGGCAAGGCGTTCATCGCAATTGCGACGGTGCTTGTCCTGTCTGCATGCGGCAGCGATACGCCGCAGCTGATGAACCTGCGAACCGGCGAAGGTCCCGACGAATTCGGCATCGTGCCGCCGAAGCCGTTGGAAATGCCGGAAAGTCTGACTGAACTGCCCGAGCCGACTCTGGGCGGGGCGAACCGGACCGACCGCCGCCCGGAAGACGAAGCCGCGATTGCCCTTGGCGGGCGTCCGGGCGCGGCGGGGGGCATCCCCTCGGGCGACAGTGCGCTTTACGCCCATGCGGCACGGTTCGGGGTGGAAAGCGGGATCCGGTCGGTCCTGGCCTCGGAAGACCTTCAATGGCGGCGCGACAACAATGGCCGGGTGCTTGAGCGCCTGTTCAACGTGAACGTCTACTACAAGGCCTATCGTGACCAAAGCCTGGACCAGCAGGCCGAACTTCAGCGTTGGCGCAAGCTGGGCCTGCGGACGCCCTCGGCCCCGCCGCGCAAGCCTGACGAGCAGTAACAAGCGCGTTTGCCCGGCTTGAACCGGGCGCTGGGCTCTGCACTTATGCGCCAAGCCCAAGGGAGAACCTGATGCATCGTGATCTTGTCCGGGGCACGGCCCTGTCGCTGGCCCTTGCCCTGCCCGTGGCGGCCGAGCCGGTGACCACCTTCACGCTGGACAACGGTCTGGACGTGGTCGTGATCGAGGATCACCGCGCCCCGGTCGTGGTCCAGATGATCTGGTATCAGGTTGGCGCCGCCGACGAACCGGCGGGGCACTCGGGCATCGCGCATTTTCTGGAACATCTGATGTTCAAAGGGACCGAAACGGTGGGGCCCAACCAGTTCTCGGCCATCGTCGAGGCGCAGGGTGGCGACGACAACGCCTTCACCAGTTGGGACTACACCGCCTATTTCCAGCGCATCGCAGCCGACCGGCTGGATCTGGTGATGCAGATGGAGGCCGACCGGATGCGGAACCTGCGCCTCACGGAAGAGGACGTAGCGACCGAACGGCAAGTGATCCTGGAAGAACGCGCGCAGCGGACCGACAGCAGCCCCGGCGCGCTTCTGTCCGAACAGATGCGGGCAGCGCAGTACCTGAACCACCCTTATGCCGTGCCGATCATCGGCTGGCGGCATGAGATGGAACAGCTCAGCCGCGAGGACGCGCTGGAATATTATCAGCGCTTCTATGCCCCGAACAACGCGACCCTGGTGATCGCGGGCGATGTGGAACCCGAGGCGGTGCGCGCGCTGGCCGAAAAGCACTATGGCCCGTTGCAGCCTTCCGAGGGCATCGCCCCGCGCGAACGGCCGCAGGAACCCCCGCAACTGGCCGAACGCCGGATCACCCTGGCGGATGAGCGGGTGTCCGAGCCTTACGTCTTCCGCACCTATCTTGCGCCCGGACGCGACCCCGGCAACCAGAAGGACGCCGCCGCCCTCACCGTGCTGGCCGAGCTTCTGGGCGGCAACGGCCAGACCTCGGTCCTGGCGCGGGCGTTGCAGTTCGACAGCCAGACGGCGGTTTATACTGCGGCCTTCTATGACGGTACGTCGATCGACGACGCCACCTTCGGGCTGATCGTGGTCCCCGCGCCGGGCGTGACGCTGGAGGCCGCCGAGGCCGAGATGGACCGTGTCGTGGCCGAATTTCTGGAGACCGGACCCGACCCCGCCGCGCTGGAGCGGATCAGGATGCAGGTGCGCGCCTCGGACATCTACGCCCGCGACAACGTCAACGCGCTGGCCCGTCGCTATGGCGAGGCGCTTTCGGTCGGTCTGACCGTGGCCGATGTGGAAAGCTGGGACGAGGCTTTGTCGGCCGTCACCGAAGCCGACGTGATCGCCGCCGCGCAAAGGGTGTTCCAGCGCCAGAACGCCGTCACCGGCTGGCTGACGCGACCGGAAGAGGCGACCGATCCAGCCCCCGCTGCCGCGGAAGGAGAGACCGAATGATCCGCGCCCTCACCGTTCTCCTCGCTTTCGCGCTTCCGGCCCAGGCCGAGATCCAGGTCAAGGAAGTCACCTCCCCCGGCGGCATCACCGCCTGGCTGGTCGAGGACCATAACATCCCCTTCACCGCGATGGAGATACAGTTCCGCGGCGGCACCTCGCTGGACACGCCCGACAAGCGCGGCGCGGTCAACCTGATGACCGCCACGCTGGAGGAAGGCGCGGGAGAGTTGGACAGCCAGGGCTTCGCCGAAGCCCGCGACGCGCTGGCGGCCGAGTTCAGTTTTGACGCCGGCGCCGATTCCGTCGGCGTCTCGGTCCGCTTCCTGACCGAAAACCGCGACCAGGCCGTCGACCTGCTGCGTCAGGCGCTGGTCAATCCGCGCTTCGACCAGGGCGCCATCGACCGGGTCCGTGAGCAGGTCCTGTCGATCCTGCGCTCGAACGAGAAGGACCCCGACACCATCGCCAGCGACACCTTCGACGCGCTGGCCTTTGGCGACCATCCCTATGGTTCGTCCGGCGACGGCACGCTGGAAACCGTCGCGGCCCTGACCCGCGACGACATCCTTGCCGCGCATCAGGGCGCGCTGGCCCGCGACCGGGTCTATGTCGCCGTCGCCGGTGACATCACGGCCGAGGAACTGGGCCCGCTTCTCGACCGCCTCCTGGGCGACCTGCCCGCCACCGGCCTGCCGCTGCCCGGCCCGGCCGACTACCGCCTGCCCCCCGGCGTGACGGTCAAGGACTTCCCCAGCCCGCAATCCACCGTGATATTCGGCCATCAGGGCATCAAGCGCGAGGACCCGGATTTCTTCGCCGCCTTCATCCTGAACGAGGCGCTGGGCGGCGGCCGCTTCACCGCCCGCCTGATGAGCGAGGTGCGCGAAAAGCGCGGCCTCACCTACGGGATCGGCAGCTACCTCGTCGGCCTCGACCAGGCCGAGCTTTACCTGGGCCAGTTCTCGGCCTCGAACGACAAGGTGGCCGAGGCGATCGAGGTCGTCCGTGCCGAATGGTCCCGCATCGCGACCGAGGGGCTGACCGAGCAGGAGCTGGCAGACACCAAGACCTATCTTACCGGGTCGTACCCGCTGCGCTTCGACGGCAACGGACCGATTGCCCGGATCCTGGTCGGCATGCAGATGGAAGGGATGCCCATCGACTATGCCGCCACCCGCAACGCGAAGATCGAGGCGGTCACGATGCAGGACATCAAGCGTGTCGCCGCGCGCCTCTATCAGCCCGAGGCGCTGCATTTCGTGGTCGTGGGCCAGCCGACGGGGCTTTGACCGCAGGTCCGCCCTCCCCAAGCCCTTGGCGCACTCGTCGGAGGTCGCCCCGCAAGGCGTACACGAAGTGCTCGACGAGCCGCCCGCGCGCGGTACCCCCGTCAGAACACCGCGTGCGCCCCGCGTCCGTCGCCGATCTCGCCGCGCAGCATGGCGGCATAGTGGTCCTCAAGCCGGTCCGTGCCGAATTCGGGCGTGGCGTCGGCGTCGTAGCGCGCGCCGTCCCAGACCAGCATCGACTCGGTTGCGTAATAGCGCCCGATCCGCGCCAGTTGCGCCTTGGCGGCCAGCTTCGGGACCAGCCATCCGCCAAGGGTCAGCCCGCCGACAATCGCATCCATCAGCGCCACGGGCACATGCCGAACCCGCACCGGGCGGCCCAGCAGCCGTTCCAGCATCTTCGCCTGATCCAGGTTCGTGATCGCCGACCCCGGCCCGCCGATCGGCAGCACCCGGTTCCGCTTCTCCGGGTCGGTCAGGCACAAGCTGAGAAACCGCCCCAGGTCGCGGTCCGAGATCGGCTTGCAGGACGTCAGCCGCCCATCGCCGAACACCAGATAGGGCCGCCCCGCCTGCACCCGCGCAACCTGACCCGAAAGCGACTTGAAATAGGCCGTGGGGCGCACGATGGACCAGTCGAGGGGGGCGGCCATCAGCTCTGCCTCGAAGGCCAGTTTCGCGCGCTGGAACTCCAGTGCGGGTTTTTGTACGCAGATCGCCGAGAGCAGGACGAATGTCCGCGCGCCCCCCGCTACGGCCGCCTGCAACGCCGCTGACTGGGCCGCATGATCCACCGCCCAGGCATCCCGTGCGTCTCCGGTCCGGCTGGCCAGGGTCGAGATGACCGCGCCGGGGCGGACTGCCTGCATCGCGGCTTGCAGGTCGGCAGGCCTGGTCGCATGGCCCGTGACGACCCGGCATCCCGGCAGCAGCGAGGCATCCGCGCCCGGCCGCACCAGAGCCGCGACCTCGAAGCCCGCCGTGCGCAAGGCCTGCGCAGTGGCCCGTCCGATGGTCCCGGTCCCGCCAAGCAGCAGCACCGCAGTTCCCGCCATGTTGCATCCTCCGACAGACCCGCTGTCAGCCTATCATGACAGCGCCATTGCGCCAGCGGGCGGGTTATCCCGTTTGATTAATCCCGTTTCGTTCTTCCCCGACTCAGGACCTCCTGCTACTGATGGGGGCATGACGCTTCACACCCCCAAGATAACGGGCGCTTCGGGCCGTCCGGTGATCCGGCAACTGGATGAGGCCGCGATCAACCGCATCGCGGCGGGCGAGGTGGTGGAACGTCCGGCCTCGGCGGTGAAAGAGCTGGTGGAGAACGCGCTGGACGCAGGCGCAGGCCGCATCCAGGTGGACATCGCCGACGGTGGCAAGACGCTGATCCGGGTGACCGACGACGGCTGCGGCATGACGGCCGAGGACCTGCCGCTGGCCTTGTCGCGCCATGCGACCTCGAAGATCGACGGCTCGGACCTGCTGGACATCCGCTCATTCGGCTTCCGGGGCGAGGCGCTGCCCTCTCTGGGCGCGGTAGGTCGGCTGACGATCACCTCTCGGACGGAGGGGGCAAGTGCGGCGCAGATCGCTTGCGAGGGCAGCCGCCTGTCTCCTGTCCGCCCCGCCGCCCTGACGCGGGGCACGGTTGTCGAACTCCGCGATCTCTTCTTCGCCACGCCTGCCCGGCTGAAGTTCCTCCGCTCTGACCGGGCCGAGATGCAGGCGGTGACCGAGGTGATCCGTCGCCTGGCAATGGCAGAACCTCAGGTGGGCTTCACCCTGCGCGACGTGACGGGCGGCGAGGCGCGGGTTCTGTTCCGCGCCGATCCGCAGCCGGGCGACCTGTTCGATGCGCTCGGCTCGCGGCTTGCGACGGTCATCGGCCGCGACTTCACCGACAACGCCCTGCGGATCGACGCCGAACGCGAGGGGTTGCGGCTGCAGGGCTATGCCGCTCTGCCGACCTACTCGCGCGGGTCGTCGGCACAGCAGTACCTGTTCGTCAACGGCCGTCCGGTGCTGGACCGGATGCTTTACGGCGCGCTGCGGGCGGCCTATTTCGACGTCCTCAGCCGCGACCGGCACCCGGCCGCCGTCCTGAACCTGATCGCCGACCCCCAGCGCGTTGACGTGAACGTCCACCCCGCCAAGGCCGAGGTCCGCTTCCGCGAACCCGACGCGGCGCGGTCGCTCATCATCACCGCGCTCAAGTCCGCGCTGACGGAGGCGGGCCACCGTGCCTCCTCGACCGTCGGCGCGGCCACGCTGGACGCCTTCCGGCCCGAGCCGCGCGTCTACCAGATGGATCGCCCCAGCCAACCGGCGATCGCCCGCGCGTTCGCCTTCCAATCGCCCGGCTTTGCCGAGGCCCCCCACGCCCCCGCCTTCGCGCCCCCCAGCGAGGAGAAGGCGCAGCCGCACGAGGAGTTTCCGCTGGGTGCTGCCCGCGCGCAGCTGCACGAAAACTACATCGTCGCCCAGACTGCCAAGGGCATCGTCATCGTCGACCAGCACGCAGCCCACGAACGCCTCGTCTATGAGCGGCTGAAACGTCAGATGGCCGAGACCGGCATCCGCACCCAGGCGCTGCTGATCCCCGAGATCGTCGATCTTTCGCCCACCGATGCCGCTCGGCTTCTGGACGCCGCCCCGGCGCTGGCTGAGGTCGGCCTGACCATCGAGCCCTTCGGCGGGTCGGCAGTGGCGATCCGCGAGGTCCCCGCGATCCTGGGCCAGGTCAACGGCGCGGCCCTCCTGCGCGACATCCTCGACGAACTTGCCGACCAGGGCGACAGCCAGCTGGTCCGCGCGAAGATCGACGCGATCCTAAGTCGCATGGCTTGCCACGGCTCTGTCCGCTCCGGCCGCCAGATGCGCCCCGAGGAAATGAACGCGCTTCTGCGCGAGATGGAGGCGACGCCGCTGTCCGGCCAGTGCAACCACGGGCGGCCGACCTATGTGGAACTCAGCCTCCACGACATCGAACGTCTGTTCGGCCGCCGATGATCACGCTGTTCGGACATAGCTATGCGTGGAATTCCCCCGAGATGCTGCTGCTCGGCGGGGCGGCGCTTGTCCTTCTGGTGTTCCTGATCCTCATCCTCCGCGCCGCCGCCCGCGCTTCGGCAACCGCCGCGCCGCTTATGCGCGAGGTGTCGTGGCTTTCCTCCCGTCTGCAGTCGCTTGGTGACGGACAGGAACGGCTGGCGGGTGGCCTGCACCATGTCTCGGAGGCGCAGGCGGTCAGCCAGACGGCCATGCTGCAGGTGATGGAACAACGCCTCGCCGAGGTGCAGCGGCAGATGACCGAGGCGCTGCATGGCACCTCGACCCGCACCGCGCGGTCGCTGGGCGAGCTGCAGCAGCGGCTGGAGACGATCGACAAGGCGCAGGCGAATATCGAGAAGCTGTCGGGCAACGTGTTGTCCCTGCAGGACATCCTGTCGAACAAGCAGACCCGGGGCGCGTTCGGGGAAATCCAGTTGCATGACATCGTGCAGAAGGCCCTTCCGAAGGACGCTTATACGATGCAGGCGACGCTGACGAACGGGCGGCGGGCGGACTGCCTGATCCACCTGCCGAATCCGCCGGGCCCGATCGTGATCGACGCCAAGTTCCCGCTGGAGGCCTATGAGGC
This sequence comes from Alphaproteobacteria bacterium, assembly GCA_046569765.1. Lineage (GTDB taxonomy): Bacteria > Pseudomonadota > Alphaproteobacteria > Rhodobacterales > Rhodobacteraceae > Tabrizicola. The sequence continues at coordinate 3,366 of JBKHWC010000057.1, read as the reverse complement.
GCTGCGCCGCGCCGATACGCCCCGGATGCAGCAAGAGGCGGCGCAGCTGATGCGGCAGGCGGTGCGCACGCATGTCCGGGCGATCTCGGAGAAGTATATCCTGGAGGGCGAAACGGCAGACGGGGCGCTGATGTTCCTGCCCTCGGAAGCCGTCTATGCCGAGCTTCACGCCAATTTTCCCGATCTGGTGCGCGAGGGGTTCGCGGCCAAGGTCTGGATCGTCTCTCCCACCACCTGCATGGCCACCCTGAACACGATGCGGGCGGTCCTGAAGGACGCCCGGATGCGGGAACAGGCGGGCGCGATCCGCAAGGAGTTGTCGCTTCTTTACGCCGATGTCGAACGCCTCGGCGCTCGGGTGGAGAATCTCGACCGCCACTTCGGCCAGGCGGCGAAGGATATCGAGGAGATCAAGATATCCTCCGACAAGGCAACGAAGCGCGCCCGTCGCCTGGACAATTTCGACTTCGAGGAACTGGCCCCGGATACCCCGGCCAAGGTCATCGGAGCTGCAGAGTAGGGTGGGCGGTCCCGCTTGGGGGTTCGCCCACCGCCCTGAGGATGGACAGCATGCGCCACCTGACGCCAGAAAACTACATCCGCCAGCCCTGGAAGAATGGGCGCGGCAGTACCACCGAGCTTTGGCGGCTGGAGCGAGAGGGGCGGCTTCTGGTCCGCCTGTCGCGGGCGGCGGTGGTCGAGGACGGGCCGTTCTCGGTCTTTCCGGGGATTGAGCGGAACCTGACGGTGCTGTCGGGGCCGGGATTCAGGCTGACCGGCGCGGGGCTGGACTTTCGTTGCGAGCCGCTGGTGCCAGTGGCTTTTCCCGGCGATATCGAAGTCATGGCGACCGAAACGAACGGCCAGCAGTCGGACGATTTCAACGTCATGACGGCGCGCAGCCTGCCGCGGCCAGAGGTCATCCTTGCCCAGAATGACGATCTGCCAGCAGGCGGGACGCTGGCGCTTTATGCGCTTGGGCCGTGTCTGGTGAATGGCGAGGGCGTGAACCGGGACGACCTGATTCTGACCGAAGGCCCAGCCCGGCTGCAGGGCGACTGGCCGGTGATCGCGGTGCGACTGTCCGGCCTGTCGTAGGCCGGGCTTCAGACCGGCACCCCGATCAGATCCGCAGCAAAGGCTGCGCCAGGCGCGGGATCAGTCCGCGGAAGCGCAGGGGTGCATCGGTGGCTGCCAGGCAGATGCAGTCCTCGCCGGTCAATGCGACCGGGGTGTGCTCCATCTCTTCGTCCGCGATCTCGATGTCCCCCCGACCGAAGCGGTCGTTCTCATCGGCAAAGGCGCCTTGCAGCACCAGGGTCAGTTCCATCCCCCGGTGACCATGGTCCGGCACCGCCGTCCCCGCCGGAATGTACAGCAGCCGCGCCGTGGCATCCCGTCCAGTCGGCAGGATCGCCTGGCGCACGCCGCCACCGACCTTGCGCCAACGCACCGCCGAAAGGTCGCCGCCGACGTAGTCCGCCAGCGGCGCCGGGAAGATGCCGGCCCGCTTCAGCGGCTCTGAGCGGGTTGCCTGCGGCAGCCCCTCGATCCGGGCCAGCGCACGGGCCAGCGCATCCTCGCCCATAGTTATTTCCTCAGCCTCGGCAAGCAGAGCGCCGCCTACGGCATCGAAGGACCCCAAACGCGCCCGGCATTCGTCGCAGAGCGACACATGGGTCGCGACGACCAGGTTGAACGCCTCGGGCAGTTGACCGGCCGAATAGGCCATCAACAGCTGGTCCGAAAGGTGGTGGCGTATCGTCATTCCACGTCTGTCCTTCAACTCATCTGGTGGCGCAGTTTTTCCAGCGCCAGCCGTATCCGCGATTTGATCGTCCCCAAGGGAAGCCCCGTCTCGGCGGCGATCTCGCTGTGCGAGAGATCGCCGTAGAAGGCGCGTTCGATCAACGTCCTCTGCGGTGCAGGCAACGCCGCGAGTGCGCGCCCCAGCCGCTCTGTCTCCTGCTGGGTTTCCAGCACCTCGGCCTGGTCAGGTTCGGGCTCGGGTCCCCAGACCAGTTCTTCCGGCTCGGCCCGCCGCGCCTTGCGCAGCGCGTCGATCCGCCGGTTGCGGGCGATCGTGTAGACCCAGGTCGACACGCTGGCCCGGGCAGGATCGAAGAGGTGCGCCTTTTGCCAAAGCGTCGCCATCACGTCCTGCGCGCATTCCTCGGCCAGGGTGGCCCCGGCGCCCGACTTCATCAGGAAGGCCTTCACCCGCGGGGCGAAGTGCCGGAACAGGTCGGCAAAGGCCGCCCGGTCCTGATGGTCGCGCACCCTTACCATCAGGGCGGCCCAGTCCGTCTCATTCTCCTTCGCCACCGATCCGTCCTTCTTCCGGGGCAAACCGTCCTTTCGTACCGCAACCCGAAGGTGCGGCTGACCGGCTTGCCCCGTCATAGCGGCTCTGCTGGCGTCAAGCATCATGGCTTTTCTTACGCCGACAGGATCGCATCGGATCACTTGAATCGCGATCTGGAGCAGGAGCCGAGCCGGTCAAGGGTGGCCTGTCACTTTTTCCTTACAACACATCCGCGAAATCTTGGACAGTGGTCAGCTTTGCCATCGCCTCGCGCGAGGTGGCGTGCAAGGGTGATCCGGGGGTGATCCGATGGGGCGCGTCCTGCGTAAACATTGGAAATCTTCAAAGGAACCAGCCGGAAATGCCGTTCGAACATATGGGCCAGCCCCCCCGCCGCATCGCTGTCATCGGGGGGGGTATTTCCGGGATGGCCGCGGCGCATTTGCTGGCAGAGCGAAACTCGGTCGTGCTTTTCGAAGCGGAGGGACGGCTGGGCGGCCATGCCAGGACCGTGATCGCGGGCAAACGCAAGGACCAGCCAGTAGACACCGGGTTCATCGTGTTCAACCGCGTGAACTATCCGCATCTGGTCCGCCTGTTCGAGAAGCTGGCCGTGCCGGTCACCGAAAGCAGCATGTCCTTCGGTGCCTCGATCAGGGGCGGCGCGCTGGAATATGGGCTGGCCTCGATGGACACGGTCTTTGCCCAGCGAAAGAACGCCTTCAACCCGCGCTTCCTGCGGATGCTGACCGATATCCTGCATTTCAACCGCAATGCCGAGGCGGTGGCCAATGAGCCCGCCATGACGATCCGCGAATTGCTGGAGCGTCTGGGCACTGGCCCCTGGTTCCGCGACCATTACATCACCCCCTTCTCGGGCGCGATCTGGTCGACTCCGACGCGTGGCATCCTGGATTTCCCGGCGCAGGCGCTGGTCCGGTTCTTCCGCAACCATGCGCTGATGGATTACGAGGGGCAGCACCAGTGGTACACGGTGCGCGGCGGGTCGATCGAATATGTCCGGCGGTTGCAGGCGGCGATGGTCGCGCAGGGCGCGGACA
>JBKHWC010000056.1:0-21691 GCA_046569765.1 Alphaproteobacteria bacterium | reverse complement strand
AATAACGGCGCGGCATAGGACGCGACGCCCAAAAGCTGGATGTCGCCGCGCTTCATTCCGATATCCCAGGTGAAGAAGGCCGCCCCGACCGGCCCGATCCCCAGCGCCAGCACCGCCGCCCAACCCAGGGTCGTTGCGGGCCAGACCGTCGTCTCCAGCGCCAGATGCGCGATCACCGACAGCGCCGCCGTTGCCAGGCAAAAGACCGTCACGCTTTCGGTGGGCACATCGCCCAGCCGCCGCGACACCACCGAATAGCCCGCCCAGGTCAGCGCGCACAAAAAGGCCAGCGCCAGCCCCGCGGCCGAGCTCGCCTCACCCTCGCGCCCCAGCACGATCACTGCCGCCCCCGCAAAGGCGACCAGCGCACCGATGACATGCTGCACCCGCAACCGCTCCCCCGGCAAGAGGCCCGATAGCAGCACGATGAACAGGGGCCAGAGATAGGCGATCAGCCCGGTCTCGGCGCTGGGCGATAGGCGAAAGGCGGTGAAATACAGGAAGTGATAGCCGAAAAGGCCGGCTGTTCCAAAGGCATAGACTTTCCAGCTTATCCCCTTCAGCACCCCGAACCCTTGGCGCGCCGTCCAGACCAGCCCGATCACCCCCCCGATCCCGAAGCAAAGCGCATTCAGAAGCAGCGGCGGCACCGGGGCGCTCCCGATGGTGAACAGCGCCAGGAGGGCCCACATCAGGACGGCCGTGAACCCGATCACGGTTGCCTTGGAACGAGTCATTGCAGCGGTCCACCCTTTTGCCTTGGGAGCCGGTCGCCGAACCGGGCGTGCACCGCCTGAAGCCGCGGCAGGATATCCGGGTTCAGGATGCCTCGTGTAAAGGCAGTCTGATACATGGCGTGATGTGGGTTGGCATTGGCCTCGTTCACCAGGGCACCCTTCGCGGACAAAAGCACATCAAGCCCCAGGATCCCCCATTCGCCCAAGGCGGCATGTGCCGCCACGGCAAGCCGCAGCGCCGCGTCGAAATCTGGCAGCACAGCGCCCACCATTCCGACGCCGGTCACGGGGTTCCTGGCAAGGTCCATCCCGCCCATCTGCCGCCGGTCCTGCACCCGCAGGATTCGCCCCGTCTCCGTTTCGACCGCCGCAACGCCGCCCAGCGGCCCCGAGCCAGAATCGACCATCGCCCTCGCCGCCGGGGTCTTCAGCACCGCATAAAGCACTTGTGGACCCTTTCCCGCATCCGTCGTCACCACCCGCAATGTTCCTATCACGGGCCCGATCAGGGCTTCCAGCCCGGCGCTTGGGCGGACAAGCTCTTGAAAAAGGAAACCCTTGCGGTGGTCTCGCCAGATTTCGGCCGCCAGACTGGCTGCGGAAACCCGCACCCCATTGCCCAGAAGCAACTGGCCGTCCGCACTGATCTCCAGAACGCTGACCGCCCCCGCCCCAAGACTGCCATGCACGGGCTTGCCGAAGCAGGGCACCACGCCCGGTTCGCGCAGAAAGGCGAGGATCGCCGCTTCGCCATCCAGCCAGCGGAGCCCCTCTCCCGGCGCGGCAGGGCCCGCCACGGCGAGCGTCTCCGGTTGCGGCAGGCCCGCAGCCGCGAACATCGCCCGCGCGCGCAGCTTGTCCGAAACCGGACTGATCTCTCCCGCGAGGCCGGGCGGGTTCAGCGAGCGGTTGAGGGCCCGGTTTGCAAACCGGCCGACAAACGCGCGCCGCTCGGCGCTGGTCAGGCCTGGTTTCCACGCCCCGTGCAGGAAATATTCGTCGGACCTCAGGCGTCCGGGACCGCGGCCCAGCAGCAGAACTTCCCAGGCAATCCGCCAGGAAGACAGACCCCGCTGCCGCGCCGCGAACAGCGTGGCAGAGGCATAGTCAAACGTCCGCCCCTGCGGCTTGTGGGTAAGGATCCGTTGCAGCCTGTGCCTCGCGCGCGATGTCGGCGGGCACGATATCCGTGGCCCCACGGGCCGGCAAGCCAGCCGTGGGGCCACGCAGTGTCAGACGAAGAACTGCCCGCCGTTCGCGCTGATGGTGGAGCCGGTGATGAACCCCGCATCGTCCGAGGCAAGGAACACCACGCAGCGCGCGATTTCCTCCGGCTCGCCCAGGCGGCCGACCGGGATCTGCGGAATGATGCGTTCGTTCAGCACCTTTTCGTCGATGGCGCGCACCATTTCCGTCCCGATATAGCCCGGGCAGATCGCGTTCACCGTGATCCCGGCCCGCGCGCCTTCCTGCGCCAGCGCCTTGGTAAAGCCCAGGTCGCCCGACTTGGCCGCCGAATAGTTCGCCTGCCCCGCCTGGCCCTTCTGCCCGTTGATCGAGCTGATGTTGATCACTCGGCCGAACTTGCGGTCCCGCATCCCCGACCACAGCGGATGGGTCATGTTGAACAGGCCGGTCAGGTTGGTGTCGATCACTTCCTTCCACTGGCCGGGGGTCATCTTGTGGAACATCGCGTCCCGGGTGATGCCCGCGTTGTTCACCAGCACGTCGATCGGGCCGACCTCGGCCTCGACCTTGGCAATCCCCGCCGCGCAGGCGTCGTAATCCGCGACGGACCACTTGTAGGTCGGGATGCCCGTCTCCTTGGTGAAGGCGGCTGCCGCCTCGTCGTTGCCGGCGTAGTTGGCCGCGACCTTGTAGCCCGCCGCCTTCAGCGCGACCGAGATCGCTGCGCCAATGCCGCGCGACCCGCCTGTGACCAATGCAACCCGTGCCATCGTGATTCTCCTCCTAGGGGTATGCTACCGTATGCCGTTGAAATCCTGTTACCGAAACGAAATCGGGCGCGCAACATTATTGCGCGCCCGATTCGCATCTGCCGTAGGGTGCGTGCTTGCACGCACCACCCCTCACCGCTCCAGGCACATGGCGACACCCATGCCGCCACCGATGCACAGCGTCGCGAGACCCTTCTTCGCGCCCGAACGGCCCATTTCGAACAGAAGCGTGTTCAGGATCCGCGCGCCCGAGGCGCCGATCGGATGCCCGATCGCGATGGCGCCGCCGTTCACGTTCACGATCGACGGGTCCCAGCCCATGTCCTTGTTCACCGCGCAGGCCTGGGCGGCGAAAGCCTCGTTCGCCTCGACCAGGTCCAGGTCGCCGACCTTCCAGCCCGCCTTTGCCAGCGCCTTGCGCGAGGCATGGATCGGCCCCACGCCCATGATCGACGGATCAAGCCCGGCCGTGGCATAAGAGGCGATCCGCGCCAGCACCTTCAGGCCCCGCTTCGCCGCCTCTTCCTCGGTCATCAGGACCACCGCCGCCGCGCCGTCGTTGATGCCCGAGGCATTGGCTGCCGTGACCGAGCCGTCCTTGGTGAAGGCCGGGCGCAACTTCTGCATCGCGTCGATGGTCGCGCCGTGGCGGATGTATTCGTCCTGATCCACCACCGTGTCGCCCTTGCGGGTCTTGACGGTGAAGGGGATGATCTCGTCCTTGAACTTGCCGGCCTTCTGCGCCGCCTCGGCCTTGTTCTGGCTGGCCAGAGCGAATTCATCCTGCATGTCGCGGCTGATTTGCCACTGGTTGGCGACGTTCTCGGCGGTCTGGCCCATGTGATAGCCGTTGAACGCGTCCCAGAGGCCGTCCTTGATCATGCTGTCGATGAAGTTCAGGTCGCCCATCTTCTGCCCGGCGCGCAGATGCGCAACGTGGGGCGACAGCGACATCGATTCCTGCCCGCCCGCGACCACGATCCGCGCATCGCCCAGCTGGACATGCTGCGCCCCCAGCGCCACCGCCCGCAGGCCCGAGCCGCAGACCTGGTTCAGCGACCAGGCGCTGGATTCCTTCGGAAGCCCCGCCTTGATATGCGCCTGCCGCGCCGGGTTCTGGCCCTGGCCCGCAGTCAGCACCTGGCCCAGGATCGTCTCCTCGACCTCGGCCTTGTCGATGCCCGCGCGGGCCACCACCGCCTCGATCACCGCCGCGCCCAGGTCATGCGCCGGGGTATTGGCGAACGAGCCATTGAAGCTGCCCACGGCGGTGCGGCCCGCGGCCACGATTACGACATTGGTCATCTGGATCCTCTCCCTTGCGCCCCAGCACTACCACATCGGCACAAGCCTGTGCCGCACTGCGTCATCCATGACCTAAGGGCACTGGATCACAAGCGCAAGAATGTTGGCGCAACCAGAGGGAATCCAGCGGCACCTCCTATCCGGCAAGCACGCCGAGGTTGGGTCGACCATGGCGGAAGGCGCGGAAATCCGGGGTCACCGTGGGCGCGCCGAACAGGTAGCCCTGCAAGCATCCGACCCCGGCCTCGCGCAGCCAGATGGCCTCGGCCTCGGTCTCGACCGCTTCGGCGACGATATACATCCCCATCTCTTGCGCCAGGGCAATCGCACCCCGCACCATGGCCTGCTGCCCTGCCATCCGGTCAATGTCGCGGACCAGGTTCCCCTCGATCTTCGCGATTTCGAACCGCAACTCCTGCAGGATTTCCAGCGAGATCATGCCCGCCCCATAATCATCCAGCGCGAAGACGATGCCGTGGTTGCGCATCTCCTCCATGAAGGGGCGCAGCACGTCGGGCACCTGCATGGCGCTGGTGGCGTTGATCTCGAGGATCAGGTTGTAGCCCAGTTTGGGACTGTCGCGCAGCGCCCGGCGCAGGATGCCCGCCCATCGTTGGTAGCCCACCGAGCGCGCCGACATGTTGACCGACACCCGGATCTGCGGATTGCGCTGCAGGCTCATCAGCCCCATCTGCAGCGCGGCGCAGTCGATTTCCCGGCCAAGTTCGGTCTGTTCCGCCGCGCCCATGAAGTCGCGCGCGGGGATCACCTGGTCGCGCAGGTTCAGCAGCCGGATGAAGCCTTCGAAAAAGCCGATGACCGAGGGGTCGGCCGCATAGACCACCGGCTGATAGGCCAGCCGCATCCGCCGGTCCTTCAGCGCCTCGGCCACGGTCTTCAATGTCTCGCGGTCCTGGGCGGCCATGGCGGCGGCCAGCGGGCTGGCGAGCGTGGGGTCGCGGTCGAACTTCGACGTTTTCGCTTCCTTCATGAAACTCATGCGCGGCCCCCGGGTGCAAATCAGTTGTCGACAGACTAGGCCCGCATCGGTAAACCCAACGCTAATATTCTCATTTCGTTCTCACCCTTCACCGGGGCAAATCCGATGGAAAATGCCGACAATTCGATGCGTTGCCCCTGGTGCGGGACCGATCCGCTGTATGTCGCCTACCACGACCAGGAATGGGGCCGCCCCGAGCGCGACCCCCGCCGCCTGTTCGAGCTTCTGATGCTCGAAGCCTTCCAGGCTGGCCTCTCCTGGATCACCGTCCTGCGCAAGCGCCCGGCCTTCCGCGCCGCCTTCCACGGCTTCGATCCCGAAACCCTCGCCATCTGGGGCGAGGCCGAGGTCACCCGCCTGTGCCAGGATCCCGGGATCATCCGGCATCGCGGCAAGATCGACTCCACCCTCCGCGCCGCCCGCGCCTTCCAGCGGATCGAGGCGGACCGCGGCTTCTCCCCCTTCCTCTGGTCCTTCACCGGCGGCCAGACGCTGGACCACCGCCCCGCCTCCATGGCCGAGGTCCCCGCCCAGACGCCAGAATCCCAGGCCATGTCCAGGGCGCTCAAGGCCGAAGGCTTCAGCTTCGTCGGCCCGACGATCACTTATGCCTTCATGCAGGCCTCGGGCATGGTCAACGACCACCTTGTCGCCTGCCCAGCCCGCCTCTTGGCGTTTCCGCCGCAAAGGCTCATATAGACGGCAGACAAACCGCAAGGGGGCGACCATGCTGGGTCTGGGCGACAAACCGCAAGCCGATGCGAACCTGATCAAGGACGGGACCGAAGCCACGTTCATGGCCGATGTGATCGAGGCCAGCCGCGAGGTGCCGGTCATCGTCGATTTCTGGGCCACCTGGTGCGGGCCGTGCAAGACCCTGGGCCCGATGCTCGAGGCCGCTGTGACTGCCGCCAAGGGCAAGGTCCGCATGGTCAAGGTCGACGTCGACCAGAACCAGCGCATCGCCGCCCAGCTTCGCATCCAGTCGATCCCGACCGTCTATGCCTTCTGGCAGGGCCAGCCGGTCGACGGCTTCCAGGGCGCCGTGCCTGCCTCTGAACTCAAGGCCTTCATCGACCGCGTTTCGGCCCTTGCCGGGGATGGCGGCCTGGCCGAAGCCATCCAGGCGGCCGAGGACATGCTGACCGAAGGCGCCGCCTCCGACGCGGCTGAAACCTTCGCCGCGATCCTGGGCGAAGAGCCCGAAAATTCCGCTGCTTACGGTGGCCTTGTCCGCGCCCATATCGCGCTGGGCAACCTCGACCAGGCCGAAGGGCTCATTGCCGCGGCTCCGGCCGCCGTGGCCAAGTCCAAGGAAATCGACGCCGCCCGCGCGCAACTGGAACTGGCGAAACAGGCCGCCAACGCGGGGCCGGAGGCCGAGCTGCGCGCCGCCGTCGAGGCGAACCCCAACGATCACCAGGCCCGCTACGACCTCGCCGCGGCCCTCCTTGCCGCGGGCAACCCGAAGGAAGCCGTGGACCAGCTTCTCGAACTGTTCCGCCGCGACCGGGAATGGAACGGGGGCGCGGCCAAGGCCCAGCTCTTCACCATCTTCGACGCGCTGAAACCGCAGGATCCGATCGTCCTGGCCGGTCGCCGCAAACTCTCGTCGATGATATTTGCCTGACCTCCGGGTCGGGCTACCTCATCGCCATGATCAGCGCCGCCGACCTGCCGGACACCATTCCGGTCTTCCCCCTGCCCGGAGCACTCATGCTGCCCCGCGCGCGCCTTCCGCTGCACATCTTCGAACCGCGCTACCTTGCGATGGTCGAGGATTGCCTGAAGACCAAGCATCGGCTGATCGGCATGATCCAGCCGCGGGAAACCCCCGCCTCCGAACGGCGTGAGGGCGAAAAGCGCCTCCAGGCCATCGGCTGCGCCGGCCGTCTCACCGGCTTCTCCGAAACCGAGGACGGGCGCTACATGATCACCCTGTCCGGGATCTCGCGTTTTCGCGTCAAGGAAGAGGTGCAGGGCTTCACCCCCTACCGCCGCTGCCTGGTGGACTGGGCGCCCTTCACCCGCGACCTTGGCCCGACCGAGGACGACCCAGGTTTCCGCCGAGGCGAATTCATGGCGCTGCTCGGCCGCTATTTCGTGAAGATGAACCTCTCGACCGACTGGGACAGCCTGAAGGAGGCCGAGCCCGAGCTGTTGATCAACTCGCTCTCCATGCTCTGCCCGTTCTCGCCCGAGGACAAGCAGGCCCTGCTCGAGGCCCCCACCCTGGATACCCGGCGGGAAACCCTGGTGACCCTGATCGAATTCGCCCTGCGCGGCGGGTCGGACGATGAGGTCCTGCAATGACCGAACCTGCCGACCGCCGGATGCTGGAATCGTTGGTCTGCCCGGTGACCCACGCCATCCTGACCTATGACGCCGAGCGTCAGGAACTGATCTCCAAGGCCGCCCACCTGGCCTTCCCGATTCGCGACGGCATCCCCGTGATGCTGGTCAGCGAGGCGCGGGAACTGGACTGACCCCCACCCCACACCCGCCGTAGGGTGCGCTACAGCGCACCACACCGCATCCCGATCTACCCCGGCCAGGTCGCATCGTAGGGTGCGCTACAGCGCACCAAACCGACAGACACCCACCCCCGCCACAAGGCGCACAACGCCCCGTCTGCCACCCCCCGTTGGACGCCCCGGCCGCCTTGGCACTACCCTCGCCCGGCCGACCCTCAAGGATCCTGCCTTCGCCCCGATCCGCCACCGACATGCCCATGCCTCACGGGCAATCCTGGCCCGAGCCGACCACCGCTCGACCGACCAGCAGGCTCAGGCCCCGCCCGCTGGCGATACCGACCGCTTCGCCGCCTGGACGGTCGAGGCGCGGCTCCCGGACCAGATCCTTCTTGCCGACGTGACCGGCCGGACCCGCTCCTGGCTGATGGTCGCGCCGCGGGAAGATGGTCGACCCGGCATCCGTCTCCTTTTCGGCTCGGCCATTGTAACGCGCCCAGGGGCGGGGGGCGGCCGCATCGGCAAGGGCTTCCGGGCGCTGACCGCCCTCCATGTCCTCTATTCCCGCGCGCTGCTTTCTGCCGCCGCCAAGGCGTTAACGAAACCCTAAGGCCCGCACGCAAGCCCTTGATTTCGCTGGACCGGAACAGCTGTCCACGCGTGGCGCAGGTCTCAGATCGGCTTGCCTGCCAGCAGCTTTGGAAGTTCCCCGGTCAGCCCTGCCGCCTGCCGGATGAACCCCCGCCGCAGCCCTGGCAGCGCCGAGACGAGGCCCATTCCCAGGTCCCGCCCCAGCCGCAGGATCGGGTTGTCGGTGGAAAAGACCCGATTGACCGCATCCATGCCCAGGGCCAGCGCCGTCGCATCGAACCGCCGCCAGCGCTGGTACTCCTCCAGCGCGACCGGAGAGCCCACATCCTCCCCCCGCCGCCGCGCCAGGATCAGCACCTCCGCCAGCGCCGCCACGTCCCGCAGCCCCAGGTTCAGCCCTTGCCCGGCAATCGGATGTACCCCATGCGCCGCATCGCCCACCAGCGCGACCCGGTCGGCCACGAACTGCTCGGCCAGCGACAGGGACAACGGGTAGGTGAACCGCGTCCCGGCCAGGCTGATCTCGCCCAGGAAATCCCCGAACCGCGGACGCAGCGCCTCCAGATACTGATCATCCGGCAGCGCCTGGATCGCGCGGGCGACCTCATCCGTCTCGCTCCAGACGATGCTGGAGTGGTGGCCGCCCTTTAGCGGCAGGATCGCCAGCGGACCCGAGGGCATGAAGAACTGCTGCGCGATCCCCTGGTGATTCTTCTCATGCCGGATCGCCGTGACCAGCGCGGTCTGGCCATAGCCCCAGCCGACCCGCTTGATCCCCGCCCGCGCCGCCACGCCCGACCCGCGCCCGTCGCAGCCGACCAGCAGCCCCGCCGTCAGCTCTCGCCCCGAGGCAAGCCGCACCACCACGCCCGAGGCCGTCACCTCCTGCCCCACCACCGTCTCGCCCGAGATCAGTGTGATACCCGGCGCGGCGCGCATCGCCTCCAGGAAGGCGGCGTAGAGGTAGCGGTCCTCCAGCATGTGGCCCATCGGGCCTTCCTCGATCTCGGCCGCGTCGAACTGCAAGAAGAACGGCGCGGCGCCTTCGCCCGCGCGGCCGTCGCTGGCCTTGATCTGAAGGATCGGCTGCGCCTTCTCGGCCACCGCACCCCAGACCCCGATCGCCTTCAGCAGCCGCACCGAAGCCACGGCCAGCGCATAGGCTCGCCCATCGAACCCGGCCTCGGCCCGTTCCGGCGCGGGCCGGGCATCCACGACAGTGACGCGGAACCCCCCCTGCGCCAACGCCAGTGCCAGGGCCGGGCCGTTCAGCCCCCCGCCCGCGATCAGGATGTCGGTGTCCCAGGTCATGCCTCCTTAGATACCCCGCACGGCCCGATTGTCCATGCGTCTCCAAGCCGCTACCGTCACGGCAAAACGGGGGGACACATGACCGGAACCTGGGCCAACCTGACCGCAGCGGAACTGGGGCGCGAGATCGACAAGGGTCGCATCCACCCGGTCGAACTGACCGAGGCCTTCCTCGATCTGATCGAGACCCACCCCCTCGCCCCCCGCATCTATGCCCGCGCCACGCCCGACCGCGCCCGGGGCGAGGCGATGGCCGCTGCCGCCCGCGCCAAGGCGGGGCTGCGCAGGGGGCTGCTCGACGGGGTGCCGGTAAGTTGGAAGGACCTGTTCGACACGGCGGGCGTTGCGACCGAGGCGGGGTCGGCCCTGCTGAAACGCCGCACCCCCAGCCGCGACGCGGCGGTGCTGGAGGTGGCGACGCTGCAGGGCCTCGTCTGCCTGGGTAAGACCCACATGTCGGAACTGGCCTTCTCGGGCCTCGGCCTCAACCCGGTGACGGGAACGCCGCCCTGCCTGAACGACGACCGCGCGGTGCCGGGCGGCTCGTCCTCGGGCGCGGCGGCCTCGGTCGCCTTCGGCCTGGCCCCGGCGGCCATCGGGTCGGACACCGGCGGCTCGGTCCGGATCCCGGCAGCCTGGAACGATCTGGTGGGCCTCAAGACCACCCACGGCAGCCTGCCGATGGCCGGGACCGTGCCCCTGTGCGAGACCTTCGACACCATCGGCCCCCTGGCCCATTCGGTCGAGGACTGCGCCCATCTTCTGGCGGCGCTGCACGGCCAGCGGCCCGCCGACCTGACCGGGGCAAGCCTCTCCGGCGCGCGGCTTGCGGTGCTGGAGACGGTGGCCCTGGACGACCTGCGCGACCGCCCCGCGCAGGGGTTCGAGGATGCCGTGGCGCGGCTTGGCCGTGCCGGGGCACAGGTCAGCCGCCTCCAGGCCCCGGAAGTGGCCGAGGCGCTGACCCTCGCCGGCTTCCTCTTCACCGCCGAGGCCTATGGCATCTGGCGCGACACGATCGAGAAAGCGCCGGAAAAGATGTTCCCCCGGATACTGGAGCGCTTCCGCTCGGGCGCGGACGTGGCGGCGATGGACTATGTCGCGGGCTGGCGGCGACTGCATGTCCTGCGGGCGGCCTGGGCGGCACGGACGGCGAGCTTCGACGCGGTGCTGGTCCCGACCTCGCCGATCCTGCCGCCCGATGCCGACCGGCTGATGACCGACGACAGCTATTATGTGACCGAGAACCTCCTGGCGCTGCGGAATACCCGGATCGGCAACCTGATGGGGCTTTGCGCGCTGACGCTGCCGACCTCGCAACCCTCCTGCGGGATCAGCCTGATGGCCGGGCCGGGCCAGGAAGCGCGGCTGTTGCGCCTGGGGCAGGCGGCAGAGCTTGCCTTGCGGTAGGGCGGGCGGATCGCCCACCGCCCCCGTGCCGGAAAGCCACAAACTCCCGCGTCCAACCCCCTCACCCTGTTGGTTTTTCTGGACCTGCGCGCCGCGCCCGGCTATCGTTGCCCGAAATGGGGCGCATAGACCCCTGACTTGAGGCAGCAATGGCATTTCCTGAGCGGTTTTCGAACCTGCCAGAATACGCGTTTCCGCGCCTGCGGAAGCTACTCGACGCGCACGCCCCCGGCGGCGACCCCATCGCCATGACCATTGGCGAGCCGCGCCATGCCATGCCCGATTTCGTCGGCCCTATCCTGGCTGCGAACCTGTCGGGCTTTGGCGTCTACCCGCCGAACGACGGCACGCCCGAGCTTCTGGCCGCCATCTCGTCCTGGATCGCCCGCCGCTACGGCGTCAGCCTGCCCGAGGACCGGCTGATGGTCCTGAATGGCACGCGTGAGGGGCTGTTCAACACCTGCATCGCGCTCTGCCCAGAGCAGAAGAATGGCCAGCGCCCCGTCGTGCTGATGCCGAACCCCTTCTACCAGGTCTATGCCGTGGCCGCCCTGACCGTGGGCGCCGAGCCGGTCTATGTCCCCGCCACCGCCGCCACCGGCTTTCTGCCCGACTACAGCAGCCTGCCGAAGGATGTGCTGGACCGCACCGCCATCGCCTATATCTGCTCGCCCGCCAATCCGCAGGGGGCCGTCGCCTCGGCCGATTACCTTGCCGACCTGCTGACGCTGGCGGAAAAGCACGATTTCACCGTCCTGGCCGACGAATGTTACTCCGAGATCTGGCGCGAGGCCCCGCCGCCCGGCCTTCTGCAAGTTGCAGCCGCGCAAGGCGCGGACCCCGAACGCGCGGTCGTCTTTCACTCACTGTCGAAACGGTCGAACCTGCCGGGGCTGCGCTCGGGCTTCGTGGCCTCGGGGCCGGAGAGCATGCAGCGCGTCCGCCAGCTGCGCAGCTTTGCCGGCGCGCCGCTGCCCTTGCCGCTGCAACGGGTGGCCGAGGCCGCCTGGGCCGATGAGGGGCATGTCACGGCCAGCCGCGCGCTGTACCAGCAGAAGTTCCGCGACGCCGACCGCATCTTCGCCGGGGTCCAGGGCTACCAGGCCCCGGACGGGGGGTTCTTCCTCTGGCTCCCGGTCGATGATGGCGAACAGGCGGCGCTGCGGCTTTGGCGCGAGACGGGGGTGCGGGTCCTGCCCGGCGCCTACCTGTCGCGCGATGCGGGCGGGCAGAACCCCGGCAAGGGCTATATCCGCGTGGCGCTGGTCGCCACGCCAGAAGAAACGCAGCGCGGGCTGACCATGCTCCGCGACTGCCTCTATCGGTGAGGGACGAATGGCATCGTTTCAGGCACGGCAGCGCGATCCACTTCTGGACCAGGGCACCCAGGCAATGCTCGAGCGCCGGGGACGCGAGCTTCTGGGCCTGGCGCTGATCCTGGTCGGGCTGGCCTTCGCCGCGATCCTGGGCAGCTACTCGCCCGAGGATCCGGGCTGGATGGTCGCCACCGACGAGCCCGCGCAGAACATGCTGGGCCGCTTCGGGGCGGCCGTCGCCTCGACGCTGACGATCCTGATCGGCCTTGGTGCCTGGGCGATCCCGGTGATCTTCCTGGCCTGGGGCGTGCGCTTCATGGCCCATCGCGGGGGTGAGCGGGCGCTGGGCCGGGTGGTCTTTGCCGTGGTCGCCGTCGCTTTCGCAGCTGTCCACTGCGCGACGCTGGTGCCGGGGGACACCTGGACCCACACCTTCGGCCTGGGCGGGCTTTTCGGCGACACCGTCCTTGGCTCGCTGCTGGGGGTCGTGCCGGGCAGCGCCGGTTTCGGGCTGAAATTCCTGTCGCTGCTGACCTTCGCCGGCCTCATCGCCTTCATGCTTTACGTCTGCGGCTTCGATATGGCCGAACTCGCCGCGATCTGGCGCTTCATGCTGCTTGGCTCGATCCTGGGCTACAACGCCGCCGCGACCGCCCTTGGATCGGGCGCGCGCGGGGCGGTGAGCGGGGCGATGTCGCTGCAGGACCGCGCCCGGGCCCGCGCCGCCGCCGCGCCATCCCTGGACCGCGACACCGCCATCCGCCGTGCGGTCCCGCCCGTCACCGGCCACATGGCACCCGAGCCGCTGCGCGCCAGCCCGGCCCGGGCCATGCCGCCTTCGCTGCGCTCGGACCCCCGGCCCGTCGCGCCGGAACCTGCCCCGGCGCCGCAGCCGAAACTCGGCCTTCTGGAGCGTCTGCGCCGCAAGGCCCAGCCGGACCCCGAGCCCGAGCTGATCGAGCTCGAGCAAAGCTGGAACCCGGACATGCCGCAAGAGGACCGGATCAAGGCCCGGATCTCCGACGTGATCCGCACCCGCGTCCAGCGTTCGCCCGATTTCCCGGTCGCCCCGCCGCCGTTGCCTCCGGCTGCCCGGGTCGAGCCGCCGGTCATGCGGCCCAAGGGTCCGGTCACACTGATGGCCGACACCCGTCCGCAGCCGCGCCCCGCCCCTGCCCCCGCGCCGCAGTGGCAGGCCGAGGTCGAAGAGGACGGCGAAGACCTGCCCGTCAACATGTCCACCGAAGACCGTTCCTGGGACGACGAAGTCGAGGACGATCTTGATCGCCTGGACGAGCTGGAGGACGACCTGCCCCCCGCGCGCCCGATGGCCTTTACGCCCGACCGCAAGGCCGTGGTGCAGCACGCGGTGAAGAAGCCCGCGCCCTCGCGGCAGGCGATGGCTGAAAGCCAGCCCGCGCTGCGCTTTGACGAAGCCGCCAGCCAGTACGAACTGCCGCCGCTTTCGCTGCTCGCCAGCCCCACGACGATCCAGCGCAGCCAGCTTTCGGACGAGGCGCTGGAGGAAAACGCGCGGATGCTGGAGTCGGTGCTGGACGACTACGGCGTCAAGGGCGAGATCACGGCGGTCCGCCCCGGCCCGGTCGTCACCATGTACGAACTGGAACCCGCGCCCGGCCTCAAGGCCAGCCGCGTGATCGGCCTGGCCGACGATATCGCGCGGTCCATGTCGGCCCTCTCGGCCCGCGTGTCTACCGTCCCCGGTCGCAGCGTCATCGGCATCGAACTGCCGAACGCCCACCGCGAGAAAGTGGTCCTGCGCGAAATCCTCGCCTCCCGCGACTTCGGCGACAGCCACCTGCGCCTGCCCCTCGCCCTCGGCAAGGATATCGGCGGTGAGCCTGTCGTGGCCAACCTGGCCAAGATGCCCCACCTGCTGATCGCGGGGACCACCGGCTCGGGCAAGTCGGTCGCGATCAACACGATGATCCTCTCGCTCCTCTACAAGCTCACGCCCGAGGAGTGCCGGCTGATCATGATCGACCCCAAGATGCTGGAACTGTCCGTCTATGACGGCATCCCGCACCTTCTGTCCCCCGTCGTCACCGACCCGAAGAAGGCCGTTGTCGCCCTGAAATGGGTCGTGGGCGAGATGGAGGAGCGTTACCGCAAGATGTCCAAGATGGGCGTCCGCAACATCGAGGGCTACAACGGCCGCGTGCGCGAGGCGCTGTCCAAGGGCGAGATGTTCAAGCGCACCATCCAGACCGGCTTTGACGAGGAAACCGGCGATCCGGTCTTCGAGACCGAGGAATTCGCGCCGCAGCCCTTCCCCTATATCGTCGTCATCGTGGACGAGATGGCCGACCTGATGATGGTCGCCGGGAAAGAGATCGAGGCCTGTATCCAGCGCCTGGCCCAGATGGCGCGGGCGTCGGGCATCCACCTCATCATGGCGACGCAGCGACCCTCGGTCGACGTGATCACCGGCACGATCAAGGCCAACTTCCCGACCCGGATTTCCTTCCAGGTCACGTCGAAGATCGACAGCCGCACCATCCTTGGCGAACAGGGGGCAGAACAGCTTCTGGGCGCGGGCGACATGCTGTACATGGGCAACGGCGCGAAGATCACCCGTATCCACGGGCCGTTCGTCAGCGACGAGGAAGTGGAGGAAATCGTCAACCACCTCAAGAGCTTCGGGCCCCCGGTCTATATGTCGGGCGTGGTGGAAGGCCCCGAGGACGAGGTTGCCAGCGATATCGACATGGTGCTTGGCCTGGGCGGCGGCGATAGTTCGGACGATGCGCTGTACGATCAGGCCGTCGCCATCGTCGCGCGGGATCGCAAGTGTTCGACCTCTTACATCCAGCGGAAACTGGGCATCGGCTATAACAAGGCCGCCCGCCTGGTCGAACAGATGGAGGAGCAGGGCGTCGTCACCCGCGCCAACCACGTCGGCAAGCGCGAGATCTTGGTCGAGGAACGTTGATCCGGGCCCCGGACGCCCTGCAACTGTTGCAGTTCTGCATGAAATCGCAGGTTGTTTCGGCAACTATTCAAACGCTTCCTAAATACTGCCGGAAAGCAGCCGGAAAAAAGTTGCAACCCGAAGTTGCGGCCTTATCGTCAGTCGTGACCGGGAATCGGCAGATGCAGCCGACATCCGGGCAGGTTTCTGCTGCGGGGGGCTGAAACACCATGGCGTTCGAAAGATGGACCCAGACTGACATCCGTGCCGAACTGGACGATGTCCTGTTGCCGGGGACAAGGTTGCAGGGCGGGCGTTACTGCATCCGCTCCTTCCTCTCCAGCGGCGGGTTCGGGAATACCTACCTCGCGCGCGATGCCTCGGGACGCGAGGTGGTGGTAAAGGAAAGTTTCGTCCCCGCCTTCAACCGCCGCAGCCAGGCCCAGGTCCTCTGCCGGTCCGAAGCCCACCGCCAGAACCATGCCCGCGTCATCCGCTCGCTGCTGGATGAGGGGGTGGCGCTGACCAGCCTGTCGCATCCGAACATCGTGCGCGCGCTGGACGCCTTCCAGGAAAACGGCACCGCCTATCTGGTGCTGGACCGCGTGCCTGGCCAGGACCTGCAGCAACTGGCCGAGGATGCGTCGGATCGTCTGACGCCTGCCCAGGTCGTGCAGCTGGCGCGGCAGCTGGTCTCGGCTCTGGTCCATGTCCATGCCCAGGATCTGCTGCATTGCGACATCGCGCCCGACAATGTCTGCGTGACGCCGGACGGCACGCCGGTCCTGATCGACTTCGGCTCGGCCCGGCGCTGCGTCCGGGGGGTCAGCCAGCCGCATGACGGCTTTTCCATGGTCAAGGACGGCTTCTCTGCGCCCGAGCTTTACACGCCCCGGGCCGCGCTGGGACCGCAGGCCGATATCTATGCGCTGGGCGCGACGCTGTATCTCGCGATCCGGGGTCGCGCGCCGGTGGACAGCCAAAGCCGCCGCACCGCCCGGATCGACGGGCTGGCCGATCCGCTGGCGCCGCTGGCCGGGACCGATCCGCGTTATCCGGCTGACTTTCTCGCCAGCATCGACCGCGCGCTCTCGGTCCGGGCGGCGGCGCGGTTTGCCTCGGCCCGCGACTGGCTGGCGGCGCTGGACGGCGCGCCGGTGACCGCCAAGCCGGTGGTCGTGGTACGCAGCCCGATGGGGCCGGTCGTTCCGAACCGCCCGCGCCGGGGCGAGGGTCTGGCCTGCCCGACCGAGGTCTAGCGCCGACGCTCTCCTGGCACGCCGGTGTCGCCTTCCCGCCGCCGCCGCTGCAGGGCAGACCGGCCCACAAGCATCAGCGTGACCGGCGTGGTGACCAGAAGCAGCACACCGATCGCCACTTCATGCACCACGGTCCGGCCTTCGACCCAGGACCAGGCCAGGATCGACGCGACAAGAATCGCCGCCGCGCCCCAACTGGTGCCCAGCGTCGGGGCATGGATCCGGTCGAAGAAATTGCGCAGCCGCAGCAGCCCGAAGGCCCCCAGCACGGTCAGCGTGCTGCCAAGGATCAGCAGCAGCGCCACCGTCAGCGCCAGCCAGGGCGGAAGCGCCTGAAGACCCGTCATTCGATCACCTCGCCGCGCATCAGGAACTTGGCCAGCGCCACGTTCGAGACGAAGCCCGCCACCGCGATCGCAAGCGCCGCCTCGAACAGGAAGGGCGTGCCCAGCCGCAGCCCGGTGACGATGAACTGCAGCATCACCGTCAGGTACAGCGCATCCAGCCCCAGGACGCGGTCCTCGGCGCGCGGGCCGATCAGGATCCGGGCGGCCGCCAGCCCGGCCGAAACCGCCAGCACGGCCTGGGCATAGGTCACCGCGAACCACAGCAGGGTATCCAGCGTCATCCGAATGCCTCCAGCAACAGCGACTCATAGCGGTCGCGGATCAGGACTTGCCATTCCGCGGGCTCTTTCAGGTCGAAGACATGCAGAAGCAGGATGCCCGAGGCGCGGTCATGTTCCAGCCAGGCGGTGCCGGGCGTCGCGGTCAGGATCACCGCCAAGAGCGCCAGCGCACCCTCGTCCTGCAGGCGCAGGGGGACCTCCACAAAGCCCGAGCGGCGGGCCGAGCTGCCCGACAGGACCAGCCAGGCTACCGCCGCGTTGGACCGGACGATATCAACCGCCACGATTCCCGCCAGCCGGATCAGTGGCCAGATCCGCAGGCGCGGCCGGGGCGGCTCCAGCCGGGCAAAGGCCAGCCCGGCCCCCAGTGCGATCACCGATCCCAGCAGCAGATGCCCCGGCGACAGCCGCGTCAGCAGAATCCATACGACCACCAGCCCCAAAGACAGGAAGGGATGCGGGACAAGCCGGTTCATTGTCCCTCCTCCTGCGTCTCGGCGGTGCGAGGGGCGCCCAGGACCCCCTCGGCATAGATCGCGGGGGCCAGCACGGCGCGGGCGGTCTGCTGCATGTAGCGCATCGTCACCTCGGCCTTGAAGGTCAGCAGCCCCAGCAGCGCGACCAGCAGCAGGACCGGCCCGATCTCCAGCGCCAGGACGCGCGGAGGGTCCCCCTCGGTTGCCCAGAAGGTCTGGATCCCGATGCGGACAAGGCCGATCAGCGTGGCCAGCCCCGACAGGATCACCAGCGCGACAAAGGTCCAGCCCAAGGCCGGGACCGGCAGCTCCGCCGCCAGCATCCCGCGTAGCATCCCGACCTTGCCGATGAAGCCCGACAGCGGCGGCAACCCCGCCAGCGCGATGCCGCAAAGCGTGAAGGTCGCCCCCAGCAGCGCCAGCGTCCCTGGCACGGCAAGGCCCACCTCCGGCTGTGCCTCGCGTTCGTCCAGGCCATAGGCATCCGCCGTCAACGCCAGCATCGCGGCGATCCCGCCTTCCTCACGGCTCATCGGTTCGATCAGCAGGAACAGCGCCGCCGTCGCCAGCGTGGAACTCAGCAGATAGAACAGCGCCCCCGCCAGCACGCCCGTTCCCGCCCCCTCCAGCACGAACCCGGCTGAGGCCAGCACCGTCCCCGACGACACCAGCACCAGATGCGCCGCCATCCGCCCCAGGCTTTGCGAGGCCAGGATGCCGACCAGCCCATAGGCCACCGTCGCCAGCCCGCCGCCGACCAGCACCAACGACCCATAGCCCGCCGATGGCCCCGCCGCGACGCCGAAGGTCAGGAATGACAGCCTGAGCAGGACATAGACCCCGACCTTGGTCATGATCGCGAACATTGCCGCGACCGGGGCGGCCCCGGCCATATAGGCGGTCGGCAGCCAGAAGGACAAAGGCCAGATCCCGGCCTTGACCAGGAAGGCCACCGCCATGATCCCCGCCCCGGCATGCAGAAGCGCCCGCTCCTGCTCGCCCAGGCCCGCGACCAGCGTCGACAGATGCGCCATGTTCAGCGTGCCAGTTGCGCCATAGATCAGGCTGACCCCGATCAGGAACAGCAGCGAGCCGGTCAGGTTCACCGCGATGTAATGCAGCCCCGCCCGCACCCGCAGCTGCCCCCCGCCATGCAAAAGCAACCCGTACGAGGCCGCCAGCAGCACTTCGAAGAAGACGAACAGGTTGAACAGATCGCCGGTCAGGAAGGCTCCGTTCAGGCCCATCAGCAGGAATTGCAGCATCGGGTGGAAATGCTGCCCCTGGCGGTGCCACCCCGCCGCCGCATAGGTCAGGACGGGCAGGGCCAGCAGGCTTGTCAGCACCAGCATCATCGCCGACAGCCGGTCGATCACCAGCACGATCCCGAAGGGCGCGGCCCAGTCGCCCATAAGATAGAAGCCGATGTCGTTGCCGCCCGTCAGCTCGCTGCCCTTGGACCGTACCAGAAGCTCGATCGAGGCGACCAGCGTCGCCGCGACCGAGATCAGCCCCAGCATCAGCTTGGCCCGCCGCTGTCGTTCGTCATAGATCAGCATCAAGGCGCCCGCGAAGAACGGGATCAGGATCGGCGCGATGATCAGATGTTCGGGCGCCAGTGTCATGACTCACGCTCCTGCCCGTCGACATGGTCGGTCCCGGTCACCCCGCGCGAGGCGATGAGGACAACCAGGAACAGCGCCGTGGTCGCGAAGCTGATCACGATGGCGGTCAGGACCAGCGCCTGTGGCACCGGATCGGCATAGGCGGTCGGGTCGATGAACCCGCCGCGCGGCATGATCGGCGGCGCGCTCAGCGTCAGGCGGCCCATGGCGAAGATGAACAGGTTGACCGCATAGGACATCAGGCACAGCCCCACGATCACCTGGAAGGTGCGCGGCCGCAGGATCAGCCAGATGCCCGAGGCGGCCAGCACTCCGATGGCAAGCGACAGGACCAGCTCCATCACGCGGCCTCCCGGTCGGGGGTCGTGTCACGCTCGCGCAGGCGGGCGATGCGCAGCGACTGGTGGGCGATGGCGATCAGCATCAGCACGGTCGCGCCGACGACCAGCGCGAAGACACCCGTGTCGAAGATCAGCGCCGTCGCGGCGGGAACCGCGCCGATCAGCGGCAGGGCGACATATTGCGCATGGGCCGTCAGGAACGGGTAGCCGAAGACAAAGGCCCCCAGCCCCGTCACCCCCGCGATCAAGAGGCCCAGCCCCATCCAGCGGATCGGCAGCACGGTCAGCCGCGATTCCACCCAACGCACGTCATGCGCCAGGTATTGCAGCAGGAAGGCGATGGACAGCGTTACCCCGGCCGAGAATCCTCCTCCCGGCAAGTCGTGACCGCGGAAGAACAGATAGGCCGCCACCAGGATCAGTACGGGGAACATCCAGCGCATGATCACCCCCGGCACCAGCAGCGCATCGGCCAGCGAGGCCGCCTCGCCCTCGTCGCCAGCCTCCACGCTTTCCGGCGCGGGGCGGAAGCGGCGCAGCAGGGCGTAAACCGTGATCCCCACGATGGCGAGAACCGTGATCTCGCCGAACGTGTCGAAGGCGCGGAAGTCGACCAGGATGACGTTGACCGTATTGGTCCCGCCGCCCTCCTGATAGGCGTTGCGCAGGAACCAGTCGCCGACATTCGGGACCAGCGGCCAGGTCATCATCACATAGGCAATCGCCGCCAGCCCGCCGCCGCCGACCGCCGCGATGACAAGGTCGCGGATGCGGCGCACCTTCGCCGCCAGCAGCCGGTCCTCGGCGATCTCCTCGCGCCGCTTGGGCAGCCAGCGCAGGCCAAGGAGGAGGAGGACTGTCGTCACCACCTCGACCAGAAGCTGCGTCACCGCCAGGTCTGGTGCCGACAGCCAGGCGAAGGTCAGACAAGTGACCACGCCCGCGCCGCCCAGCAAGACCAGCGCGGCAAATCGGTGGTACTTCGCCATCCAGGCCGCGCCCACGGCACAGGCCCCGCCCGCCAGCCACATCGCGGCGAAGGCCGGGTTCAGCGGGTTGCCGATCGGCTCCGGCGCCTGTGCCAGGCCCCCCCACAGCGCCGCCGCCCCCGCGCCGATCGCCAGCAGAACGACCAGCCGCAACTGCGGTTGCAGCCGTTCCGTCCCGAAGGCACGGTGCAGCAGCCGCGGCGCGCGCCAGGTTGTCAGCAGCAGCACCCTCTCGAACAGCCGCTGCGCCCGCCAGCGATGCATCAGCGGCGGCCCCTCCGGCCCCTCGGCAATCCGAGCGCCGAAGGCCGCCATCAACGCCACGCCCCCGGCCAGGGCCACCAGGCTCATCACAAGCGGCAGGTTGACCCCGTGCCAGATCGCGATGTCCTTGTAGGGCAGGTCCCGCCCCAGCACCGCCTCGGCCGCCAGGTTCAGGACCGGGCCGAGTGTCACCCCCGGCAGCATCCCAATCACCAGACAGGCCAGCACCAGAAACTCCACGGGCCGCCGCATCCAGGCCGGGGGCTCATGCGGGGTCTTCGGCAGGTCCACCGGCGGGGGGCCGAAGAAGACGCTGGTGATGAAGCGCACCGAATAGGCCACCGCGAAGATCCCCGCCAGCGTCGCCAGCCAGGGCAAGGAGTTGTCCAGCCAGGTCCCGTTGTGCCAGTCCACCGCCTCGGCGAAGAACATCTCTTTCGAGATGAACCCATTCAGGAGCGGCACCCCCGCCATCGCGGCCGAGGCGACGATCGCCAGGCTTCCCGTCACCGGCATCAGCCGCATCAGCCCGGAAAGCCGCCGCATGTCGCGCGTGCCGCTTTCGTGGTCGATGATCCCCGCGGCCATGAAGAGGCTTGCCTTGAATACCGCATGGTTCACGATGTGGAAGATCGCCGCCAGGATCGCCCCCGGACTGCCGATCCCGGCCAGCGCCGTGATCAGCCCCAGGTTGCTGATCGTGGAATAGGCCAGCAGGCCCTTCAGATCGTGCCGGAACAGCGCGATCATCGACCCCAGCACCAGCGTCGCCATCCCGGTTCCTGTCACCAGGAAGAACCACAGCTGCGTCTCGCCGAGGACCGGAGTGAACCGGATCAGCAGGAACACCCCTGCCTTCACCATCGTCGCCGAATGGAGGAAGGCCGAGACCGGGGTCGGGGCCGCCATCGCCCCCGGCAGCCAGAAGTGGAACGGCATCTGCGCCGATTTGGTGAAACAGCCCAGCAGGAACAGCCCCAACACCACCGGATACAGCGGATGTTCCCGCACGACTTCTCCGGCGGCCAGCACCCGGTCCAGGTCATAGCTGCCCGCGATCTGGCCCAGGATCAGCATC
>JBKHWC010000055.1:0-22042 GCA_046569765.1 Alphaproteobacteria bacterium | reverse complement strand
CCACCGCCCTACCCGCCCTGGCCGAGCCGATCCCGGGCTCGGATTTCGCCACCGGCTACTGGGCCGGGGCTGCCCATACCGAGAACGGGGCCTATTCGCATTGCGACGTCTCGGTCTCCTATACCAACGGCGAGGTTCTGTGGCTCGGCCTTTACCCCGACGACACGATCTCGATTCTCCTGTCGCACCCCGAGGTCCGCTTCCAGCCCGGCGAGCAGTTCAACGTCTGGATGATGCTGGAAACCGGCCTGCCCTGGACCGGCACCGGCGAGGCCTGGGATGAGGATTATGCCGGGATCACCTTCCGCGAGATCGGCGCGACCTCGGACTTCCTTGCCAGCGGCCAGTGGCTGCGGCTTCTGGGGATCGGGATCGACGAGGCCTATGACGTGACCGGGATCGGCGATGCGCTGGCCATGGCACAGGCCTGCAATGCCAAGTATTCCGGCAGCAACCCGTTTGCCAAGGTGGTCCCGCCCGCGGAAGAGCCCGCCGATGTGGCGCCTCCGGCCGAGCAACCTCCCGCCGCCCAGCCGCAGCCGCCCGCCGACACCGCCACGCCCGCACTGGGCACGCCGATGCCCAAGGTCCCGGACCTCAAGCCGAAGACCGGCGGCGGGCTTGGCTCGCGCCCCGGTGGCACGCTTGGCACGCCCGCGCCAAAGCCCGCACCATGACAATCTGGCCCCCGGCATCCCCAGGGGCCAAATTTCTTAAGCAAGAAATTTGTCAAAATCCTTGCTTAAGGATTTTGGGCCGCTACTCCGCCGCTTCCGCATAGGCCTCGACCGGCGGGCAGGTGCAGATCAGGTGCCGGTCGCCATAGACGTTGTCGACCCGGCCGACCGGCGGCCAGTACTTGTCGACCCGAAAGGACCCCGGCGGGAAGCAACCCGTTTCACGGCTGTACTTCCGGTCCCAGTCCCCCACCAGCGCCGCCACCGTGTGCGGAGCATGGCGCAGAGGGCTGTCCTCGGCCGTGATTTCACCCTTCTCCACCGCCCGGATCTCGTCGCGGATCGACAGAAGCGCGGTGATGAAGCGGTCGATCTCGGCCTTGGTCTCGGACTCGGTCGGCTCCACCATCAGCGTCCCCGCCACCGGCCAGGACATGGT
Organism: Alphaproteobacteria bacterium; assembly: GCA_046569765.1. Lineage (GTDB taxonomy): Bacteria > Pseudomonadota > Alphaproteobacteria > Rhodobacterales > Rhodobacteraceae > Tabrizicola. The sequence goes on along the minus strand of JBKHWC010000055.1, from coordinate 20,926 downwards.
GGGCGCGTGGAACCCGTTGTCGATCAGGCGCTTGGCGATGTCGTCCACGGTGACGCCTGCCTCGGCGAAAGGCCGGGTGTCGAGGATGCACTCATGCGCGACGCGGCCCTTGTTGCCCATGAAAAGGATCGGGTAGTGGCCCGAAAGCCGCGCCGCGATGTAGTTCGCGTTCAGGATCGCCACCCGCGTCGCCTGGGTCAGCCCCGGCCCGCCCATCATCAGGCAATAGGCCCAGGAGATCAGCAGGATCGACGCCGAGCCATAGGGCGCCGCGCTGACGGTCCCCTGGTCAGTGCTCTTCAGCCCGCCGCCCTCCGGGTTGTCCGTTTCCGGATGCCCCGGCAGGTGCGGAGCCAGATGCGCCTTGACTCCGATCGGCCCCATGCCGGGCCCGCCGCCGCCATGCGGGATGGCGAAGGTCTTGTGCAGGTTCAGGTGGCTCACGTCCCCGCCGATCTCGCCCGGCTTCACCAGCCCGACCAGCGCGTTCATGTTCGCCCCGTCGATATAGACCTGCCCGCCGTGGTCATGGGTGATCTGGCAGATCGTGCGCACGGTTTCCTCGAACACGCCATGCGTGGACGGATAGGTGATCATGCAGGCCGCAAGCCGGTCGCCCGCCACCTCGGCCTTGGCGCGGAAGTCCTCGACATCCACGTCGCCGTTGGCCGAGGCCTTGACCACGACAACCTCCATCCCCGCCATCTGCGCCGAGGCCGGGTTGGTGCCATGAGCGCTGGTCGGGATCAGGCAGACCTTGCGGTCGTGGTCGCCGCGGGCGCGGTGATAGGCGAGGATCGTCAGAAGCCCCGCATACTCCCCCTGCGCGCCCGAGTTCGGCTGCATCGAGAAGGCGTCGTAGCCGGTGATCTCGCACAGCTTCTCGGAAAGATCATTGATCGCCTCATGATACCCCGCCGCCTGGTCGCGCGGCGCGAAGGGGTGGAGGCTTCCGAACTCGGGCCAGGTGATCGGCATCATCTCGGCCGCCGCGTTCAGCTTCATCGTGCAGGACCCCAGCGGGATCATCGCCCGGTCCAGCGCCAGATCGCGGTCCGACAGGCGACGCATGTAGTGCATCATCTCGGACTCGGCCCGGTTCATGTGGAAGACCGGATGGGTCAGGTAGTCGGAGGTGCGTAGCATCTCCTCGGGGAAGCCCAGGGTGGCGCGGTGCGGGGGCACCCCGTCGATCCCGAAGGCGCGGAGGACCTTGATCAGCACCCGCTCGTCCGTGGTCTCGTCCAGGCTGATGCCGACGCGGTCATTGCCGATCTTGCGGAAGTTCAGCCCCTCGGCGCGTGCCGCCGCCAGGATACCTGCCTGCCCGACGCCGACCTCGACGGTGATCGTGTCGAAGAAGGCCTTCGGGTCCACCTTGGCCCCCGCCGCCTTCAGCGCGCGCGCCAGGCGCTGGGTCAGGAAATGCACGCGTTCCGCAATCGCGCGCAGTCCTTTCGGCCCGTGGAAAACGGCGTACATCGACGCCATCACCGCAAGCAGGGCCTGCGCCGTGCAGACGTTGGACGTGGCCTTCTCGCGCCGGATATGCTGCTCGCGGGTTTGCAGCGACAGGCGATAGGCCTTGTTCCCCTGCGCGTCGATCGACACGCCGACGATGCGCCCCGGCATCTGCCGCTTGTGCGCATCCTTCACCGCCATGAAGGCCGCATGCGGGCCGCCATAGCCCATCGGCACCCCGAACCGCTGCGCCGAACCCACGGCGATGTCGGCCCCCATCGCGCCCGGTTCCTTCAGCATGCACAGCGCCAGAAGGTCCGTCGCCATGATCGCGATGGCCCCCGCCGCGTGCAGGCTGGCGATGCGCTGGGTGAAGTCGGTGACATGGCCATAGCTGGAGGGATACTGGAAGATCGCACCGAAAACCTTCGACGGGTCCAGCTTCCGCACGTCATCCTCGATGATCTCGATCCCCAGCGGCAACGCGCGGGTGCGGATCACCGCGATAGTCTGGGGGTGGCAGAAGCGGTCGACAAAGAAGGCTTTCGCCTTCGACTTCGCCACCCGTTCCGCCATCGTCATCGCCTCGGCCGCCGCCGTCGCCTCGTCCAGCAGCGAGGCGTTCGCCACATCCAGCCCGGTCAGATCGCAGACCATGGTCTGAAAGTTCAGCAGCGCCTCAAGCCGGCCCTGCGCGATCTCGGGCTGATAGGGCGTATAGGCGGTGTACCAGGCCGGGTTCTCCAGGATGTTGCGCTGGATCGCCGGGGGCGTCACCGTGCCGTAATAGCCCTGCCCGATCAGCGAGGTCATGACCCGGTTCTTCGCGCCGACCTCCTTCATCCGGGCCAGAAGCTCATGCTCGGCTAGGGGCGCCCAGGTCAGCGGCTGCGCCTGGCGGATCGAGGTCGGCACCGTCTGGTCGATCAGCTCGTCCAGGCTGCGGACACCGACGGCGGCCAGCATTTCCTCCATCTCCACCGGAGAGGGCCCGATGTGACGGCGATTGGCGAAGTCGTAAGGGTTGTAGTCGGTGGGTGTGAAGCTCATGGCATCCATCCTGTGAGTCAGGACCCACGGGTTTGTCTCGCGAGAACCCGAAGATCAATTTTTCGCAGAAAAATTGTGGCCTTAACCGATCAGGTCCTGATACTCGTCCTCGTCCATGAACTGGTCGAGCACGCTCAGGTCATCCACCTTCAGCTTGAAGAACCAGGCGGCCCCCGTCGGGTCCTCGTTCACCAGGCCGGGGTTGTCGACCAGCTTCTGGTTCACCGCGACGATCTCGCCGTCGATCGGTGCCAGGATGTCCGACGCCGCCTTGACGCTTTCGATCACGCAGACCTCATCGCCCTCGGCGACCTGGGTCTCCGTCTCCGGCAGTTCCACGAAGACCACGTCCCCCAGCTGGGTGGCGGCATGTTCGGTGATGCCGACGACCACGAGGTCACCCTCGACGCGCAGCCATTCATGTTCCTTGGTGTATTTCATGGGTCAGTCCTCAGCGCTTGTAGGTTGTCGGTTGGAAAGGCATCTCGGCGACGGTCACGGGCATGCGCTTGCCGCGCACCTCGCCCAGAAGCTGCGTCCCGACAGTAGCATGGGCGCGGGCTACATAGCCCATCGCAATCGGAGCGTTCACGGAAGGCCCGAACCCGCCCGAGGTCACCCGACCCACCGGCGTGCCGTCCTCGGCGAACAGCTCCACGCCCTCGCGCATCGGCGCCCGGCCCTCGGGCCGCAGGCCCACGCGCAGCCGCTCCGGGCCCTCGGCCAGTTCCTTCAGGATCCGCGCCGCGCCGGGGAAGCCCCCCTCGCGCGCGCCGCCCGCCTTGCGGGCCTTCTGGATCGCCCAGACAAGGTTCGCCTCGACCGGAGAGGTCGTGGTGTCGATGTCATGCCCGTAAAGGCACAGCCCCGCCTCCAGCCGCAGGCTGTCGCGCGCGCCCAGGCCGATCGGGGCCACCCCCGGCTGCGCCAGAACCTTCCGCGCAAAGCCCTCGGCCTCAGCTTCCGGCACCGAGACCTCGAACCCGTCCTCGCCCGTATAGCCGGAGCGCGAAACCCAGATGTCCCCAAACACCCGGTGATCCATGAACCGCATCGCGGCGACACCCGGCACCACCGCCTCCAGCGCCGCCTCGGCCCCCGGCCCCTGCAGCGCCAGAAGCGCGCGGTCGGTCACCGGCTCGACCGAAACCCCCGGCATCCCGGCAGTCATGTGGGCAATGTCCGCCGCCTTGCAGGCCGCGTTCACCACCACGTAAAGGTGGTCGCCCCGATTGGTGAACATCAAGTCGTCCAGGATCCCGCCCTGGTCGTTGGTGAACAGCCCATAGCGCTGCCGCCCCTCGGCCAGACCCAGCACGTCCACCGGCATCAGCGCCTCGAACGCGATCTTCAACTCCTCCATCGAGCCCCTGGGCCGCAGGATCACCTGGCCCATGTGGCTGACGTCGAACAGCCCCGCCGCCGCGCGCGTGTGGAGATGTTCCTTCAGCACCCCCTCGGGGTACTGGACCGGCATCCGGTAGCCCGCGAAGGGCACCATCTTGCCGCCCAGTTCCTCATGCAGGGGCTCCAGCCCCAGGTGCAAAAGCTCCGGCTCGTCCAGGTCGGCCATAGCCGCCTCCATCCCTCTGGCCGGAAAATGCACCGGCACCGTCAGGCGGGCCAATCCCCACCCTGCGATGCCCCCTCTGTCCCTGCGCCAACTGGCGCGCCTGAGATCGTTATCCCTTCGGCGTCCCGGCTTGCCCGGGAACTCTCCAGAGTCTGTGGTCAGCTACGGTCCCTTGCGCCTGAGAGTTTACCGGGGCGGTTGCTCCTTCGGCACCTTTGGGCCGAAATGGCCCGCCGGATTCTCCCGAAACTGACGCTCTTTGCGTAACTCAAAGCCCCCTGTCCGGGCAAGAGGGATTCGGAATACGACGGTATGCCCGCCAATTCCGTCAGATGACCCCGTGCCGCTTCAGGACGGCCATCTCGTCCCCGGCCACCCAGCCGAAGACCCTAGGGCCAGCCTCCCGCAGGCGATGAACTCTTCTGCATAAAGCCCGGCGACCTCTTCCGGGTCCGGCTCCCCGGCAAGAGAGCGCAGGAAGAACTGCTCGTAACGCGCGAAGAAGCGGCGGATGCTGTCGTCCATGGCGACCTCCGATGACGGTTGCCCCCAATGTCCCATGGCAAGGCCCGCGCAAAGCGTCAGGCGCGCCGCTCGCCGGGGCCTGCCACCGGCTCGGCCTCGGGCTGCGGCGCCGGGCGTCGGCGCGGGGTGTGGACCCCTGGCTTACGGATCGCCTGCAGCGCCAGCCAGGCCGCCGCCAGGCCGAAGACCACCCCACCCAACGCCTGCCCGATCAGCACCCCTTCCGCGCCCCAGTAGTGCCCCAACCACAGCGCCAGCGGGATCGTGCCCACCGTGTGCCGGCCCCAGTTCACCACCGTCGACCAGAATGGCCGGCCGAGGTTGTTGCAGACTGCATTGCCGACGAAGATCATCCCGTTGAAGAACCACAAAAGCGCCAGCGGCCCGCAGAACAGATACACCAGATCCCGCGTCAGTCCCTCGGCCTGGAACGCATCTACAATCGGTCCCCGCAGCGCGAAAAGCAGCGCCGAGACCACAAGGATCACCAGCCCGGTGAAGATCAGCCCATCCCGGAACGCCCGCCGCACACGGTCCATCCGCCCCGCGCCGAAGTTCTGCCCGATGATTGGCCCGATGGCCCCCGAGAGCGCGAAGACCACCCCGAAGGCCACCGGCGTCAGCCGCCCCGCAATCGCCATTCCCGCCACCGCCGCCTCGCCATAGGCGCTGGTCGCACGGGTGACGAAGGCCTGCCCCACCGGGGTCGCCACCTGCGTCAGGATCGCCGGGACCGCGATGGCCCAGATCGGCCCCATGTCGGCCACCACCTGCCCCAGCGTCGGCCGGTCGAAGCCGCCGTATTTCGCCGTGATCGGCCGCAGCGCCATCCAGGCGATCGCCACCCGCGCCGCCACGCTGGCAATCGCCGCCCCCGTCAGTTCCAGGCCGAAGCCGAAGATCAGGATCGGGTCCAGCACCGCCGTCGCCACCGCCCCCCAGACCGTCGCCATCATCGCCGCCCGCGCATCGCCATGGCTGCGCAGGATCGCGCCCCCGATCATGCCCACCATCAGCAGAGGCTGCGACGGCACCACAATTGCCAGGAAATGCACCGCCAGAGCCGCGGTCTCTCCGCTCGCGCCCAGCAGGCCCACCAGCGGCTCAAGAAACGCCCAGACGACCGCCGCGAAGATCGAGCCGAAGACGAAGCCCAGGACCAGCCCGGTCGTCGCCTTCTCCCGCGCCAGCGCCGCATCGCGCGCCCCCAGCGCCCGGGCGACCAGCGCCCCCACGCCAATCGACATGCCGATCCCGAAACTCGTGGTGAAGAACAGGATCGCGCCCGCGTAACCGATCGCCGCCGCCAGTTCCGCCCGCCCCAGCAGCGCGATGTAGAACATGTTGACCAGATCGACGACGAACACCGCCATCAGCCCGACCGACGAGGTCAGCGCCATCACCGAGACATGCCGGAACAGGTTCCCCTCGACGAACTTCGCCTGCTGACCAGCCATTCCCGCTCCTCGATACGGAAAGGACCCAGCCCTTTCATCTTTGCACAAATATCCTCGGGGTAGCCCGCCGATTTCGCCACCGGTTCAAGAAACCGGCGGGCTGGGGGGGCGAAGCACCCCCGGGGCCGGCCCAAGGCTCAAAGGTTCGGCACCTTGCGCAGCAGCGGCATCACGTCGGCCATCTCCGGCCCGGCATCGCGGCCCGTAAGCGCCCGGCGCAGCGGGCGGAACAGGTCCTTGCCCTTGCGGCCCGTGGCCTCTTTCACCGCCGTGGTCCACTCGCCCCAGGTCGCCGTGGTCCAGGGCTTAGGCGGCAACAAGGCCAGCGCCTGCCGCACGAAGTCCCGGTCGGCCTCATCCACCACCGGCTCGGCCCCGTCGCGGAACAGAGCCCACCACTGGCCCAGATCGTCCAGGATCGTGATGTTCCCCTTGGCCACCGCCCAGAACGCCTCGGCCTCGGCCTCGGGCACGCCCAGTGCGGCGATCCGGTCCTTCACTGCCGGGAACGGCAGCGACTGGACATGGTGGCGGGTCAGCGGGAACAGGTCCTCGGCGTCGAACTTCGTCGGCGCAGCCCCGAAGGACCCCACGTCGAACCCTGCAATCAGATCGTCCATCGACGAAGCCAGCTCGACCGGCTTCGACGACCCCAGCCGCGCCATCAGCGACAGAAGGGCCATCGGCTCCACCCCCCGCGCCCGCAGGTCGCGCAAGGAAAGAACCCCAAGACGCTTCGACAATTCCTCGCCCTGCGGCCCGGTCAGCAGACTGTGGTGCGCGAAGGTCGGAGGCACTCCGCCCAAAGCCTTCATGATCTGGATCTGCGTCGCCGTGTTCGTCACATGGTCAGCGCCCCGGACAATGTGAGTGACCCCCATCTCCACGTCGTCCACCGAGGACGCGAAAGTATACAGCACCTGCCCGTCCGCCTTGATCAGCACCGGGTCGCTGACGGACGCCGCGTCGATCGAGATATCCCCGATGATCCCGTCCTTCCACTCGATCCGCTCCTGATCCAGCTTGAAGCGCCAGTAGCCCTGCCGTCCCTCGGCGCGGTAGGCCGCCTTCTGCTCCTCGGTCAGGTTCAGCGCCGCCCGGTCGTAGACCGGGGGCCTGCCCATGTTCAGCAGCTTCTTCCGCTTCAGGTCCAGCTCGACCGGGGTCTCGAAACACTCATAGAACCGCCCCGCCGCCTTCAGCTTCTCCGCCGCCAGCGCATAGCGGTCCATCCGCTTCGACTGCTGCTCGATCCGGTCATAACGGATGCCCAGCCAGTCGAGATCGGCCTTCAGCCCGTCGATATATTCCTGCTTCGACCGCTCCTGGTCGGTGTCGTCCAGCCGCAGGATGAAGGTCCCGCCGTTCTGGCGCGCGATCAGATAGTTCATCAGGGCGGTGCGCAGGTTCCCCACATGGATCCAGCCGGTGGGCGAAGGGGCAAAGCGGGTGGTGACGGTCATGCGACGGACTCCTTGAACCGCCCTTCCCTGTCACAAGCCCCGCGCCTTGTCCAGTTTCGGACCGCGGGCACCGCCTTCCGTGGCAACGCCTTTGTCGGGGGCTCGATGCCCCCGGCAAAGGCACCCCCGTCAGGACAGGGGCCCTTCCCCCCGGACCGCCCGCCCCCTATCTTCCCGGCATGACAAACCCATCGCCCGAAGCCATCGCCCCCTCCCTCGCCCTGATCGAGCAACTCGCCCATGAGGCAGTCTCGACCCTGCCCGATCCGTTCCGCGAACCCGCCACCCATGTCCGCCTTCGGGTCGAGGACTTCCCCGACGACGACATGGTCGAGGAACTGGGCCTCGGCGACCCGTTCGAACTCACCGGCCTTTACGAGGGCATCCCGCTGACCGAGAAATCCTCGGCCGAGCAGGTCACCCGCCCCGATGTCGTCTGGCTCTTCCGCCGCCCGATCCTGGACGAATGGGCCGAACGCGGGAATGTCTCGCTGCAGGAACTGGTCAGCCACATCGTCGTGCACGAACTCGCGCATCACTTCGGCTGGTCCGACGACGACATCGCAGTCATCGACCCCTGGTGGGAGTGAGCGGCCCCGCACAACCCATGTGCAGCACCGCACCCTATCTGACAAAGCCGTGACCGGACAGCGGCCCGCTCCGCCCTATCCTTCCTGTATGCGAACCCCACAGGAGGAGTCCATGACCACCCTTTCCCGCCGTCAGGCGCTTCTCGCCGGTGCCACCATGCCTCTCGCCGCCTCCTTCCTGCCCGGCGCCGCGCGGGCGCAGGAAACCATGCAAGGCTCCGGCTTCGCGCCCTGGAACCGCTTCAAGCTCGGCGCCTTCGAGGTGACGACCCTCCTCGTCGGCAGCCGCGCGCTGGAAAACCCGCAGGAAACCTTCGGCACCAACGCCTCGCCCGAGGATTTCGCCGCCCTCTCGCAGGCGAATTTCATCCCCGCCGACAAGTCGCAGAACTTCTTCACCCCCACCGTGGTGAACACCGGGACCGAGATCGTCCTCTTCGACACCGGCCTCGCCGCCGAAGGCACTCTGACCGCCCTCACCGCAGCCGGGATGACCCCGGACATGGTTGACGTGGTGGTCATCACCCACATGCACGGCGACCATATCGGCGGGTTGATGGGCGTGGACGGCACTACGCCGACCTTCGCCAATGCCCGCTATGTGACCGGCGCGGTCGAGCATAATGCCGCCACCGAAGCCGGTGACGAGGGCTTCCTGAAGAACGTGGCCCCGCTCAACGACCGCTTCACCTTCCTCGAAGACGGCGGCAGCCCGGTTTCGGGCGTCACCGCCGTGGCCGCCTTCGGCCATTCGCCCGGCCATATGGTCTACAATGTCGAATCGGGTGGCCAGCGCCTGATGATCACCGCGGATACCGCCAACCATTATGTCTGGTCGCTGCAGCGCCCGGATTGGGAAGTGCGCTTCGACCGCGACAAGGCCGCCGCCGCCGCGACCCGCAAGGCGGTCTTCGGCCAGATCGCGGCCGACCGCATCCCCTTCATCGGCTATCACATGCCCTTCCCCGGCGTGGGCTATGTCGAAGCGATGGGCGACGGCTTCCGCTATGTCCCCGCCAGCTATCAACTGATGCTGAACGGCTGAACCGTCCGGGTCGCTCCCGTCCCGGACTGCCTTTGTTGACGAGTATCGCCCCCGGCAGCCACTGCCGGGGGCAGTTTCATTCTGCGCCGAAGGGTTTATGATAGCGGTAACACGAACAGGTGCCGCATGTCCCAAGCCCCGATCCTCACGCTCACGCTCAACCCCGCCCTCGACATGGCGACCGAGGTGCCCGAGCTTATCCCCGGCCACAAGCTCCGCTGCGCCGAGCCGCTTCTTGATCCCGGCGGCGGGGGGCTCAACGTCAGCCGCGCGATCAAGGCCCTTGGCGGCGACAGCCTGGCGCTTGTCGCCATCGGCGGGCTGACCGGCGACCGGCTGGCCGGGCTGATCCGGGCCGAGGGCGTGACCTTCCTGTCGATCCTCGGCCCCGGCGAGACGCGCCAGTCGCTCACGGTGAACGAGGCCATCTCGGGCAAGCAATACCGCTTCATGCTGCCCGGCCCGGTCTGGGGCGAGGCGGAACGCGCCCGGGTCTTCACCCTCCTGCGCGCCACCGCCCGGCCCGGCGGGATCTCGGTGATCTCCGGCAGCCAGCCGCCCGGCGTGCCGGTGGACTTCCCGGCCCAGCTGGCGGCCTCGATGCCGGACAGCCGTGTGGTGCTGGACACCTCCGGCGCCACCCTGGCCGAAGCCGTGCGCCACCCGATCCCGGGGCTCGAGGTCCTGCGGATGGACGGACCCGAGGGCGAGGAACTGGCCGGGAAACCCCTGCCCAGCCTGACCGATAGCGCCGAATTCGCCCAGTCCCTCGTGCATCGGGGCGTGGCGAAGATCGTCATCATCGCCCGCGGAGCCGAGGGCAACGTACTGGCAGATGCCGACCAGCGGCTTTTTGCCAAGGCGGCGAAGGTGAAGGTGAAATCCACCGTCGGCGCAGGCGACAGCTTCGTCGCGGCCTTTGTCCTGGCGCTCGCGCGCGGGCAGAGCCATGGCGCGGCGCTGGCCCTCGGCTCCGCCGCCGCCTCGGCCGCGGTGACGACCGACGCGACGCAGCTCTGCCGGCCCGAGGATGTGATGCGCCTGCTGCCGGAATGTCAGGTGACGCCGGTCTGAGCCAGAGTGGGCGCAGTGCCCAGCTTGCGAACCATTCGCCCTGCGTAGGGTGGGCGATCCGCCCACCGCCCCGCGACATCCGTCCCGTCAGGTGGGCTATTCACCCACCCGACCTCAGGGCGCAGCCTCGCCTTCCGCCGGGGCCGTGGCATCCGCCGGAGCCTCCGGCACCCCTTCTGGCGGAGCCGTCAGGATCCCGTTCTGCCAGATCCCCTCCGCCACCTCGCCCGAGGGATAGGTCAGCTTCCCCTGCCCTTCGCGCCGCCCGGCCTTGAACGCACCCTCATAGATCTCGCCGCCCGGATAAGTCGCCGTGCCCTGCCCCTCCATCTGGCCCGCCACCCACCGGCCCACATAGCGGAACCCTTCCGCCGTCGAGAACTCGCCCTCACCGTGCCGCAGCCCGGCCTTGAACCCGCCCCTGTACTGGCTGCCATCGGGATAGGTCGCCGCCCCCACACCCTCGCGCTGGCCCTCGACCCAGTCGCCCTCATAGCGATAGCCGTCGGGATGGGTCATCACCCCCACCCCTTGCGGGCGGGCATTGCGGAACGCGCCCTCATAGACCCGGCCATCGGCATAGCTTGCCCGGCCGTGCCCCGCGATCAGGCCCTTGTCCCAGTTGCCCTGATAGGTCGTCCCGTCCGGATAGGTGATCGCGCCCTGCCCGTGCGGCTGATCCGCCAGCATCGCCCCGATGTAGACCGAGCCATCGGGATAGGTGATCGAGCCCGTCCCCTCCATCCGGCCCTCGACCCAGGTCCCCTCGTACTTGAACCCGTCGGCGGCCGTGAACGTCCCCTGGCCGTGGCGGCGGTCCTTCAGCCACTGGCCGTCATAGACATCGCCGTTCTTGTGGGTCAGCTTTCCGCGCCCCTCGCGCTGGCCGTTGACGAAGGCGCCCTCGTAGACATCGCCATTCGGCTGCTGCAACCGGCCCTGCCCGTTGATCTGCCCCTCGGCCCAGTCGCCCTCATAGACCAGCCCATCGGGCATGGTGAGCTTCCCCTTGCCCGCGCGCAGCCCCTTGGCAAGCGCACCCTCATAGCTCGCCCCATCGGGATAGGTGATCTTGCCCGTCCCCTCCTTCACGCCCAGGACCCAGAGGCCCTCGTAGGTATAGCCCGAGGGATTGGTCAGCTTGCCCCGCCCGTCATGCTGGCCGCGCACGAAGCCGCCCTCATAGACCGCCCCATTGGCATAGCGCGCCACGCCCTGCCCGGTCATCTGGCCCTGGACCCAGTCGCCCTCATAGGTCCGCCCATCCGGCGCCGTGATTCGCCCCTTGCCCTCGGGCTGGCCCTTCACGAAGGCCCCCTCGTAGATCGAGCCATTGGGATAGCGCGCCGTCCCGACGCCGGTGATCTCGCCCTCGACCCATTCGCCGCTGTATTCGAAGCCCGAGGGTAGCCGGTAGGTCCCCATCCCGTGCTGGCGGCCGTTCAGGAAGGTGCCCTCGTAGACCGAGCCGTCGTCATACTGCTTGGTGACGATCTCGCCGTCCTGGGCCAGAGCAGGCAGCGCAAGCAGGGACACAAGAACGGCAAGACGACGCATGAACGATTCCCCCGGGGCTGTTGGACGCCGAAGGTAAGGGGGCTGCGGAAATGTGACAAGCATCGCGGGGGGACGGCGGCTTTCCCTTGGCCGTCAACCTGCTAGAAGAAGGGGCAGCAAGGGGGCCCCCGATGACCGACATCTTCCGCCTGCAACTGGCGCAGCTCAACCCTGTGGTCGGCGATATCGCCGGCAACACCGCCCGCGCCCGCGCCGCCTGGGCCAAGGGCAAGGCCGCCGGCGCCGACATGGTCGCGCTGACCGAGATGTTCGTCACCGGCTACCAGACCCAGGACCTGATCCTGAAACCCGCCTTCGTCAGCGACGCGATCCGCGCGGTCGAGACGCTGGCCACCGATTGCGCCGATGGCCCGGCGCTGGGGATCGGCGGTCCGGTCCGCATGGGCGGCAGGCTCTACAACGGCTACTACATCCTGCAAGGCGGCAAGGTGCAGGCCCGCGTCCTGAAACACCACCTGCCGAACGACGCCGTCTTCGACGAAAAGCGCGTCTTCGCCTCGGCCGACGTCCACGGCCCCTATGTCGTGAACGGCGTCCGTCTGGGAACGCCGATCTGCGAGGACGCCTGGCACCCCGATGTCACCGAAACGCTCGCCGAAACCGGGGCCGAGATCCTGCTGATCCCGAACGGCAGCCCCTACCACCGCGGCAAGCCGAACCTGCGGCTCAATCTCATGGTCTCCCGCGTGGTCGAGACGGGCCTGCCGCTGGTCTACCTCAACATGGTCGGCGGCCAGGACGATCAGGTCTTCGACGGATCCTCCATGGTGCTGAACCCGGGCGGGCGGCTCGCCGCGCAACTGCCGCAATTCGACGAGACCGAGGTTCTGGTCACCTTCCGCCGCACCGCCGAGGGCTGGCGCGCCGACCCCGGCGAGATCCACGAGATCCCCCCGATCGGCGAGGCCGACTACCGCGCCTGCGTCATGGGCCTGGGCGACTACATGCGCAAGACCGGGTTCTCAAAAGCCGTCCTCGGCCTCTCTGGCGGCATAGACTCGGCCATCGTCGCCGCGATGGCCGTCGATGCGCTGGGGCCCCAGAACGTGCGCTGCGTCATGCTCCCGTCCGAGTTCACCTCGGCCCATTCGCTGGAGGACGCCACCGCCGCCGCCCGCGCGCTGGGCTGCCGGCTGGACACGATCCCGATCTCCGGCCCCCAGGGTGCCGTGACCGAGGCGCTCGCCCCCCTCTTCGCCGGGACCGAACCGGGGATCACCGAGGAAAACATCCAGAGCCGCCTGCGCGGCCTTCTCCTGATGGCGCTGTCGAACAAGTTCGGAGAGATGCTTCTGACCACCGGCAACAAGTCGGAAATGGCGGTGGGCTACTGCACGATCTACGGCGACATGAACGGCGGCTACAATCCGGTCAAGGACATGTACAAGACCCGCATGTTCCTGACCGCAAAGTGGCGCAACGAACACCACCGCCCCTGGATGAAGGGCCCGGCGGGCGAGGTGATCCCGCAGCGGATCATCGAGAAACCGCCCAGCGCCGAGCTGCGGGCGAACCAGACCGACCAGGACTCGCTGCCGCCCTACGAGGTGCTGGACGCGATCCTGGAATGTCTGGTCGAGAAAGAGATGTCGGTGCCCGAGATCGTGGCCCAGGGCTTTGACCATGCCACAGTGAAGCGGGTGGAACACCTCCTCTACATCGCCGAATACAAGCGGTTCCAGTCCGCTCCGGGGGTCAGGCTGACGCAAAAGGCCTTCTGGCTCGACCGCCGCTACCCGATCGCGAACCGCTGGCGCGACCCGGGCTGAGCGCAGCCTAGGGTGGGCATGATGCCCACCCTACCATCGCCCGTCCCCGCCCGGCCCCGTGGGGCGCGCTACACCGCACAAGCTGCAAGGCCCGCCGCCCGCCAACCCCTAACAAATCCCTAATTCCCGCAGACAACCCATTGAAATCCCTGGCCTCGCAAGCCTGTCCACGCGCGGACAGCCTCAGACCACCTCCCCCCGATCCAGCCGCCCCAGCACCGCCTCCGCCCCCGCCAGCACCGCGTCCCGGTGGCCCTCGGCCATCCCGTCCCAGACCCGGTACATCTGCCCCATCCGTGGGTTGCCCCGGAACCGCTCCCGGTGCCGGACCAGGAAGTGCCAGTACAACAGGTTGAACGGGCAGGCCCGTTCCCCAACCTTTTCCTTCACCCGATACCGACACCCCCCGCAGTGGTCCGACATCCGGTCGATATAGGCCCCGCTGGACACATAGGGCTTCGACCCCAGCAGCCCCCCGCCCGCGAACTGGCTCATGCCCAGAGTGTTCGGGGCCTCGACCCATTCGAAGGCATCGACATAGACCGACAGATACCACTCATGCACCGCCGCCGGTGCGACCCCGGCCAGCAACGCAAAGTTGCCCGTCACCATCAGCCGCTGGATGTGGTGGGCATAGCCGAGGTCCCGCGTCTGCCCGACAGCGGCCTTCATGCAGGCCATCCCCGTCTCGCCCCCCAGTAGACGTCCGGCAAGGCGCGGGCATGGCCCAGCGCGTTCGCCTCCAGATAGGCCGGCCCCTGCAAGGCCCAGATCCCGCGCACATATTCCCGCCAGCCGATCACCTGCCGGATGAACCCCTCCGCCGCCTGGATCGGCACACGCCCTGCCCGCCAGGCCTCCTCCACCGCCCGGCAGACCTCCATCGGCGAAAGCAACCCGATGTTCAGATAGGGCGAGATCACCGCATGGCTGAGGAACGCCTCCCCCTCCAGCATCGCATCCTGCTCGTCACCGAACCGAGGCAACCGCTCCTCGACAAATTCGCGCAGCGCCGCCAGGGCCCCCGCCCGGTCCGTCGCCCAGCGAAACGGCCGCAGCCGCCCGAAATGAGGGAACCGGGCCTCCACCAGCCCCAACACCTCCTCCACCACCGCATCCGGCGCAAAATCGCGGGGGCGGGGGCGCAAGAGATCCGTCTTGGCCGCCTTCCGGTTGTCGTGGTCAAAGTTCCACTGCTCCCCGGCTGGCTGGTCTCCCACCATCAAAAGCCCGGTCTTCCGCCGCATTTCTCGATAGAACCACTCCATCCGCAGCTGCTTGCGCCCCTTGGCCCAGTCCGCGAACTCGGCCTCGGAACACAGGAACCGATCATCCTCCAGGACCCGCACCGGCAGCGGCAGGTCTTCCAGGTCGCGCAGGACCCGCCACTCCCCCGGCTTCGTCGCCAGCACCTCCGACGCGCCGAACTCCGAGGCCCGCCGCAGAAGCTCGCCCGACAGGCTCTGCACATTCCCCGGATCATCCAGCCGGGAATAGGCCACCCGCCACCCCTCTGCCTCCAGCGCGGCGGCAAATTTCCGCATCGCCGAAAGGATCAGCGCGATCTTCTGCGGGTGGTGCGGGACCGAGGTCCCCTCCCCCGTCACCTCTGCCATCACCACCAGGTCCCGCGCCTTGTCCGCCGCCCGCAGCGCCGCCACGCCGCGCGTCAGCTGGTCCCCCAGCACCAGAACCAGCCTCACCACGGCACGACCTCGCCCTTCCAGTCGTAGAACCCGCCCGAGGCCTCCGGCCCCAGCCCCTCCAGCACCCGCAAGAGGTTCCCCGCCGCCACCTCTGCCGAAACCGCGGGATGCCCGGCCCGCAGTTCTGGCGCGAGGCCCGTCTCCACCGTCCCCGGATGCAGCGCCACGAAGACCGACTGCGGATGCGTCCGCCGCGCCTCGATCGCCGCGGTTCGCACCAACTGGTTCAGCGCCGCCTTCGCCGCCCGATAGCCGTACCAGCCACCCAACCCGTTATCCCCGATCGACCCCACCCGCGCCGACAGGACCGCCAGACGGCTGACCCGGTCCCGCGGCATCAGCCGCAGCGCATGCTTCATCACCAGCGCCGGCCCGACCGCGTTGACCGCGAACTGCCGCGCCAGGCCCTCCGCCGTCACCGCGCGCAGGCTCTTCTCCGGGCCGACCCCGTCCAGAACCAGCGCCCCGGTGGCCACAATCACCAGATCGAACCCCGGCTCCAACGCCCCCAGCACCTGCGCAACCGAGGCCTCCTCCGTCACCTCCAGCCCATGCTCCCGCCGCGACAGCCCGACAACCTCGCCCTGCGCTGCCAGCGCCGTCGCCAAAGCCGCCCCGATCCCGCCCGAGGCCCCAACCACCATAGTCCGCATTGCACCTCCTCGTCCAAGCCCGCACCAGATAGTGCCCCGGGCAAGCGCGACCATCGGCTTTCTTCTCTGCCCAAATATCCCCGCCGGAGGCTCCGCCGCCCCGCCTCCGCGCCACGCTGCAGGATCTTCCCCGGCAGCGCCGTCCGAGGGGGCTCGATGCCCCCGAGGACGGCCGCCCGTCCGAAGATACCCCCTTTTCTTCCGGCAAATCGCCCGTATAGTCGCGCCTCATGACCAGGGGACACCATAATCACGCCACCGCCGGGACGCTTCGTCCCGCGTTGCCCCGTGGTCTCCTCCTTCTTAGCCGCCTCTGAGCGTGCCCCCGGGCGCGACCGCTCAGAGGTGACCAGCGCCCGAACGCTTCAAGGCTAAGACAAAAGGACCTCCCCAATGACCCAAGACCGCGTCGTCATCTTCGACACCACGCTCCGCGACGGCGAGCAATCGCCCGGCGCCACCATGACCCATGAGGAAAAGCTGGAGATCGCCGGCCTCCTCGACGAAATGGGCGTCGACATCATCGAGGCGGGCTTCCCCATCGCTTCCGAAGGCGACTTCGCCGCCGTCTCCGAGATCGCGAAACGCTCGAAGAACTCCACCATCTGCGGCCTCGCCCGCGCGAACTTCAAGGACATCGACCGCTGCTGGGAGGCCGTTCGCCACGCCAAATCCCCGCGGATCCATACCTTCATCGGCACTTCGCCGCTGCACCGCGCGATCCCGAACCTCGACATGGACCAGATGGCCGAGCGGATCCATGAAACCGTGACCCACGCGCGGAACCTCTGCGACAACGTCCAGTGGTCGCCGATGGATGCCACCCGGACCGAACCCGACTACCTCTGCCGCGTGGTGGAAATCGCGATCAAGGCCGGGGCGACGACGATCAACATCCCCGACACTGTCGGCTACACCTACCCGATGGAATCCGCGAAGATCATCCGCATGCTGCTGGAGCGGGTTCCGGGAGCCGACACGATCATCTTCGCCACCCACTGCCACAACGACCTCGGCATGGCGACCGCCAACGCGCTGGCCGCGGTAGAGGCGGGCGCCCGCCAGATCGAATGCACGATCAACGGCCTTGGCGAACGCGCGGGCAACACCGCGCTGGAAGAGGTCGTGATGGCGATGCGGGTGAGGAACGACATCCTGCCGTTCCAGACCGGGATAGACACGACCAAGATCATGAACCTGTCGCGCCGCGTCTCCCAGGTCTCGGGCTTCCCGGTCCAGTTCAACAAGGCCATCGTCGGCAAGAACGCCTTCCTGCACGAAAGCGGCATCCATCAGGACGGCGTCCTGAAGAACGTCCAGACCTTCGAGATCATGCGCCCCGAGGATATCGGCCTGACCCAGAAGAACATCGCGATGGGGAAGCACTCGGGCCGGGCCGCCCTGCGCGCCAAGCTGAAGGAGCTGGGCTTCGACCTCGCCGACAATCAGCTGAACGACGTCTTCGTCCGCTTCAAGGCGCTGGCCGACCGCAAGAAGGAAGTCTACGACGACGACCTGATCGCGCTCGTCAGCGATGAGCAGACCAACGACGCCTATGAATACCTCCAGCTCAAGAAGCTGCGGGTGGTCTGCGGGACGGAAGGGCCGCAAGAGGCGGACATGATCCTGACGATCGACGGCAAGGACCACCACATCGACGCCACCGGCGACGGGCCGGTGGACGCAGCCTTCAACTGCGTGAAGATGCTCTTCCCGCACAAGGCCCGCCTTCAGGTCTATCAGGTCCATGCCGTGACCGAAGGCACCGACGCCCAGGCCACCGTGTCCGTGCGGCTTGAGGAAGAGGGCCGCATCGTCACCGGGTCGGCCGCCGACACCGACACCATCGTCGCCTCGACCCGCGCCTATATCAACGCGCTGAACCGGCTCATCATCCGGCGGCAGAAGACTGCCCCGGGCGAGGATGTGAAAACCGTTTCCTACCACGGCCAATGACGGTAACGCCCCCGCAGTCCGGCCGGACGGCGGGGGTCACCCTGGGAAATCAAGCTCCTCCCGACCCGGTCTGGCGGACCACAGGGAACAGGACTCGTTGCTTGCGCGTTGCCCCTGCTCAGGCAGTGGGGGCAATGCGATGGACCAACAGAAGCACAAGGACCACCCAGGCATGGGCTGGGGCCGTTTCGCCGCAATGATCCTGACCTCGACGGCGGTCATGGTCGTGCTGATGTACCAGCTCGTCCACGACTGGGACCACGCCTATTTCAGCCTGAACCGCCTTGTCGCCTCGCTGATGATGGGCTGCGTGATGGTCGTCATCATGCTGGGCTTCATGTGGCCGATGTATCAGGGCACCACCGCCAAGATCGTCCTCCTCGCAACGGGCCTCCTGGGAGCCATCGCCCTCCTCGCCGTCAACCGCAGTCAGGCGCTGATCGACGACACCGCCTTCATGCGGGCGATGATCCCGCACCATTCCATCGCGATCAACAACGCCCGCAAGGCCAGGATCAGCGACCCGCGCGTGCGGGCACTTGCCGACCAGATCATCGCGTCGCAGGTGAGGGAGATCGAGGAGATGCGCCTCCTCCTGTCCGACATCGCGAGCCATGCCGAACAGGGCAGCGGCCCCCTGCCGCCCCGGTCTGCCGAACTCACGCCCGAAATGGCCGAAGAGGCTCGGCAGGTGCTGGACTAGCCCTTCAGATAGTCGATGAAGGCCCGCAGCGGCGGCGACTGGTTCCTCCGGCTGGGATAGTACAGGTAGCAGCCCGGAAAGGGCGGCGTCCAATCCTCCAGAAGCCGCACCAGCCGACCATCGGCGATGGCCTCTGCCACCTCGGTCTCGAAGAAATAGCCGATCCCCACCCCTGCAAGACAGGCCGCCAGCCGCATCCGCAGGTCCGATCCGACCAGCCGCCCCGTCACCGGGATGCGCAGCTCCACCCCGTCCTTGTCCAACTCCCAGCGATAGGGGGTCCCGGTGGACGGGGCAAGCGACACCAGGCACTCATGCCGCTCCAGATCGCGCGGATGCAGGGGCAGATCGCGCCCGGCCAGGTAAGAGGGCGCAGCCACCACCGCCACCCGCAGGGGCCCGCCGAAGGGCACGGCGATCATGTCGCCCTCCAGCCGCTCGGCCAACCGGATGCCCGCGTCGAAGCCCTGTGCCACGATATCGACCAGCGCATCGCTCGCTTCGACCTGCACCGTCACGCGCGGATGACGGGCGAGGAAGCCGGGCAGCAGTTCCGCCAGGGGTGGGATCGCCACCCGCAGCACGTTCAGCCGCAGCGGACCCGACACCTCGCCCGCCTCGGCAAGAGCCGCATCCACCACCCGGTCCAGATCATCCAGCACCGGCAGCAGGCGTTCCGCCAGCGCCTGCCCCGCCGCACTGGGCGCGACGCTGCGGGTCGTGCGGTTCAAGAGCCGCTGGCCCAGCCGGTCCTCCAGCGCCCGGATCGTCTGCGACAGGGCCGAGGGCGAGACCCCCAGCCGCTCTGCCGCGCGGGTGAAACTGCCCTGCCGCACGACCGCCGCGAAGGCCCGCAGTTCCGCATAATCGCTGCTGCGCATTGTTCAGCCTCGCTTCAAGACCCATTCCGATCCTGTCGGATTATCGCAGCAATCCCACTGTGGCAAAAGGGGCCCTCAGCAAAGGAGGCTGCCATGTGGACCACCCTGAAATCCTGGTGGGCGCTTGAGCGCGAGCTTGCCCGCCTGCGCGCCCTGGACGACCGCCTGCTCGCCGACATGGGCCTGACGCGCGAGACTTTGCGCGCCCGACTGCACGGCGCGCCCCAGCAGACCAAGGACGGCCGGCCAGACTGCCCGCCTCTTACAGCGCGCCGAACCGCGCCGTGATCGCCGCCGCATGGGGCCGAAGCGTTGGCGACTCCGACCAGGCCGCCAGCAGATCGGACCACCGCAGCGGGACGAAGGCCAGGGCGTCGCCCTTCACGCGGCCCGCGAAATCCGCGATCTCGGTCGCGTGGCGGGCAATGGCGGCGGGATCCACCGGCTTGCCATTGGCCCAGGTCGCCGGGGCCGCGTGCAGATAGACCAGCACCGCGCCCTTCGCCCGCTTCAAGCCTTGTGTCCGCAAACCATGGGCGTGCTTCACCAGTTGCACCGCGTCGAGGTGGCGGTAGGTCAGCGTGCCGTCCGTCAAGCCGCGGCGCAGCGCGGTGAAGCGCGCCATCCCCTCGCCCCAGTCGCGGCTATCGTAAGCCTCGGAAAACCCCACGGCCTTGCCCGGACGAAACGGCTCATACCGTTTCGACTCGACCCCGACCAGGGTCGTCGCGGTGGGGATGACGACATCCAGCCAGGGGTGGCGCCCGCCGGACCAGGGAAAGCGCATCTCGGCCTCAAGCTCCAGGCTTTCGGGCTGGCCCATGGGCACGCCCGGCAGCGGCGGCAGGCTCGTGGGCCGCTGCAGAAACCAGCCGAAGGCATTGGCCACCAGCGCCGCCGAGGAGTCGGGACTGTCGAACTTGCCCGAGGCAAGCTCGCTGCCGGGACTGCGGCGCAGGGCGGCCAGAACGACCTCGGCCGGGACACCGGGCAGGAAGGTGGTCATCCCTTCATCTCCTGCAGCGTGTTGCCGCCGTCGACGACCAGCATCGCCCCGGTCACATAGCTCGCCGCGTCCGAGGCCAGGAACAGCGCGCAAGCCGCCACTTCCTCGGGCGAGCCGGGCCGCCCGACCGGGGTCCGCCCGCCTGCCGCGATCTCGTCCTCGGACGAGCTTTCCGTCGCGATCCAGCCCGGCAGCACCGCGTTGCAGGTCACGCCCTGCCGCCCGTATTCCAGCGCGATCGACCGGGTCATCCCGGTGATCGCCGCCTTGGCCGTGGCGTAGGCGGAACTGCCATCGATGGTGACGATCGGCCCGGTCACGCTGGAGATATTGACGATCCGCCCATGCCCCCGCGCCGCCATTCCCGGCAAGGCCGCCCGGCAGCAGTGAAAGGTCGTGCCCAGGTTCAGCGCCATGTGATGGGCCCAGTCGGCAT
>JBKHWC010000054.1:0-22272 GCA_046569765.1 Alphaproteobacteria bacterium | reverse complement strand
ATGACATCAACGAGCAGTTCTCGCTCTTCGGTGGCGTCAGCCGTACCTCGCAGGACGATCTGGACCTCGACGTGACCACCATGGGTCTGGGCGTGGGCTACAACATGGACCTCGGCGGCGTGGCTTCGACCCTGTCGCTGGAACTGGCGCGGACCGATCTTTCGGCCATGGGCGACAGCACCGACCTCGACACTGTGCGTCTGGGCTGGACCGTCCCGCTGGGCGGCAAGGGTACCGAGGCTCCGCTGAACAGTGTCGCCGACTCGATCTTCAACCCGCGCCATGGCGCGGTGAACACCGCCCTGACCGGCGCGTTCTGATCTTTTGATCTTCCAGGGACGGGCGGCGCAGATCCTGCGCCGCCCGTCTTCTTTTGCCGCAGCCGCCACCGCCCGCCCCCCGCAAGAAACCCTGGACGCAGGGGCGAGACGGTCCGGCGCCCTCTGCCTCATCGGCACGCCCTGCCGCGATCCTGCCACCGCAGTCCGGTTGCACTCGGCAAAGCTGCATCCCATAGTCGGCGCGCGTCTAATCCGGAGCAGATCATGCGCTTGTCCCTTGTCGTGATGGCCTACAAGCAGGAGGGTTTCATCCGGGACGCGGTAGAGGCTGCTCTGGCCCAGGATTATCCTGACCTCGAGATCGTCCTCAGCGACGATTGCTCCCCCGACAACACGTTCGCGATCATGGAGGAAATGGCCAGGTCCTATGACGGCCCCCACCGGATCGTCCTGAACCGCAATCCGCAGAACCTGGGGCTGATCGGCCATGTCAACCAGCTCTTCTCGCTCGTGAGTTCGGACTGGCTGATCTACAACGCCGGAGACGACATGTCCGAGCCCCACCGGGCGCGGACCATTGCCGAGGCGATCGGCCGGGATGATCCCCATTACGTCTACTCGAACGTGACCGATCTGGATGCGTCGGGCACGCCGATGCCCAAGCAGAAGAACCGAACCCGCCCTGAAGCTCTGCAACAGAAGTCCCTGCCAGATCTGGCAAAGGCCCTGTCGCACGCCCTGGGCGCCAGCAGTGCCTGGCATCGGGACCTGTTCGCCCGGTTTGGCCCGATCGTCGAATCCTCTGTGTTCGAGGATCAGGTGCTGATGTTCCGCGCGCGGCTTCTGGGACGGGTCAGTTATCTGGACGACCGGCTGCTTCGCTATCGGCGGAGCGTCGGCCTCTCGTTCCAATCCAAGGAGGATCGGCTGAAAAAGCTGAACCAGGATCTGGCGATCCTGCGCCAGCGCCGCGCCGATGTGCAGCTGTTCTGCCCTGACCGGCGCGATATCCTGAATGCCCTTGAACGCAAATCTGCCAGGCGGCAACGCGAGCTGGACGATGTCCTCAGCGGTCGCGTTGCCGATCTGGTGCCTGCCGACGACGACGAATAGGCCCGGGTCTCAGCCCATTGCGTTCGCCACGAAGGGCTCGACCTCGTGCCAGCCCTCCCACATCATCTTCAGCGCGACGTAAAGGATGATCAGCAGGCCGATATAGGCGATCCAGCGGTATTTGTTCAGCAGCCTTGCGATCCAGCTGGCGGCAATACCCATCATCGCGATGGACAAGGCCAGGCCGATGATCAGCACCGTCGGATGGTCCTTCGCCGCACCGGCCACCGCCAGCACGTTGTCCAGGCTCATCGACACGTCCGCCACCACGATCTGCGTCGCGGCCTGGCGGAAGGTCTTCCTCGGCGCGTCGTCGGCGATGGCGCCGTCCTTGTCGATGTCCTCGTTCGCCAGCGCTTCGACCGCCTCGATGTCGTGCTCATGCGCGCCGACGCGCAGTTCCTGCCACATCTTCCAGCAGACCCACAGCAGCAGGATGCCGCCCGCAAGCAGAAGCCCCACGATGGCCAGCAGTTGCGTCGTGATCAGCGCAAAGCCGATCCGCATGACCGTGGCGGCCCCGATCCCCACCAGAATCGCCTTCGCCCGCTGTTCCTGCGGCAGGCCGGCGGCGGCAAGGCCGATGACGATCGCATTGTCGCCTGCCAGCACCAGGTCGATGCCGATGACTTGCAGCAGGGCGATCATGCCCTCGTAGGTGAAGATTTCCATGCTTGGCCCTCGTTCTTTGCCGCCGCTCCTACGCCTCCAACGCCAGGCCGGCAAGTCGGTTGCCGCTTCCCAACCCCGCCCGGCCGGGTTAGGCAGGCCCCATGCTCTCGTACCAACATCTCTACCACGCCGGGAACCTGGCCGACGTCCACAAGCACGCCACCCTTGCCTGGGTGCTGGACTACCTGACCCGCAAGGACAAGCCGCTGACCTACATCGAGACCCATGCCGGCCGGGGCCTCTACGACCTGTCCGCCGATGAGGCGGTCAAGACCGGTGAGGCCGCGGCGGGTATCGTCCTGGCCGAACCCCTCTTCCCGAAGGACCACCCCTATCGCCAGCGCCTTGAGGAGACCCGCGCCGCGCATGGGAAGACAGCCTATCCCGGCTCGCCCCTGATCGCCGCGCTGGGGCTGCGTGAGGGGGACACGCTCCATCTGGCCGAGTTGCACCCGCAGGAATTCGCCCGCCTGGCCGAGGTCGCGAAACCCTGGGGCGCGCATGTCCACCGCCGCGACGGGTTCGAACTCGCGCTCGCGCTTACGCCCCCCACGCCGCGCCGGGGGCTGATGCTGATCGACCCCTCCTACGAGGTGAAGGCCGATTACGAGGCGATCCCGCGCCACATGGCCAACATCCACCGCAAGTGGAATGTGGGCCTGCTGATCCTGTGGTATCCGCTGCTGAAGGGCGGCGCGCATGGCCCGATGCTGAAGGCGCTGGAACAGGCCTTTCCCGCGGGGCTGCGCCATGAGGTCCGCTTCCCCCCCGCGCGTGAGGGGCACCGGATGGAGGGGTCCGGCCTGTTCATCGTCAACCCGCCCTTCGGCCTGGCCGAGGAACTGGCCGCGCTCACAACCCGGTTCGCCAGGCTTTCCAAGCACGGCCCAAGGCCCTAGATACGCCCAATGATCGACATCCTGCGCAAGCTCCTTGTCCCCGAACCGGCCCGGCTGCCGGAACCCGACGCCCGTCTGGCGCTGGCCACCCTGCTGGTGCGGATCGCCCGCACCGACGGGCTTTACGCCGCCGAAGAGGTCGAACGGATCGACCGCACCCTCGCCCAGTATCACGGCCTTGGCCCCTTCGAGGCCGCCCGCCTGCGGACCGAGGCCGAGGAGATGGAACGCCAGGCCCCCGACACCGTCCGCTTCACCCGCGCGCTCAAGGCCGCCATCGCGCTGGAGGACCGGGCCGACCTCATGGCCGCGCTCTGGTCGGTTGCGCTGGCCGACGGCCTGCGCGATGCCGAGGAGGACCGGCTGATGCGCATGGTGGCCAGCCTTCTGGGGCTGACGGATGTGGAATCGGCCCAAGCCCGGCAGCGCGCGGAACGGCGCGAAGCGCAATGATCGCAAGCCTTGGGATGTATGACTTCGGGGCCGCCCAGGCCGCGAATGATCGGCTTTGGGCGCTGATCCGCGACGGGCTGCGCGCCCGCGGGATCGCGGCGCCCGAGGCGCTGACCCGGGGCGAGCACGCCTATTGGGACGCTTGGGCTGCGCCCGACCTGATCCTCTCGCAGACCTGCGGTTACCCGTTCCGCGCCCGGCTGCACGACCGCGTGGCCTATGTCGGCACCCCCGACTACGGGGTCGAGGGCTGCGCGCCCGGCCATTACCGATCCGTCTTCGTCGCCCGCGCCGACGACCCGCGCGACCGGGTAACGCAGTTCGACCGCGCCCCCTTCGCCTTCAACGAGGACCTGTCGCAATCCGGCTGGGCCGCGCCGCACAGCCATGCCGCCAAGCTCGGCCTGACGCTGCGGCCCGTCCTGCGCAGCGGGGGGCACCGTCTTTCGGCCCAGGCCGTGGCCGAGGGCCGCGCCGACCTGGCCGCGCTGGATGCCGTGACCTGGCGGCTCCTCCAGGCCGACCCGGTCGCGGCCCGGCTGAAACCCGTGGGCCTCACCGACCCGACCCCCGGCCTGCCACTGATCGCCGCGCAGGGCTCCGACACCGAGGCCACCTTCGCCGCCGTGGCCGCAGCCATCGCCGCGCTGGACGCCGAAAGCCGCTGCACACTCGGCCTCCGGGCGCTCGTCCGCATCCCGCTGGCCGATTACCTCGCCGTGCCCAATCCCCCCTCGCCGCCGCCGCTTCACCCGGCAGAGTGACCAGATCGCCGCGTCCTGCGGCCGGTTTCCCGGCAAATCTACGTTGCAATGGCGCGGAATCCCTGCCCTACTGCCGGATCAGACGCGCCCTTAGACCCAAAGCCAGATGCCTGACGCCACCGACACCCCGGTCATCGAAATCCACGACCTGCACAAAAGCTATGGCCCGCTCGAGGTGCTGAAGGGCGTCGACCTGACCGCCCCGCGCGGCCATGTCGTGTCGCTGATCGGCTCCTCCGGGTCGGGGAAATCCACGCTTCTGCGCTGCTGCAACCTTCTGGAGGACAGCCAGCAGGGCGAGATCCGCTTCGAGGGCGAGGCCGTCCGCTGGCGCGGCGAGGGGCTGCACCGCCACCCCGCCGACCGGGCGCAGGTGACGCGGATCCGCACCAACCTGTCGATGGTGTTCCAGCAGTTCAACCTCTGGTCCCACCTGACGATCCTGCAGAACGTGATGGAGGCCCCGGTCACCGTCCTGAAGCGCGACCCGAAAGAGGTCGAGGCCAAGGCGCGGCAATACCTGGCCAAGGTGGGCATCGCCGACAAGGCCGAGGCCTGGCCCGCGCAGTTGTCCGGCGGCCAGCAGCAGCGCGCCGCCATCGCCCGCGCGCTCTGCATGGAACCCCGCGCGCTTCTCTTCGACGAACCGACCTCGGCGCTTGACCCGGAGCTTGAGCAGGAAGTGGTCCGCGTCATCAAGGCGCTGGCGGATGAAGGCCGGACCATGATCCTTGTGACCCATGACATGAAACTCGCCGCCGATTGCAGCGACCATGTCATCTTCCTGCACAAGGGCCTGATCGAGGAACAGGGCCCGCCTGCCCAGCTTTTCGGCAATCCGCAAAGCGAACGCCTGCGCGGGTTCCTCTCGGCCACGGGGGGCTGATGGCCTGCGCGGGCACCATTGCCGGGGCGGTCACCGGGCTGGTCCTCGCCGCGGCCGAGCCCGTCGTGGTCGGCACCGACGCGCCCTTTCCAGACTATACCGACCTTGACGCCCAGGGACAGGTCATCGGCTATGAGCGCGACCTGATGGACGGGGTCTGTGCCCGCGCCGCGCTGGACTGCACCTGGGAGCTGGCGAATTTCGACGAGTTGATTCCCGGCGTCATGTCCGGCCGCTTCGACATCGTCCTGGGTGGCATGGCCGTGACCGGGGAACGCCGCGCGCTGGTCGACTTCACCCAAAGCTACCACCTGACCGACCCGGACGAATGGTACATCGGCCGCCCCGGCGCACCAGCGCCGGACCAGGCGGTGACGGCCGTCCAGTCCGGCACCATGCACGAGGCGCATCTGCGCCGGCTGGACCGGAAGTATCAGGTCTTCGCGACCGAGGCCGAAGTCCTCGCCGCCCTGATCGACCGCCGCGTCGACCTCGCCCTTGGCCCGTTCGAGACGCGCGGCCGCGTGCAGGAGGTCATGGAGGCGAACGGCCTTGATTACCTGTACTCCGAACTGATCCCCGACGACGGCGTTGCCATGGCGGTCTGCAAGGGCAATCCGTTGCTTGACAGGCTGGACGCGGCACTGGATGCCATGCGCCGGGACGGTACGCTTGCCGACATCGAATCCCGCTGGTTCCAGTGAACCGGCCAACCATCCAACAAGGAGACCAAGGATGAAAAACCTGCTTCTCGCCACCGCGCTGATCGCGGTTTCCGGCGCAGCCTTCGCCCAGGACGTCGTGCGCCTGGGGACCGAGGGTGCCTACCCTCCCTTCAACTTCATCAACGACGCCGGCGAAGTCGCGGGCTTCGAGCGCGAGCTGGGCGACGAGCTGTGCAAGCGCGCCACGCTGACCTGCGAATGGGTCACCAACGAATGGGACTCGATCATTCCGAACCTGCAGTCGGGCAACTATGACGCCATCATGGCGGGGATGAGCATCACCGAGGAGCGTGACGCCGTCATCGACTTCACCCAGAACTACTTCCCGCCGGCCGCCTCGGCCTATGTCGCGCTGTCGGCCGACGTCGACCTCAAGGGCGTTGTCGCGGCGCAGGTCTCGACCATCCAGGCCGGCTACGTCGCCGAATCGGGCGCGACCGTGCTGGAATTCGCCACCCCCGACGAATCCGTCGCCGCCGTCCGCAACGGCGAGGCGGTCGCGGTCTTCGCCGACAAGGACTTCCTTGCGCCGATCGTGGCCGAATCGAACGGTGAGCTGGTCTTCGTGGGCGAGCCCGTCCAGCTGGGCGGCGGCATCGGTGTCGGCCTGCGCGAAAGCGATGCCGAGCTGAAAGAGAAGCTGAACGCCGCCATCCAGTCGATGAAGGACGGCGGCAGCCTGAACGCGCTGATCGAAAAGCACTTCGGTCCCGAATCGACGAAGTTCTAAGGACAAGGGGCGCGGTTCCGGCCGCGCCCCACTCCCCAGATGTTCGAAGCCTGCGCCGATCCCAAATCCATCGAGGGCCTGACCTGGGCCATGTGCTACCTGACCTCGGGCAAGCACATCGACTTCTACTGGTCTTTCCTCACGGTCCTTCTCCTGCTGGTGCTCACCGCACCGGCCGCGTTGGCCATGGGCTTCGCCGGGGCCACCGCCGCCCGCTCGCGCATCCTGCCGCTTCGCCTGATGGGCAAAGGCTATGCCGCCATCGTGCGCGGCGTGCCGGACATCATCTTCTTCCTCTTCTTCGTCATCGCGCTGGACCAGGGGCTTGAGTATCTGAAAAGCCTCGCCGTCTGCGAGGATCACAGCTGGCCCTGGCAGGGCCTGGAATTCCGCGTCTGCCAGCAGGCGAAGATCCCCCTCGGCGCCTCCTCCGCCTTCTGGCATCAGGCCTATGGCTTCGGCCTTGCGGTCTTCACCTTCGCCCTGGTCTTCGGGGCCTTTGCGGCCAACGTCCTCTATGGCGCGATGAACGCCGTGCCGCGCGCGCAACTGGAAACCGCCGAGGCCTATGGCATGAGCCACGCCCAGGTCTTCCGCCGCATCCTTGTGCCGCAGATGTGGGTCTATGCCCTGCCCGGCCTGTCGAACCTCTGGATGATCCTGATCAAGGCCACGCCCCTTCTGTTCCTGCTGGGCGTCCGCGACATCGTCTATTGGGCGCGCGAGCTGGGCGGGTCCAAGACCCAGGCCTATGAATACCCGCATCCCGACTGGCGGCTGTGGTATTTCCTGGGGCTTCTGGTCTTCTACCTGATCTTCACCAAACTGTCCGAGATCGTCCTTGCGCGCATCTCTGCCCGGCTGAACCACGGCCAGGCCACCGCCGGCGGCGAAGCCCTGCGAAAGGCCGTCGCATGACCTGCTGGGAAACCGTCCAGGCCTATGCCTTCCGCTCGATCGGCTTTGGCGAGAACCTTCTGCCCAAGACCGACTTCACGCTCTGCCAGCAGGTAACGCTGATCGGCTCGGGCCTGATCTGGAACGTCTATTTCGGGGTTCTCGCGCTAGCCTTCGGCTTCTTCCTGGCCGTCGCCGTGGCGCTGGCCAAATCCTCGCCCCGCCGCCTGATCCGCAAGCCGGCCGAGTGGTTCGTCTTCGTCTTTCGCGGCTCGCCGCTCTTCATCCAGTTCTTCCTGGCCTACGAGGCGCTGCAGCTTCTGCCCAAGACCGGGATCAACCTCCTGGGCCTCACCGTCGAAACCGCCTGGACCACGCGGGCCTGGGCCGGGGCGCTGTTCGTCCTCTTCCTGAACACCTCGGCCTATGCTGCCGAGATCTTCCATGGCGCGCTGAAGTCGATCCCCAAGGGCGACCTCGAGGCCGCCGAAGCCTATGGCATCACCGGCTGGCAGAAGTTCCGCCGCATCCAGTGGCCGACCATGCTGCGGCTGGCCTGGCCCGCCTACACGAACGAGGCGATCTTCCTGTTCCACGCCACGACGCTGGTGTTCTTCAGTGGCTTCCCGGCCTTCCGGCAGATGGGCGACGCGCTTTATTACGCCAACTACTTCGCCGACAAGACCTTCAACCCCTTCGTCCCCTACCCGATCGTCGCGGTCTACTTCATCCTGCTCACGCTCCTCGTGACCTGGATTTTCGCCCTGGTGAACCGCAGGCTGAACCGCCACTTGCCGTCGAATATCAAAAGCAGAATTCGCTTGCGTCCACAGTTGATCCGGTAGTAGGCTTCTTTTGATCAAATTATCCGGGCACCCGCCCGGACCCCGCGGCAAAGCCGAAAAGAAGGCCCGCGGGGCAAGGCGATCGAAACCAGGGGAAGGACCAAGGGCATGGTCCCATCCTGCGCATCAGGTGGGCCGACTCCGTTCAGTCGGGTGGCCCCGGGCGCGGGGATCGTGCCCTTACCTCGATGAACATGACGATGAAGGATTGGCTGAGAAAGCACCCCGACGTGCGGACCATTCGCGTGGCCGCCGCGGATCTGAACGGGCAGGCCCGGGGCAAGCGCGTGCCCGCCCGGTTTGCGGAAAAGGTCGTGAAGGACGGAACGCGGTTCCCCTTCTCGGTCCTGAACCTTGACATCTGGGGCGAGGATATCGACGACAGCCCGCTGGTCTTTGAACAGGGCGACCAGGACGGGGTCCTGAAACCCACCGAACGCGGCTTCATGCCGATGCCGTGGCTGGAGGCGCCGACGGCGCTTCTGCCGATCTGGATGTTCCGCGAGAACGGTCAACCCTATGAGGGCGACCCCCGCCATGCGCTGAACTCGGTGGTGCAGAAGTACAAGGCCAAGGGCCTGACCCCGGTCTGCGCGATGGAGCTTGAATTCTTCCTGATCGACGACTCGGGCAAGACCCTGCAGGTCCCGCCCTCGCCCCGCTCGGGCAAGCGGCGCAAGGCAGCCGAGACGCTGTCGATCCGCGCGCTGGACGCGTTCGACACCTTCTTCACCGACCTCTACGACGCCTGCGAGGCGATGGACATCCCGGCCGACACCACCACGTCGGAAACCGGCCTGGGCCAGTTCGAGGTGAACCTGATGCATTGCGACGACGCGCTGCGCGCCGCCGACGATGCCTGGCTCTTCAAGATGCTGGTCAAGGGCCTGGCCCGCCGCCACGGCTTTGCCGCCAGCTTCATGGCCAAGCCCTATCTGGAATATTCCGGCTCGGGCCTGCACACGCATTTCTCGGTGCTGGACGAAAAGGGCGAAAACATCTTCGATTCCGGCGGGCCCAAGGGCACGGCGCAACTGCGCCATGCCGTCGCCGGCTGCCTGGAAGCGATGCACGACTCCACCCTCCTCTTCGCGCCGCATCTGAACAGCTTCGACCGTCTGGTGCCCGACAAGCACGCCCCCACGGCGATCTCCTGGGGGTATGAGAACCGGACCGCCGCGATCCGCATCCCGGCCGGGAACCCCTCGGCGCGGCGGATCGAACACCGCGTGGCCGGGGGCGACGTGAACCCCTATCTGATGCTGGCCGCGATCCTGGGCGCTGCGCTGACGGGGCTTGAGGACCAGAAGGAACCGCCGCCCGCGATCACCGGCAACGCCTATGCGATGGACCTGCCGCAGATCCCGGCAAGCTGGGAGGCCGCGATCGACGCCTTCGAGCACTCGGACATCCTCTACCGCTTCCTGCCGAAAGAGCTGATCCGCAACCTGGTGCAGACCAAGCGGCAGGAACTGCACTACATCGCCGAGCTTTCGCCGGAAGAGCGGGTGGAGCTCTATCTCGACACGGTGTAACCGCGCGGCCCCCCTTGACCACAAGGGGGGCTTCGCCCCACCTTTCCTTGACCAGACCAGAGACAGACCCATGCAGATCGGCATCCTCCAGACCGGCGAATCCCCCGACGCGCTGCGCCACCAGGGCGACTACCCGGATTTCTTCGAGACGCTTCTGGCCGACAAGGGCCTGACCTTCCGCCGCTGGGCGGTCCTGCGCAACGAATTCCCCGACAGCGTCCACGACTGCGACGGCTGGCTCATCACCGGCTCGCGCCACGGCGCGTACGAGCCGCACGACTGGATCCCCCCGCTCGAGGATTTCATCCGCGCCGCCTATGCCGCCCATGTCCCCGTCGTCGGCATCTGCTTCGGCCACCAGATCATCGCGCAAGCCATGGGTGGCAAGGTTGAGAAATTCGCGGGCGGCTGGACCGTTGGCCCCACCGAATACGACTTCGGCGACCGGATCTATACGCTGAACGCCTGGCACCAGGACCAGGTGGTGAAAAAGCCCGAGATGGCGAAAGTCCTCGCCTCGACCGCAATGTGCGAAAACGCGGCGCTCCTCTATGACGACCGCATCTTCACCGTCCAGCCCCACCCCGAATTCCGCAAGGAGTTCATGGCGGGGCTGATCCAGCACCGGGGGCCGGGTCTGGTCCCCGACGCGCTCCTTGCCGATGCCACCCAAAGGCTCGACACGACCCTCGACAGCCCGTCGATGGCCGACCGGATCGCGGAGTTCTTTCTGACCCACCAAGCCAAATCTGGGGCCGAGAAGCTCCGCGCCTGATCGCGCGGGGGCCACCCCCCAACAAACGTGTGACATATGTCCAAATGGACCGACCAGCTGCCCGAGGCAGCGCGCGACTACATCGGCAACCGCCGGGTAGACGAAGTGGAATGCATCATCGGCGACATCGCCGGCGTGGCGCGCGGCAAGGCGATGCCCGCCGCGAAATTCGCCAAGCAGACCAGCTATTTCCTGCCGAACTCGATCTTCCTGCAGACGATCACCGGCGAATGGGCCGACAACCCCTTCGACGCCTTCACCGAACCCGACATGATCCTGGAACCGGACTGGTCCACCGCCACCGCCGCGCCCTGGACCGCTGACGTGACGCTGCAGGTCATCCACGACGCCAAGGACCAGCAGGGCAATCTGATCCCCTTCTCGCCTCGCAACGTGCTGAAGCGCATCGTCGACCTCTACGCCGCGCAGGGCTGGCGCCCGGTCGTGGCGCCGGAGATGGAATTCTTCCTGACCGCCCGCAACATCGACCCGAACATGCCGGTGATCCCGCCCATGGGCCGCACCGGCCGCCGCGCAGCCGGAAAACAGGCCTATTCGATGTCGGCCGTTGACGAATATGGCAAGGTGATCGACGACATCTACGACTATGCCGAGGCGCAGGGCCTTGAAATCGACGGCATCCTCCAGGAAGGCGGCGCGGGCCAGATCGAGCTGAACCTGGCCCACGGCGACCCGGTGCGCCTTGCCGACGACGTCTTCTTCTTCAAGCGGCTGATCCGCGAGGCCGCCCTGCGCCATGACTGCTTTGCCACCTTCATGGCCAAGCCCATCGCCGGGGAACCGGGCAGCGCCATGCACATCCACACCTCGGTCGTGGACGCCAAGACCGGCAAGAACATCTTCGCCGGCACCAAGGGCGTGGAAACGGAAGCCTTCATGCACTTCATCGGGGGCCTGCAGAAACACCTCGGCGCCGCCGTGGCCCTGTTCGCGCCCTACGTCAACAGCTACCGCCGCTACGTCCCCGACTTCGCCGCGCCGATCAACCTGGAATGGGGCCGCGACAACCGGACCACGGGCCTCCGCGTCCCGATCTCCTCGCCCTCGGGGCGCCGGGTGGAAAACCGTCTGCCGGGGATGGATTGCAACCCCTATCTCGGCATCGCCGCCACCCTCGCCTGCGGCTATCTCGGCCTGATGAACAAGACCCAGGCCCGCCCCGAATTCACCGGCTCGGCCTATATCGACAGCGAGGACATCCCCGTGAACCTCGGCGACGCGCTTGACCTCCTCGACGAGGATGCGGCGCTGAAAGAGGTGATGGGGCTGGAATTCGTCAAGGTCTATGACAGCGTGAAACGCAACGAATACAAGGAGTTCCTGCAAGTCATCAGCCCATGGGAGCGCGAGCATCTGCTCCTGAACGTCTGATGGTCAACCTCTTGCACGCGAATGACCGGCGGGGCGAATACCCCGCCAGCTACTATGCCGCGACCGCCGCGCCCTTGGACCGCTTCCCGGTCCTGAAGGGCGCGACCAGGGCCGATGTCTGCGTGGTCGGTGGCGGCTACACCGGCCTGTCGGCCGCGCTGCATCTGGCGCAAAAGGGCTATGACGTGGTCCTGCTCGAAGCCCACCGTGTCGGCTTCGGCGCGTCCGGTCGGAACGGCGGACAGGTCGGCTCGGGCCAGAGGCAGGACCAGGTCTGGCTGGAAAAGACCGTGGGCCGCGAGGCCGCCCACCGTCTCTGGGACCTGGCCGAGGAGGCCAAGACCCTGGTCAAGACGCTGGTCAAGGACCACGCCATGCCGGTCACCTTCCACCCCGGCATCGCCCATGCCTGCCGCTCGGAAACGGAAGTCCGCGACACCCACGCTTATGCCGAGAAACTGCACCGCGACTACGGCTACCAGCATCTCGAACCCCTCGACCGCGCGGGGATCCGCCGCCTGATCGGATCGACCGAATATGTCGGCGGCGAGGTGGACCGCGACGCGGGCCACCTGCACCCGCTGAACTACGCCATCGGCCTTGCACAGGCCGCCGCGAAGGCCGGGGTGCGAATTCATGAACTGTCCGAGGTCCACCGCGTCGAACCGGGGCCAAGACCCGTCGTCCGCACCCCCTCGGGCCATGTCGATTGCGCCACGGTGATCCTTGCCGGCAATGGCTACCTCGGGCAACTCAGCCCCAAGGTCTCGGCAAAAGTGATGCCGATCAACAACTTCATCGTCGCGACCGAACCCCTGGGCGAGGCCGCGAAGGACCTGCTGTCCGAACCCGTCGCCGTCGCCGACACCCGCTTCGTCGTGAACTACTGGCGGCTCAGCGAAGACAACCGCCTGCTCTTCGGCGGCGGTGAAAGCTACGGCTACCGCTTCCCCGACATCGTCAAGACCGTCTCCAAACCGATGCTTCAGGTCTACCCGCAGCTTGCGAAGACCCGGATCACACACGCCTGGGGCGGGACGCTTGCGATCACGGTGAACCGGATGCCCTGCTTCACCCGTCCTGGCCAGAACGTCCTCTCCGCCTCGGGCTACTCCGGCCACGGCGTCGCGCTGGCGACCCTGGCCGGCAAGCTCATGGCCGAGGCCACCGCAGGCCAGATGGAGCGCTTCGACCTGATGGCGAGCCTGCCGCAATACCGCTTCCCCGGCGGCGCGCTGCTCCGCTGGCCGCTCCTCGTCACCGCGATGACCTGGTACGCGATGCGCGACCGTCTGGGCCTCTGACTACTCCCGGGGGCGCTTCGCCCCCCGGCCCCCCCGAGGATATTTATGCAAAGATGAAAGGAGGCTGTCTTTCATCTTTGTAAAAATATCCCGGGGGTCCGGGGGCTGGCCCCCGGGGGCTGCACAGGGCGCGCGATCTGGTATAGAGGGAGCCATGTCCCTGCCGAACGGATTCCTCGACGAGCTGCGTACCCGTGTCACACTTTCTTCCATCGTCGGAAGAAAAGTCACCTGGGACATGCGCAAGTCGAATATGGCCAAGGGCGATTTCTGGGCGCCCTGCCCGTTCCACCAGGAAAAATCCGCCAGCTTCCACGTCGACGACCGCAAGGGCTTTTACTACTGCTTCGGCTGCCATGCGAAGGGCGATGCCGTCACCTTCGTGAAGGAGTCGGAAAACCTCGGCTTCATGGAAGCGGTCGAGATCCTTGCGCGTGAAGCCGGGATGCAGATGCCAGCCCGCGACCCCAAGGCCGCCGAACGCGCCGACCGCCGAACGCTTCTGCAACAGGTGATGGAGGAGGCAGTCAAGTTCTACCGCCTTCAGCTGAAGACCAGCGCCGGGGCCGAGGCGCGCGCCTACCTGGCCCAGAAACGCCGCCTGACCGAACCGGCCTGGGACCGCTGGGACATCGGCTGGGCCCCGAACAGTCGCCACGCGCTGAAGGACGCCCTTGCCGCCAAGGGCATCGCGCCCGACCTGATGGTCGCCTCCGGCCTGATCGCCAAGGGCGACGACGGCAGCCTCTACGACCGCTTCCGCGGCCGGATCATCTTCCCGATCAAGGACACCCGCGGCCGCCCGATCAGCCTTGGCGGCCGCAGCCTCGACCCCAACGCCCAGGCCAAATACCTCAACGGCCCCGAGACCGAGCTCTTCGACAAGGGCCGCAGCCTCTTCAACCACTCCCCCGCGCGTGAGGCCGCGGGCAAGGGCAAGCCCCTGATCGTGGCCGAAGGCTACATGGATGTGATCGCGCTGTCCGAGGCCGGGTTCACCGCCGCCCTCGCGCCTCTCGGCACCGCCGTCACCGAAGAGCAGCTCCGCATGATCTGGCGCATCGCGGATGAGCCGATCATGGCGCTGGACGGCGACAAGGCCGGGATGGCGGCCGCGCAAAGGGTGATCGACCTGGCGCTGCCGCTGCTTGAGGCCGGAAAGGCGCTGCGGATTGCCATCCTGCCCGGCGGCATGGACCCCGACGACTTGCTGAAGGCGCAAGGCGCTCCCGCCATGCAGGCGGTGCTCGATCAGGCCAAGCCCATGGTCCAGCTCCTCTGGCAGCGCGAGACCGAAGGCCGGATCTTCGACAGCCCCGAACGCCGGGCGGCCCTGGACAAGACTCTCCGCGCCCATCTCGCGCGGATCACCGACCCCTCGATCCGCAGCCATTACGCCGAGGAGATGAAGCGCCTTCGGGCCGAGCTTTTCGGCACCGCCCAGGCCCGCCCCTTCCAGCCCGGCCCCTTCCGCGGCCGCAGGAACGCGCCCCCCGGCGGGGCGCTGGCGACCACGCGCTCCTCGCTTCTGGTCCAGGCGCAGGGCGCCATCGAGGAGACCCTGCGCGAGGCGGTGATCCTTGCCACGCTCATCCTCCACCCCGCGCTGATCCACCGCTTCGAATCCGCGCTGGAACGGCTTGACCTGACCGGAGAGGACCACGACCGCCTCCGCCACCTGATCCTGACCCAGGCCGATGCCCCCGATCTGCACCGCCTGATCCGCGACACCGCCCCGGCGGCCCTTGACGCGCTCATGTCGCGTCCCCATGTCGCCATAGCCCCCCCCGTCCGCAACCGCGAGGACGACGACCTGGCCGCGCTCTGCCTCGCAGAGGAGCTGGCCAAGCTCGAAGCTCGTCGCGGTGCCCGGCGCGAGGTCGAAGATGCGATGGAGGATTTCGAAGGCCTGCCCGACGAAGGACTGACCTGGCGCCTGACCAAGGCAGCCGAGGCGCGTCATCGTTCGGAACATGGGGCCGCCCGTGACAGTTCGGACCTGGGGGAGGACCGCGCCGCACTGTCAAGACATCTGCAATCCCTGATCGATAGCCAGGTCTGGGTCAAGAAAAACCGCTGATTCGGCCTTTCCCCCGGTCCGATTCGCGTTATTGATTCGACCAAGCCTCGCCCGATTCGCGCCCCGATAGGAGACTCCATGGCCCTCAAGGACACCGACGACGCCAAGCCGGAAACGGAAGAGCCCGACGTTTCGCTGGACATGAGCCAGGCTGCCGTCAAGAAGATGATCGCCGACGCGCGTGAGCGGGGCTATATCACCTATGAGCAGCTGAACACCGTCCTGCCGCCGGAACAGGTGTCCTCCGAACAGATCGAGGACGTCATGTCCATGCTGTCGGAAATGGGCATCAACGTCATCGAGGACGAAGAGGTCGAGGAAGGCGAAGCCCCGGCCGGCGAGTTGGTGGAAGCCTCCACCAGCCGCGAAATCGCCATCGCCGGCACCACGACCGAAACGCTCGACCGCACCGACGACCCGGTGCGCATGTATCTGCGCGAGATGGGCTCGGTCGAACTGCTCAGCCGCGAGGGCGAGATCGCCATCGCCAAGCGGATCGAGGCCGGTCGCAACACGATGATCGCCGGGCTTTGCGAAAGCCCGCTGACCTTCCAGGCCATCATCATCTGGCGCGACGAACTCTTGAACGAGGACATCCTCCTCCGCGACGTCATCGACCTTGAGGCCACCTTCGGCCGCAGCCTTGACGGCGACGAGGAACTGGACGGCCCGCCGCTGGACGAGGTCGGCGTGGGCGAAGCCGCCCCCCGCCGCCCTGCCAGCGCCGAGCCGGAGCTGGACGCCGACGGCAACCCGATCCTGCGCGAGATGGACGAGGACGAGGATGACGAAGCCTCGAACATGTCGCTGGCCGCGATGGAAGCCGCGCTGAAGCCGCGCGTGCTGGAAACGCTGGACCTGATCGCGCGCGACTATGACAAGCTGGCCGACATGCAGCAGTCGCGCATGAACGCGACGCTCTCCTCCAGCCAGCGCTTCTCGACCGCCGATGAGGCCGCCTATCAGAAGCTGCGCTCGGAAATCGTGCTGCTGGTCAACGAACTCCACCTGAACAACAGCCGGATCGAGGCGCTGATCGACCAGCTGTACGGCATCAACAAGCGGATCATGTCGATCAACTCGGGCATGGTGAAGCTGGCCGACGCCGCCCGGATCAACCGGCAGGAATTCATCCAGGAATACCAGGGGTATGAGCTTGACCCGACCTGGCTGGACCGCATGGCGCAGAAGCCGGGCCGTGGCTGGCAGGCGCTGATCGAACGCAGCCGCGAGAAGGTTGAGGAACTGCGCAACGAGATGGCGCAGGTCGGCCAGTACATCGGCGTCGACATCAGCGAATTCCGCCGGATCGTGAACCAGGTCCAGAAGGGCGAGAAAGAGGCCCGTCAGGCCAAGAAGGAAATGGTCGAGGCGAACCTGCGTCTGGTGATCTCGATCGCCAAGAAATACACCAACCGCGGCCTGCAATTCCTTGATCTCATTCAGGAAGGCAACATCGGCCTGATGAAGGCCGTCGACAAGTTCGAATACCGCCGCGGCTACAAGTTCTCGACCTATGCGACCTGGTGGATCCGCCAGGCGATCACGCGCTCCATCGCCGACCAGGCCCGCACGATCCGTATCCCGGTCCACATGATCGAGACGATCAACAAACTGGTGCGCACCGGCCGCCAGATGCTGCACGAAATCGGCCGCGAACCGACGCCCGAGGAACTGGCCGAAAAGCTCCAGATGCCGCTGGAGAAGGTCCGCAAGGTGATGAAGATCGCCAAGGAACCGATCTCCTTGGAAACCCCCATCGGCGACGAGGAGGACAGCCAGCTTGGCGACTTCATCGAGGACAAGAACGCGATCCTGCCTTTGGACTCGGCGATCCAAGAGAACCTGAAAGAGACGACGACCCGCGTCCTGGCCTCGCTGACGCCCCGTGAAGAACGCGTGCTGCGCATGCGCTTCGGCATCGGGATGAACACCGATCACACGCTGGAAGAGGTCGGCCAGCAGTTCAGCGTCACCCGCGAACGCATCCGCCAGATCGAGGCGAAGGCGCTGCGGAAGCTGAAGCATCCGTCGCGGAGCCGGAAACTGCGCAGTTTCCTGGATCAGTAAGGCACGTCGGCGGTGTCGAAAGAACCGAACGACGCCCTTCGTCGGGCGCTTGGCGCCGCCGTGGTTCTCATGTTGATCGGTGGCCTGCCGTTCTTCCTCCGTATGTTTGGAGGGCAGCAGTTCCTGCCCTCCACCACCTGGGTCGCCCAATCTTTCTGGCTGGCCATTGCCTGCGCGGCATTCTGTGCAATCCTGCCTTCAGTTGTCGGTGTCCG
The DNA here is from genome assembly GCA_046569765.1 of Alphaproteobacteria bacterium. Classification (GTDB taxonomy): domain Bacteria; phylum Pseudomonadota; class Alphaproteobacteria; order Rhodobacterales; family Rhodobacteraceae; genus Tabrizicola. The sequence continues at coordinate 4,636 of JBKHWC010000054.1, read as the reverse complement.
CGGACGGATCCGGGACGGCGGCGACAGGAAGTCCATCAAGTACTTGCTGCTCCTTGCCTTCGTCCCGGCGCTGGGCGGCACCTTGGGCTACAACGCCGTCGCCGGCGGGGGCGCGATGCTTTACACTTGGGGCGTCGGTAAGCCGACCGAACTTCCATATGTCGTCAAACGGGCAAAACGGTCGGTGGACCGGAAATGCCGAAACCCTATCGCACTTCGCGGGATGCCGATCCTGTCCCATGAACTCTGCGGTTTCCCGGAGGAGTTCATCGCCAATCTTTCACCCGGCCAGACGCTGCTTGTTTCCGGCAACGGATCGCCTCTCGGCGTCTTCGTCTCCACGGCGCGCGTGGCTGGAACCCCCTGAGCCGCAAGAACCCGGGTGTCCCACCCGTCAAGGCATCCGCGCGACTGCCCCCCCCTACATCCCCTGATCCAGCGGCTCCTCCACCGGCCCGCCGCCCTCTTTCCAGTCCTTCAGCCCGCCCAGGTTGTACACGGCCTGAAACCCCATCTCCTTCAACAGCTTGCCCGCAAGCGCCGCCCTGCCGCCCGAAGCGCAATGCAGGATCACCGGCCGGTCCTTCCGCAACGCGGGGTCATGATAGGGCGACTCCGGGTCCGCCCGGAACTCCAGCATCCCGCGCGGGATATGGTGCGAGCCTTCGGCCCGGCCGGTCTTTTCCAGTTCCGGCGCATCGCGGATGTCCAGCAGCAGCGCGTCCTTCTCGGCCATCATCGCCCGCGCGGCCTGGGTGTCGATGCGCGGAACCTCGGCATTGGCACTGGCAAGCATGTCCTTGACCGTTTTCATCCTGACGCTCCTTCCCGTTGACCAGATCCCCAGCATGCGCCCGCCCCCGTCCCGGCGCAAGCGCGGATGGCCGGGTTTCCCCACCTTGCGCCGCCGCGCAGCCCGGACCAGACTGCCCGCAAACGAGGTCCCCGTGCGCGCCGCCCTCCTCCTCCTCGCCCTCGCCAGCCCGGCCCATGCCGCCTGCCAGGGCGACACCGCCTTCTCCTGCCGGATCGGCGCCAAGACGCTGGATGTCTGCTACTGGAAGGGCATGCTCACCTACCGCTTCGGCCCCGAGGGTCGGCCCGAACTCACCCTGACCCAGCCGCTGGAAACCGCCGCCTACGCCCCTTGGCCCGGGATCGGCCGCGCGATCTGGGACATGGTGGCCTTCCAGAACCAGGGCACGACCTACGAAGTCTGGACCTCTTTCGACCGGCTGGACGAAGCCGCCGTCCTTGAAGGCGGCGTCAATGTGATGCAGGGCGACACGCTCCTCGCCTCGCTCACCTGCGACAAGGGCACGACGCAGACCTCCCTCGACGCAATTTCGGACCTGAAGGCCGGGATCGGCCAGTGCTGGGACCATGCGGCCGCGGAATGGACCCGGTTCTGCGACTGACCTGAGTCTCGCCCGCCACAGTGCCGACCCCATATTCTGGGCCGATATTATAGGCCTTCCCCAAATCCGCGCCGCTCTCCTATAGTCTGTATGGGCAAACCGGGGGAACACCGGGCCTGGAGGCAGGAAAACCATAGCAAGGAGGGGGCCGATGCGCTGCCCGTTCTGCGGCAACATCGACACGCAGGTGAAGGATTCCCGACCGGCCGAGGATCACGTCTCGATCCGCCGCCGTCGCTTCTGTCCGGCCTGCGGCGGCCGCTTCACCACCTATGAACGCGTCCAGTTGCGCGATCTCGTCGTCATCAAATCCAGCGGAAAGCGCGAGGATTTCGACCGTTCGAAACTGGAACGCTCGATCCGCATCGCGCTGCAGAAGCGCCCGATCGACCCGGAACGCATCGACCAGATGATCTCGGGCATCGTGCGGCGGCTGGAAAGCCTTGGCGACACCGACATCCAGTCGAAGCAGATCGGCGAGATCGTGATGGAAAGCCTAGCCCGGATCGACACCGTCGCCTATGTGCGATTTGCCAGCGTCTACAAGAACTTCCAGGCCGCGGACGACTTTGACCGCTTCGTCAGCGAGCTTCGCCCCGCCCCGGCCAGCGAAGAGTGAGCGACGCCCACCACATGGCACACGCCCTGCGCCTTGCGGCGCGGGGTCTAGGGAATGTCTGGCCGAACCCGGCTGTCGGTTGCGTTCTGGTCCGGGATGGGGTCGTGGTCGGTCGCGGCTGGACCCAGCCCGGCGGCCGCCCCCATGCCGAGGTCCGCGCCCTGCAACAGGCCGGTGCGCTCGCCCAAGGCGCAACCGCCCATGTCACGCTGGAGCCTTGCGCCCATCACGGCGTCACGCCGCCTTGCGCCAATGCGCTGATCGAGGCGCGCGTCGCCCGGGTCGTCACCGCGCTCACCGACCCCGACCCCCGCGTCGCCGGTCGCGGCCATCTGATGCTGCGCTCGGCCGGGATCGAGGTCACCGAGGGCGTGCTGACGTCCGAGGCGACCCGCCTCAACGCCGGTTTCCTCAAGCGCGTGACCCAGGGCCTTCCCTTCGTCACCCTGAAACTGGCCGCAAGCCTCGACGGCCGCACCGCCACCGCCACGGGTGAGTCGCGCTGGATCACCGGGCCAGAGGCGCGCCGCAAGGTCCATGCCCTGCGGATGTCGCACGATGCCGTCATGGTCGGCTCCGGCACGGCGCTCGCCGACGATCCCGACCTCACCGTCCGCGACATGGGCGCGGTCCGCCAGCCTGTCCGCATCGTCCTGGACCGCGTCCTCCGCCATTCTCCGACAAGCCGCCTCGGCCGCACGGCGAAGGTTCACCCCGTCTGGCTTGTCCACGGCCCCTCCGCCCCCGAAGCGGCCCGCACCGCCTGGGAGGCCACCGGCGCCACGCTGATCGAAGCACCCGAGGCCGCAGGCCAGCTCGACCTCACCGCCGCCCTGCGCGCGCTGGCCCATCGGGGCCTCACCCGGATCCTCAGCGAAGGCGGCAGCACCGTCGCGGCGGCATTGGTCAAGGCGGGTCTGGTGGATGAACTGGCGATGTTCACCGGCAACGTCCTGATCGGCGCCGATGGCCACCCCGCACTGGGCGGATTGGGCCTCGACTTGCTTGGCGCAGCACTACGACCCAGCCTCCAGCAATTCGACAGACTGGGAAAAGACAGCTATTCCCACTGGTCGCTGAATTAAGCGCAGGATCCGCCAAACCGTCAATTCCGGCGGTAATTCCAGAGCGGACGCCTGCAACTATCGTAGGGTGCGCTTTCAGCGCACCGCACCCGCCAGGCGAAACGTCTGGACAGATGCCAGACGCCTGCCGGACTCTTCACCCGACGCTCACCAATGGCCGACGCTCGGCATGCTCGCCCAGGGCTCCGCCGGCTCCTTCGCGCCGCCCTTCTGCAGCAGCTCGATCGACACATTGTCGGGGCTGCGGACAAATGCCATCCGCCCATCCCGCGGCGGCCGGTTGATCGTGACCCCATTCGCCTGCAGATGCGCACAGACCGCATAGATATCGTCCACCTCATACGCCAGATGCCCGAAATGCCGGCTGTCCGAAGGCAGCCCCTCATCCCCATCCCAGTTGTACGTCAGCTCCACCGGGCACTCCGGCTGACCGGGCGGCGCCATGAACACCAGCGTGAACCGCCCGCCCTCATTGTCATACCGCCGCGTCTCCTCCAGCCCCAGCAACCGATAGAACGCCAGCGAGGCCTCCAGATCCTTCACCCGGACCATCGTGTGCAGATACTTGATCGCCATACCCATCTCCATCCATCTCGCGGTATCACCCGCCCGAACCCCAAGCTATAGTAGCCAACGACTCGTCACAACCAGAGGCCGCCATGCTCACCCCCGACCAACTCGCCGAGATCGAGGCCGCCCGCGCCGCCCCCCGCCAGACCCTCCGCGCCGTCTCGCCGGGGATGGAGGCGCATCTCTACCGCGCCCACCCCGTCCTTGACCACGGCTTCATCCGCGTCATCGACTACATGGGCGACGACAGCGCCATCGTCCAGGCCGCCCGCGTCTCGTATGGCGCCGGCACCAAGCACGTCCAGAACGACGAGGGGCTGATCCGCTACCTGATGCGCCACTGGCACTCCACCCCGTTCGAGATGTGCGAGTTGAAGCTCCACGTCAAACTGCCGGTCTTCGTCGCCCGCCAGTGGATCCGCCACCGCACCGCCAACGTCAACGAATACTCCGCCCGCTACTCGATCCTGGACCGAGAGTTCTACATCCCCGCCCCCGAACACCTCGCCGCGCAATCCACCGTCAACAACCAGGGCCGGGGCGAGGTGCTGACCGGCGAGGAAGCCGCCCGCGTCCTCGAATTGCTGAAGTCCGACGCCAACCGCGCCTATGACCATTACGAGGCGATGCTAAGCCAGGACGGCCAGCAGGGCCTCGCCCGAGAGCTTGCCCGGATGAACCTGCCCGCCAACATCTACACGCAATGGTACTGGAAGGTGGACCTGCACAACCTCTTCCACTTCCTCCACCTGCGCGCCGACCCCCACGCCCAATATGAGATAAGGGTCTACGCCGAAGCCATCGCGGCCTGCGTCCGCGACTGGGTCCCCTTGGCCTTCGCGGCCTTCGAGGACTACCGGATGGGGGGCGTGACGCTGTCGGCGAAAGCAATTGCGGTCCTGAAGCGTCGGCTGGCCGGGGAGACGGTCACGCAAGAGGCGTCG
>JBKHWC010000053.1:0-22751 GCA_046569765.1 Alphaproteobacteria bacterium | reverse complement strand
GGGGGAGGGGAGCCTCCAGGCTCATCCGTCGCGCGCGACGCCAACCGCCCTGCGCCTCCCTCCCCCCGCGTGGGGGAGGGATGGGGTGGGGGGGCGCCAGCCAAAGGCGAAGACGCAAGCCCACGACGCACGCCGCCAACCCCAAGCGCCTCCCCTCCCCCCCGCGGGGAGGGGATGGGGGTGGGGGGCACGCCCTCTGCCAAGGACTCGCCGTCAACCGCGTCCAGAACCAGTTGCATCACACCCTCGATGTTACCCGACACCTCTGGGTCCCAAAAACGCAGAACCTGAAACCCCTGAGCCGCCAACCACTCATCCCGCCGCTGGTCGCGTTCCCCACCATGCCCACCTCCATCGATCTCGATCACCAACCTTCGCCCCAGGTCGGCGAAATCCGCAATGAACGGCCCAATCGGCGCCTGCCGCCGGAAATGCAGCCCAAGCATCCGATTCAACTCCCGCAGCTTCGCCCAGACGCGCCGCTCCTGCTGCGTCATCTCCGCCCGCAGCTTCCGTGCGCGTTGCCGGGTGATGGGGTGAATGCCGGTCATCCGTCACGCCCCATGCCAAAGGCCCCCCACCCCAACCCTCCCCACAAGGGGGAGGGAGAGCCCAGCCGTCTACCACCAGCCTCGATTCCAACCGGAAAAGCACCTCCCCTCCCCCTCGTGGGGAGGGGATGGGGGTGGGGGGCTCGCGGGCGGAATGACACGACTACCAAATCCTCTTTTCAATTGCGCTGCCGACAGACATTTCGCCGAAAACCCTTGAGTCGATAATTCGCGCACGTTCGTTAACGCGCGAAAGAGCCGACCTCTGTGAGGTGAGGGCAATGGCAACTGTCAGATAGGCTCCGATTGTAGCTACGTTGGCGAATAGAATAACTGCCATCCAGAAGAAGTCGGGTTGTGCATCTCGGATCAAGAGCATCCATGAAGCGAGGCCTGCAGAACCGAAATTGAGCAAGATGCAATTTCTTTTGAACCCCGTTAGCTTCAACCCGGCATCAACCATCGCATCCTGCATTGCTCTCAGCCAATCAAGCTCAGCCTCCATATGAGGGAAGCGTAGCTGCTTCTCCCACGCCGCACGTCTCCGCTCGAACTCAGCATCATCGTCCGTGGCTAGGCCGTCTTCGATCACCCCTTCCCCTCCAGATACCGCCGCTTCGCCTCTTCCGTCCGGCCAAAGTCGCGCACCATTGCCTCGATGGCCACCTCGTCCGACTTGTCGGCATAGCGGAACTCGGAATCGGCGTAGCGGTTGATCTCCTGGATCACCATCTCGACCGTGATCGGGGTCATCAGGCCCTTGATCATCGCCAGCTTCTCGTCATAGGGCTTGAACAGGAACAGGTCCGGCTCCGCCATCCACTCATCCGGCAGCTCGAAGTCCATCGCCCGGACCTTCACCGCATCGGTGATGTTCTTGATCGCCCGGCCCGTGAACCGCTCATCCGCCTGCTGGATCGCCTTCAGGTAAGCCCCGATCTTCGCCAGAGTATCGAGCTTCCCGATCTCCCCCGACACCCGGTCCCAGACCTTCAAGAGGCCCTCCTCATGCGGCTTCGAGTGGCCCTCGAAGGACGCAGCAACGGCCTTCTTGATCTCCTGCGCCGCGAACAGCTGATGGTCTCCCACCGGGATCGCATGGTTCTTCCCCAGCAGCAGCGAGAGGATATCGATGTAATCCTCGCGGGACTGCGGCCCGTCCACCAGAAACCGCGCCCCGGCCCGCTGTCGCAAAGCGTCGTCCACATTCTCCGGGTAGTTACTGAACATCCCGAAGGTGCAGTTCCCCCGCACCACAGTCCCCGCGCCCGCGAAGGCCTGCATGAAGACCGCCGTCACCTCTTGCTGCCCCGCGCTGGACTGCCGGTCCCCCCGCTTGCCCGCCACCTGGTCGATGTCGTCGATGGTCCCGAAGCCGATGACCGAGGGATCCAGCACCGCGTCGATGAAGGCCTTCGCGTTCTGCCCCGACTTGCCCTGATAGCTGTCGATCTGGTCGATCGAGAAGTTCTGGTAGCGGAACGGATACCCCGCCACCTTGCAGTAATCGTTGAGCAATCCCGCCATCATCTGGATCAGTGTGGTCTTCCCCGTCCCGGGCTTGCCGTCGCCCATGAAGGTGAAGATGAACCCGCCCAGCTCCGCAAACGGGTTCAGCCGCCGCTCGAAGTCATAAGCCATCAGCATCTTCGCCAGCCGCAAGGACTGGTACTTGGCGATGTGGTTCCCCACCACCTCATGCGGCTTCTTGAACGCCATGGCGATCATGCCACCCTTCGCCACCTTGGCCGGCTTGAACCCCGCGATGGTCAGCCCATCCGCCTCCACCTTCCACGACCCAGCCGTGAACACGGACACCCGAGCGCCATTCTCCGCCCGGATCTGCACCTTCTTCATCAGCGCCTCGGCAAAGGCCGAGACCACCGCCACCAGCCTCGCATCATCGGTCGCCAGCGCGCCGATGTCCTGGTCCAGCTCCCACAGCGCCCCCTGCAAGGCCAGCGGAGCGTTGTCGGTCAACACCTCCTCCACCTCGCCCAGCTCCACCGTCACAGGCCCCACATGCGGCGCGATCAGGTAGGCGAGCGCATTGGCAAAGGTGAACAGCACCACCAGCGCCTCGCCCTGCAACAGATCGCCGAACTCCGCCCGCCGCGCCTCCGGCACCCGGCTCTCCAGGTTCGCCTTCTTCAACTCCGCCAGTCCTGACTGAGCCGAGAACGTCTCCCCCATCGCCAGCGCAATCGCCAGCGACCGGCGCACGGCGTTCAACACCGCCGCCTGCACGGGGGAAACCAACCCATCCCCCATCCCCTCAACCCGCTCCGCCAGCCGCACCCCGCCCGGCCGCGCCGTCGACCGCGTCGCCATCCCCGGCACCGTCGAGCGAAACGTGGGCCGCGCCCCGATACCAGAAGACCGCTCGACCACCGGAGCCGCCACCAGAGCCTTCGCCAACCGCGGCGCATGATCGAAGCCAAGGACCATTCCCAGCGCCGCGTCATACTGCGCCCGGATCGTCTCTTCCTTCAGCTCCATCGTGTCGCGCGTGCTCATGCGATAAGCCCTTTCATCTTTGCCCAAATATCCCGGGGTCCGGGGCAGCGCCCCGGGGGGTGGCCCAAGATCACAACGTCGGAATCAACCGCCCCCCGGCCCCCACGACGAATTTCCGCAACCCCTGCAAGCCGCGCGGGTTCTGCTCCACCAGCACCTGATAGGGCTTCTCCGGCAGGATGATCATCCGATCCTGCCGCGTGGCCCCCAGCTCCACCCCTGCCACCGGGTCCAGCTTGTAGACCTGCCGCTGGGCGGTCGAGAACCACCCATCCTTCACCGCTTCCTCGCGGTCGGAAACCAGATCCTCCACCGTCCAGACCAGCGCCCAGTCCTCGCCCTCCGGCGCCTTCGCGCCCTCCAGCACCTTGGAGATCGGGCCGGATTGCAGGGTGAAGCTCGCCGAATACATCGGCCCCAGGATGATCCGCCGCAGCCGCTTGGGGTGCAGGCCCTCGAAATCCTTGTCGAAGCCGGTGGCGATGGTCACCAGCTTCAAGCCGCCCACCGACTGCGCCATCAGCGCCTGTTGGACCTGCGGCCAGCGGTAGGCGTCGTTCGGCAGGGGCTTCTTGCCGCTGTCCTCGACGTCCATCAGATAGACCACTGGCAGATTGACCTGAGTGTCCCAGACCGCCCAATGCACCAGGAAATGCCGCCGCGCCCCAAGGTCCTGAATCCACTGCGCGTCCGGGTCATTCCGGGCCCAGAACAGGCCCCCCGCCGCCAAAGCCTCATAGTAGTACCGCTGCGACAAGGCGAACTGCAGCGCAGTCGGGATGGTCAGGTCGCCCACGATCTGCCGGATCATCCGGTCCTTCAGCTCAGCCTCCGAGGGCATTCCGGCCAGATGCTTCTCGGCCTGCTGGGCATCCACGGCCATCGTCATCAGTTCCTGGGCCACCGGAAACCCGCTCTCATGCCGGTCGATGGTCAGCCGGGGGGCCCTCTCGCCCCGCCCGGTCATCAGGTACTTGTTCGACAAGGCCCGGAACGTCCCCGCCACCGCCGTCAGATAGCGCCCCAAGACCCGCGCCTCGGTCCGCGTCAGCTTCCCCTCCGCCTCCACCTCCGCCGCCACCCGGCCCAGATGCCCGGTGATGGTGCCGAACTTGGCAAAGTAGCGCCGGGCGACCAGCGTGTCGTACAACTCATGGTGGTCCGAGGTCAGGACGTCCTTTACGTCGGCCACTTATTCCCCATACGCATTCTTGTCGTGTTTCTCGACAATCGCGGCGAACCGGCGCGCGAACCGCTCATCCGCCTTCGCCTTCTGCTCCAGGATCTGCCGGGCAAAGACCATGTGGCCCTCATGCGCCTCCAGCATGTCGGCCATCTTGTCGTTTGTCGCTGCCCCGATGGCCGCCATCGCGGTCTGGGCCTCCTGGTCGGTCTTCACCCCGATCTCGTTGATCCGGTGGGCCACATCCTGCTGCTGGGCGGTCTTCAAGCTGGAGGTCAGCGCGTCATAAAGCACCACCCGCTGCTTGGTGTCCGTCTGCAGCTTGTTGATCAGCACCAGCTGCGTCGCCGCCTGGTTCTGCAAGGAATCGACCCAGGTCTTGCCCTTCTCGATATACCGCTCCAGCGTCTGGGATTTCGCCAGCTTCACCTGCTCATCCTGGACAAGGGCGTTGTACTGCGCGTTCAGCGTCGCCAGTTCTGTCTCCAGCTTGGTCCGCGCCGCCGCGTCTTGCTCGACCGAAATCTTGTTCTCCAGCTCGATGATCCTGGGGTCCATCCCCGCGATCTCGGCCCGCACCGCCTCCAAGGCGCCGACGGTTTCTTCCCGCTCGGTCAGCGTGGACGCGAGATTCCCTTCCACCCGAGTCTTCTGGGTGTTCAGCAAGTCAAGCTGGCCCTGCAACAGCTTCACGATCACATCCGACTTCGAGATCAGGTCCTGCAGCTTGTCGTCGATGGTGGCCGCGCGCATCCGCTCCTGCCGCATCGACTCTGCCTTGGCGGAGGAAAAGATGCCGATGAAGGTCTCCATCCCCGTCTTCGACCGCATCTCGGCGAATTCGGCCGAGAAGCCCGCGGTCACGTCGTCCAGGCCCATGATCAGCTCGGCGATGTTCGCGTTCATCAGGTCGGTGTGCTTGTTCACGTCTTCCAGCGTGGCATTTTCCACGTCCAGCTGCACGCCCTGGTCCAGCTTGGTCCGCGCCGCCTCGATCCGGCTGGTGATTGCCGAAATCTTCGCCTGAGCCTCGGCGACCTGAGCCTGGCTTTCCTTGATCTGCGTCTCGAAATCGGCCATCCGACCCTCCTTGTGACCCGTTCCCCCACACATAGTCATGTTACGGGGAATTACATCCTTTTGCCGCAGGATCATTGCCTGCCGCCGACGGCTCAGTCTTGCCGCAACTGCGCCCACAGTCCAAGCCCGGAATCCCGCAACCCGGCGCCTGCGCGGCGGTGCGGGCGAAGAGAGACCAAAAAGTGGTAGAACTGTGGCGAGAATCCGGGCCAGAGGCTCTGCCCACCGCCGCCATAAGCTGATTCGTTGCCCTGACAGGCCGAAGATGTGCGCACTTTCCCTGCACGCAACCATAAATTGTGCATCTTGCGGGCAATTGGGTCCAAAGTGAACAAGATCTCGGACGTCACCCTTAAATATGGCTGAAACGGGGCCAATTGTGGTAAAAGATTGACAAATTCAAGAAACAGTTAATGATTGTATAAGGTTGGCCGCGCCTCTGTTCGCTCTGCTTGCAGCGACATAGTGGACGGCAGCCTGGCCAGGCGCCTCGTCGGGTTCTGGGGCCCGGAATGAGAAAGGTGTCGGCGCGCACGGCAATTTCTGCCGTGCGACATTGATGGGTAGGGTTTGAAATGCGCGACTTGGTTGAGGAGCCAGGCCACGTCAGACGTGGACTGCCTGGTTTGAAGGTTGTTGTCGTTGCCGGCGGAGCCGGGTTTCTTGGGTCGGCATTGTGCGCCAGACTGATCGCGACGGGGCAGGCGGTGATCTGTGTCGACAACCTGCTGACCGGGTCACTGGAGAATATCGCCGCCCTGCAGCGGCATCCGCGCTTCCGCTTCGTGCAGCATGACGTCATCCAGCCGATTTCGATTCCCGGGCGGGTGGACGAGGTCTATAACTTGGCCTGCCCTGCCTCGCCGCCGCGCTATCAGGCGAATCCGATCCACACGTTCCGCACCTGCATTGAAGGCTCGCTGAACCTGCTGGCGCTGGCCGAGCGGAAGGGTGCGCGGATCCTGATCACCTCGACCTCCGAGGTCTATGGCGATCCGGAAGTCCCGCTGCAGTAAGAAAGCTATCGCGGCTGCGTCAACACGGTTGGCCCGCGCGCCTGCTATGACGAAGGCAAACGCGCTGCCGAGACGCTGTTCTGGGAATACGGGATGCATCGCGGTCTGGAGACGCGGATCGCCCGCGTCTTCAACACCTACGGGCCGCAGATGAACCCCGAGGATGGTCGCGTGGTATCGAACTTCGTGGTTCAGGCCCTGAGGGGAGAGCCGCTGACCGTCTATGGCGACGGCTCGCAGACCCGCAGCTTCTGCTATGTCAGCGACCTGATCGACGGGCTTATCCGGCTGATGGCCAGCGACGAAAAAATGCCGGTGAACCTTGGCAATCCGGGCGAGTTCACCATGCTGGAACTGGCCGAGCTGGTACAGGCCAAGGTCGGCCGCCAGGCGCCGATCGAGTTCCTGCCGCTGCCCGAAGACGACCCGCGCCAAAGGCGGCCGGACATCACCCGTGCCCGCCGAATCCTGGGCTGGTCGCCCTCGGTGCCGCTGGACAAGGGCCTCGACCTGACGATCTCCTGGTTCGCAAAGCGCGTCGGGGCCCCCATGCTGGGGCGGCCTGTGTTGGTATCATGACGACCGGACCTGCAATCCTGGTGACGGGCGGTGCGGGTTTCATCGGCTCGCACACCTGCAAGGCGCTGGCGCGGGCCGGTTTCCTGCCTGTGGCCTTCGACAACCTCTCGACCGGCCACCGCGATGCGGTCCGGTTCGGCCCCTTCGTTCCCGGTGACGTCCGCGATTCCCGCGCGGTCGAGCAAGCCATCCGCCTGCATGGCGCCGAAGCGGTGATCCATTTCGCCGCCTCGGCCTATGTCGGGGAAAGCATGGCGAACCCGGGTCTCTACTACGACAACAACCTGGGCGGCATGATCGGGCTGATCGCGGGCTGCCATGCGGCGGGGGTGGATCGGATCGTCTTTTCCTCCAGCTGCGCGACTTATGGCATCCCGGACAGACTGCCCATCGCCGAGACGACGCCGCAGGCGCCGATCAACCCCTACGGCCGCACCAAGCTGATCTGCGAGGTGATGCTGGCCGACCATGCCGCCGCCCACGGCCTGCGCTTTGCCGCCCTGCGCTACTTCAATGCGGCGGGTGCGGACCCGGAGGGCGAGCTTTTCGAGCGGCATGATCCCGAGACACATCTGATCCCCCTGGCGCTGCGGGCGGCCATCGGCCAGGGCCCGGCGCTGCAGGTCTTCGGCACCGATTATCCGACGCCTGACGGCACCTGCATCCGTGACTATATCCATGTGGCCGACCTGGCCCGCGCGCATGTCCTGGCGCTGCAGCACCTTCTCAACGGGGGCGAGACGCTGCACCTGAACCTTGGCACGGGGCAGGGTCTGTCGGTCCGCGAGATCATCGCCGGGATCGAGACCCTGACCCGCCGCCGGATGCCGGTGATCTGGGCCCCGCGCCGCCCCGGCGACCCGCCCGCCCTGGTCGCCGATCCGACCGCCGCGCGTGAGCGTCTTGGCTTTGTCGCGGAGAGGTCCGACCTGGCCGCTCTTCTGGCGGACGCCGCACTTGCCTATGGGGTGCGCCATGCCGCATAGGTCCGCCTCGCCCTACCTGGCCCCGCTGCTCTCGCCCCCCCAATATCGCCGACAGCTCCTGTTGTCCCTGCTGTGGGCCGCTGCGGCGCTGTGGTTCTGGATCTGGTGGCTGAACCCCGCCCATGTCGACACCGAGGCCGGCTGGACCGGGTGGCTGAAGTTCGGCATTGTGTCGGTGCTGGTCGCCTGGATCACCTTCCTCCAGGCCTTCTTCCTTGTGTTCAGCCTGCGTGCCGTCCGGTCCTCTGCGCCCGATCCGGCGCAATTGCAGCTTCGGGTGGCGATGATCGTCACCAAGACCCCGTCCGAGCCCTTCGACGTCCTGCGCCGCACACTGGAGGCGATGCTGGCCCAGGATCTGCCGCACGACACCTGGCTTGCGGACGAGGACCCTTCGTTTGAAACGCTCTCCTGGTGCAAGGCGCACGGGGTGTATGTGTCGTCGCGCAAAGGGGTGGCGGAGTATCACCAGAAGGCCTGGCCCCGCCGGACCCGCTGCAAAGAGGGCAACCTGGCCTATTTCTACGACCATTGGGGCTATGACCGTTACGACGTCGTTTGCCAACTGGACGCGGATCATGTCCCGCAGCCCGGCTACCTGCGCGAGATGCTGCGGCCCTTTGCCGATCCTGAGGTGGGCTATGTCTCTGCGCCCTCGATCTGCTCGTCCAACGCGCCGCTGAACTGGGCTGCCCGCACGCGCCTGCATACCGAGGGCGGCTTTCACGGCGTCCTGCAGGCTGGCTACTCGAACGGCTTCGCGCCGATGTGCATCGGGTCGCATTATGCCGTCCGCACGCGTGCCTTGCGCGCCGTGGGCGGCCTGGGACCAGAACTGGCGGAAGATCACTCGACCACGATGATCCTGAACGCGGGGGGGTGGAAAGGCGTCCACGCGATCGACGCCATTGCCATCGGCGACGGGCCGACAACGGTGGCCGACATGGTGACACAGGAATTCCAGTGGTCGCGAAGTCTGGTGACGCTGCTCTTGCAGCACACTCCGCGCTACCTGCCGCATCTTCCCCCGCGCCTTCGGGCGCAGTTCCTGTTCTGCCAGGCTCTGTATCCGCTGCTCGCGTTGACCTTCTGCGCCATGTACCTTCTGCCCGTGGTCGCGGTGCTGTTCGACGTGCGGTATTCGCTGGTCACCTATCCCGCCTACATAGGCCACGTCCTGCCCATGATCCTGGTCATGCTGGTCATCGCCTGGTGTTTTCACCGCATGGGCCATTTCCGTCCCGTGGATGCCTCGGTCCTCAGTTGGGAGCGGATACTCTTTCTGGGGCTGCAATGGCCCTGGGTCCTGTGGGGCTGCATCATGGCGGTGCGGGACACCCTGACTGGCAAGTTCGTCGATTTCCGCATCACCCCAAAGGGTGAGGCCTCGCGCGGGCGCCTGCCGGGCCGGGTGCTTCTGGTCTATACCGCTCTGGCGCTGGGCTGCTTTCTCCCCGTCCTTTTCGGCCCGCCCCTGGCCGAGGCGAAGGGCTTCTACCTGCTGACCCTGCTCTCCGGCACGCTGTACGCCTCGGTCGTTCTGGTGACGATCTGGCATCACCTGTCGGAAAATGGCTGGAGCTACCTGGGCACCTGGCGTGACGCGACCGTGCAACTTGCCTGCGTCGCCATGCTGGTCGGACTTAGCGTCAACGCCTTTGCGACCCGGACGGCTGAAGGCGCCTTCGGACTGACCCAAGGCCTGGAGCGCGTCAGGCTTGTGCAGACGCAGGCCCGAGTGGCCGGGGCGGGGTCGGGTCATGCGGGCCTCACGGACTATCATCTTACATTTGAATGGGTCCGACAGTCGTCGGATTTCAACTAGGGAGGTATTGCGATGAAGAGTGTGCACAAGGCGGGCCTCGTCTCGGGCCTTTGTCTGCTGCTCGCGCTGCCCGGCGGGGCCGCTCCGCCCGGCAACCTGCCGTTCGGCGTCTACGATCCCGAAGCCCAGTTCGAGGCGGACAGCGAGGTGGCGATCGAACACGTCTTCCTGCCGTGGGAGGACGTCAACCTGTCCAGCCTGCTTGATGCCGACCAGTACGCCCTGGATCGCAAGCGTGCGCTTCTCATCACCGTCGAGCCCTGGACCTGGACGCGCAGCGAACGCAACACGGCCGAGTTCCTCCGCGAAGGGATCCGCGCGGGCTATTACGACGCGAACATGCGCAGCATCTGTTCCGTCGTGGGAACCCTGCAAAGCCCGGTCTCGGTCCGCTGGGGTCACGAGATGGACTATGACGAGGGCCACTTCATCTGGGCCGGCTGGGAACCCGACGACTTTATCGAGGCCTATCGCCGGATGATCGACATCTGCCGCGAGGAGGCGCCGAACATCAACGTCGTCTGGTCGCCCCTGGGGATGGAGAATGCGGCCGAATACTATCCGGGCGACGAATATGTCGACATTGTGGGCATGTCGATCTTTGGCTACGAGCCGTGGGAGGTCGCGATCCTGGGCGGAGCCAAGACTTTCGAGGACTGGCTGAACGAACGCTACGCCCGGCTGCAGGGCTTCGGCAAGCCGATCCTCGTGGCGGAAGTAGGCTACTCAGGCCGCGAAGCCTATGTGACTCTTTGGGAAAATCAGGTGCGCCAAACGCGGCCCGACCTGCCGCTTCTGGTTGGCTCGGTCTACTTCAACCAGCCCGAGGTCTATCCCTGGCCCGACGATTTCGGCTTGCCGGATTGGCGGATAGACAATCGGGTTTTGCCAGACAATTCTTGAAATCGCCCATATCCGGGCCGATTTGGGCCTGAAACGCCGGGTTTACTCCCCTATGACGCATGGTCTTCGGGCCATGCCCAGACGGGGGTTGTCCTATGGTCGGCAATGCTTTTCGCAGCCTGCGGGTTGCGGCTGTGATCGTCTTGTGTGCTGCGCCTGCCATGGCGACCGACGACCGCAATTCAGCGCGGGTGGCTGCCAACGGATTCGACTGGTTTGCCAATGCCCCGAAACCCGTATCGAAAGTCGAGGCTGTGGCGCGGACCAAAGCCGCCATCGTGAAGGCCCGGGGGCTGACGAAAGGCGCAAGCTGGGTCTGTTCGCCGGCCGGATCCGGCCACCGGGCGACTTGCTACAAGGGCTAGGCGCCTAGACCGGAATATTGTCGATCAGCCGCACGCCGTCCAGCCAGGCCGCGGCCAGCATCCGGCGGGGACGCCGCGGATCGTCCGAGGGCATCAGCGTCTCGGCATCCCTCAATTCGATGTATTCCACCCGCTCGAACCCTGCCGCGCGCATCGTCTCGGCGGCCTCGCGGATCGCCATGCGGTCGGCATGGCCTGCGCGGATGTCGTCGGCGGCGCGGGAGATCGCGGCATAAAGGACGGGGGCCTTCAGGCGCCCCTCGGGCGTCAACCGTACATTGCGCGAGGACATGGCCAGACCGTCCGCCTCGCGGATCGTCTCGCAGCCGATGACCTGGACGGGGATGTTCAGGTCGCGCACCAGGCGCAGCACCACCTGCAACTGCTGCCAGTCCTTTTGGCCGAAATAGCCCTTGTCCGCCAGAGTCATGCCGAACAGCTTGGTCACCACCGTTGCCACGCCGTCGAAATGGCCGGGCCGCATGTGGCCTTCCAGCGGCTGGGCCACGCCCTGCATCGTCACGTTGGTGATGAAGCCGTCGGGGTAGACCTCCTCGACCGAGGGCGCGAAGATCGCGTCCACCGGCACCGTGGCAAGCAGCGCGGCGTCAGCTTCCTCGCTCCGGGGGTATTTCTTCAGGTCCTCGGGGTTGTTGAACTGCTTGGGGTTCACGAAGATCGTGGTGATCACCCGGTCGCACTCCTGCCGCGCCCGCCTGGCCAGCGACAGATGGCCGTCATGCAGCGCGCCCATCGTCGGGACCACGCCCACGGCTTCGCCCTTTGCCTTCCACCCGCGCGCCACAGCCCGCAGGTCCGCCACCGTCCGCAGGATCATTTCTTCACCGGCACCGTATCAGGGAAGGAGTGCTCGGCCGCCGGAAAGCTGCGCGACCGGACGTCAGCGGCATAGGCGGCGATGGCCTCGTCGGCGGCCTTCCCCAGCTCGGCATAGCGTTTCACGAACTTCGGGCGGAAGTCGGTGAAGAGACCCAGCATGTCATCCACCACCAGCACCTGCCCGTCGCAATCCACCCCGGCCCCGATGCCGATGGTCGGGATCGACAGCTCGGCCGTGATCCGCCCCGCCAGTCCCTCCGGCACCTTCTCCAGAACGACCGAGAAAGCCCCGGCGGCCTCGATCGCCCTGGCGTCGGCCATGACCTTTTCGGCCTCATCGGCGCGGCCCACGACCTTGTAACCGCCCAGAGTGTTCACCGCCTGCGGTGTCAGCCCGACATGCGCCATGACCGGCACGCCACGGGCCGTCAGGAAGGCGATCGTCTCGGCCATATGGACCCCGCCTTCCAGCTTGACGGCCGGGGCACCCGTCTCGGCCATCAGGCGGCTGGCGTTGCGGAAGGCCTGCGCGGGGCTTTCCTCATAGCTGCCGAAGGGCATGTCGATCACCGGCATCGCCTTCGTGCAGCCCCGCACCACCGCGCGGCCATGCAGGATCATCATCTCCATCGTCACGCCCAGCGTCGAGGGCAGGCCGTGGATCACCATGCCCAGGCTGTCGCCCACCAGCACGACGTCGCAATGCGCATCGACCAGCCGCGCGACGGGAGTCGAATAGGCCGTCAGCACCACCAGCGGCGCGCCGCCCTTTCGGGCCCGGATATCGGGGGGCAGGACGGGGCGGACGGGGGACGTGGCGCTCATGGGGGGCTCCGCGCGGTTCAAATTCTGCATGACATATGGGCACAAGCGGAACGCCGCCGCAACATAATTGCGCCGCAGCGCAGCACTGCCGCCAGCGGCACCACGGGCTTGACCCCGCCCCCGCGCTTGCCCTGAATGACCCGAAAAAGGAGAGAGCCATGACCCTGATCCAGCGCGTCACCCGCATCGGCAGCACACCCGAGATCGGCGGTCCCGCCCCCGACCGGCTGATCTCGGGCAATCCGGTGCATACCACCTGGAACCTGGAGGAAAGCGACGGCCTGTACTGCGGCCTCTGGCAGTCGACCCCCGGAAAATGGCGGGTGGTCTACAGCGAGTGGGAATATTTCCACATCATCAGCGGTTATTCGATCCTGACCGGGGCCGATGGCACCGTCACCCAGCTGCACGCGGGCGACAGCCTGATCATCCGCCCCGGGTTCGAGGGCACATGGGAGGTCGTGGAGACCACCCTGAAGGATTACGTCATCAGAACCTGACGGTGTCCGAGGTCCCGGCGAAGACCGTCGGCTCGACCGGAGCCGGGCGCGGGCAGTCCTCGGGCTCGATCCCGCGACGCTCGCAGGCGGCGAGGCGCTTGGTCTCGGCCTTCTCGGCGGCGGCCTTGTCCTTCGCCTCTTGCTTGGCGATGGCGGCCAGGTCCTTTTCCTTCTTGGCAATGTTCTCGGGCGTCTCGGGGACGAGGCGGCCATAGGCATCGCTCATCTGCGGGCCTTCCTGTGCCAGGCTTTCCATCTCGGTCCGCACCTTCACGCGGGCGCCGTTCGGCACCTTGTTGTACAGGTCGATGATGTCCTGGTTGAACAGCCGGATGCAGCCCGCGCTGGTTGCATAGCCGATAGACGCGGAATCCGACGTGCCGTGGATGCGGAACATCGTGTCACGCCCGCCGCGGTACAGATACAGCGCCCGCGCGCCCAGGGGGTTCATCAGCCCGCCCGGCAGGCCACCGGCATAGGCGGCGTAAAGATCGGGCCGGGTGCGCACCATGTTGGCGGTCGGAGTCCAGGACGGCCATTCCGCCTTGCGCCCGATCACGCCCGTGCCCCGGAACGACAGCCCCTCGCGCCCGACGGCGATGGGATAGCGCGTCGCCGTCCCGCCTTCGCCTACCAGGTACAGCTTGCGGGCATAGGTATCGACCACGATGGTCCCCGGCGCCTCGTCGCCGGTATAGGCGACCTCCTCGCGGCGGTTGCCTTCGTACAGATACTTGGGGGCCACCGGCTCGATGAAGAATTCGCCGTCCTGGATGCCTTCATAGCCCGGAACGACCGGAGGCTCCTTCGACGTGGGCGAGCCGGCACAGGCGGCAAGCAGCGGCAGGGCAAGGATCGCAAGGACCCGGGCAAAAGCGTTTGTCACTTGGCAGACTCTGGTTGTGGCAGCTTTGGCCCACCTTGCGCCACGCGGGCCCGCGTCCGTCAACCCTAAAAATGCAGGATTTTCCGAATCTTCTCCGCAAGGGATGCCCCGGAAACGGATCGGCGTCCGGTTCCGGGGCTGGTTGCAGGGCGTCAGTTCACCGGGCCGATCGACCAGAACAGCGTCTCGCCCGAGCTGTCGTCCACCCCGTCATTGTCGGTCACGGCAAAGCCGGTGCCCGCGGCGTCGATGGCAAAGCCTTCGATCTTGTCGACGACATAACCGTTCAGCGCCTGCAGGTCGGGCAGGAAGTCACGGACCAGCTCCTTGGCGACCACCGGCAGCGGCTCGCCCAGCTTGGCCGGAGTCATGTCGGCCAGCTTCACCCGGTACAGTCGCTTGACGGCGGCCTTGTCGGCGATCTGGTTGTCGCGTTCGACGATATAGACCCAGTCGCCATGCGCGGTGATCTCGGACAGGCCCATCCAGGCGCCCTCGGCCGGGGTTTCCAGCGGATAGTGGACCGCACCCCAGGTGCCTTCGGCCAGGTCATAGGACAGCAGCTTGACCATGCCCTTCGGGTCGTCGCCCCATTCGCGCTGGACGGCCACCCAAAGCCGGTCGCCGACCTTGGTCACCCCTTCAAAGCCGAAGCGGATCTCATGCGCGGACAGCTCCGGCGGCAAGCCGATCTGCTGCACGATCTCGCCCTCGGCGTTCACCTGCACCAGGCCATGCGGGATCATCCGGTCGGTGCGGCCTTCGCTGGCGATCCAGAAACCTCCCTCGCCATCCGCGACCAGGCCCTCGATGTCAGTCAGTTGCGCCGGGGCGCCGCCACGGGTCACCGGCAGGGCCGAGGTGATCTTCGCCGGGGTCTGGGTGGCGTCGATGGTATAGATCGTCGGCGCGGCGGACAGGAAGGAATCGTTTGCCGTGTACAGCTTGCCCGGCGTCTCCGGATCGGCCGCCAAAGCCGACAGGGCAACCCAGCCGATCAGCGGCTCGGTCCCCGCGCTGGTGATCATCGGATAGGCCGGGGTGCCCTCGGCCCGCTCGAAGATCATCACATGCGCCGGGGCGAGGCCGTCTCCGCGCAGGTCGGCCTCGTTCGCCGTGACGAACAACTCGCGGCCCGGCAGCGCCAGCAGACCTTCCGGCGACACGCCCGAGGGCAGCATCTGCGTCAGCACCGGGGCTGCCACGTCAGTCAGGTCATAGACCGCGATCAGCGAGGCGCGCTCGGAGGCGACGAACAGCATCCGCTTGTCGCCATAGGTCGCGACCTCGACCGACTCCAGCTCCACGCCCTTCTTGTTGCGCTTGTCGGGATAGTGACCCAGCGCGGCGATCTCGCGCTCCAGGCTTGCGCCGGAGTCGTAGACGACCGCGCCGTCCTTCTTCCAGATCGTGAACCCGCGCGAGCCGCCCTCATAATCGCCCTCGTTGGCGGTGACGAAATGGTCGGCATCAATCCATTTCACTGCGTCGGGTTCACGCGGAACGCCCTCCATCTTGCCGGTGAAGTCCAGGCGACCGTCATGCTTCGTGTCGATCCCCTCCAGGTCCACTGCCCCGGCGCTGAAATGGGACGAGACCGTCCCGTCGGCGCCGATCACCGCGATGTGGTTGTTTTCCTGCAGCGTGACGACGATTTCGCCCGCCTCGTTGATGTCCAGATACTCTGGCTCGGGGTCGTCGCCGGCCAGCGCCGCAAGGCCCGCCACGTCGATCTTCTGCAGGCCCGCGCAGTCCACCGCGCCGTCCTTGACCGGCAGTTTGACCACAAAGCCCGCCGGAGCCTGAGGCAGCGCGCCGTCATTCAGGTCCTCATCGCGTTCGTTCTCGATCGTCACGGCGATGAAGCTGCCGTCCTTCGCCTTGGCGACGGCATCCGGCTGGCCGCCCAGTTCACATTCCGCGACCACCGATCGGGCCGCGATGTCCACCGTCACCAGCTTGCCCGAAGGGTTCACGAAATCCGCCGAGGTGTTCACCCCGACGAAGGCCTTGTCGCCGATCACGACCGTCGTCGTCGGCTCGCCGCTCATGGCGATATTGCCCAGCGGCTTCGGCGCCTTGTGGTCGGTGATGTCGACCAGTCCGATCACCCCCAGCGGGCTGTCGGAATAGATCAGGGTCATCCCATCCTCGCTCGCGGTGATGATCTCGGCGCTGGTTTCGCGGGCCGTGTCCTCACCTTCGGCCATGTTCAGCGGCGTTGCGAACGAGGCGACGCGGTTGAACACCATCTCGGCGCTGGCAGGCAGCGCGGTGGCCAGGGCAAGCGCCGAGGTAAGGCAGAATCTGAAGTGCATCCGGGCGGTCCTTCCATTGGAAATCCCGCCCCGCTTGGCCGTCAACCGTTTCAACCGGGTGACGGCAAGATGACAATTTCATCAATGGACGAGGTTGAACTCCGGCCCATAGGGATAGCCGGTGATGTTCTCGGCCCCGTCCTCGGTGATGACCAGGATGTCATGTTCGCGGTAGCCGCCCGCGCCTGGCTGGCCCTGCGGGATGGTCAGCATCGGCTCCATGCTGATGACCATGCCCGGCTCCAGCACCGTGTCCACATCCTCGCGCAGCTCCAGGCCCGCCTCGCGGCCATAGTAATGCGACAGGACCCCGAAGCTGTGGCCGTAGCCAAAGGTCCGGTACTGCAGCATGTCCCGCTCGCCCAGGAATTCGTTGATCTGCGCCGTCACGCCCAAGCAACTTGCGCCGGGCTTGAGAAGTCTCATCCCGAATTCATGCGCGGCGATGTTCGTCTCCCAGACCTTCAGGCTGGCCTCGTCCACCTCGCCCAGGAACAGCGTCCGCTCCAGCGCCGTGTAATAGCCGCTGATCATCGGAAAGCAGTTCAGGCTGAGGATGTCCCCGCGCGCCAGCTTGCGGTTCGTCACCGGATTATGCGCGCCATCGGTGTTCAGGCCCGACTGGAACCAGACCCAGGTGTCGCGATATTCCGCGTCGGGGAAGCGCCTGGCGATCTCGCGCTCCATCGCGTCGCGGCCGGCCATCGCCACCTCCAGCTCGGTCGCCCCGACCCGCACTGCGTCGCGGATCGCATGGCCACCCAGGTCGGCCACGGCGGCGCCCTGCCGGATCAGGGCGATTTCGGCCTCGGACTTGCGCATCCTTTGTTCCATCGTCGCAGCCGAGACGTCCACCCCCCGCTTTGGCTTGAGGAAACTGCCCAGCTTCTCGGCCTGCACCATCGTCAGGTGGTCCGCCTCGCAGCCGATCACCTTGCCCTCGCCGGTAAGGCTGACCACCGCGCGCCAGAAGTTGTCGCGCTGCCAGTCGGTATAGGTGATGTTGTCCCCGATCGATCGCCGCCAGGGCTGGCCTGCATCGATCCCGGCGCTGACGGTGACGCAGTCGGTCCTTGTCACCACGCAGGCATAGGGACGGCCGAAACTGCAATACAGGAAGCCCGCGTAATAGGCGACGTTGTGCATGCTGGTCAGGACCACCGCATCCAGCCCGTGCAGCTCCATAATGTCATGCAGCCCGGCCAGACGGTCGAGGTATTCCTCCTCGGCGAAGGGCAGGGCGTCCTTTTGGCCGCCGTTGTGAAAGCGGTAATGCTCGGGACGGTTCGGCATCATGTCGGCCCCCTGTGAAGCGGGGCCTTGGCGCGGCCCTCGGACGGTCCCGGCGTGCAGGACGGATGCAACGCGGGCCGCAGGCTGGCCCCCCCGATGGCGACGCCCGCGCCACGGCTTTGCCTTCCTGCGCCCTTGCAGCTCCTGGTGCAAGCCCGATGTGCCCCCTTGCAGCCCGCGCTTGCGACCCCATGTAACAGGCTGAGACATGCAAGAGGTGAGAGATGCGCTGCCCGGTTGATGGAGAGACCCTGGTGATGACCGATCGTGGCGGGGTCGAGATCGACTATTGCCCGAAATGCCGGGGCGTCTGGCTTGACCGGGGCGAGCTGGACAAGATCATCGAGCGGTCGCTCGGCGCGCCCGGTCCCGCTGTGGCAGCTGCGCCTGTCGCGCCTCCTGCGCCCCCGCAGCACCATGCCGCGCCCGTCTACCAGCCCGAGCCCCGTGCGCCGCAGTACCGCGACGATGACCGCCGTCGTCACAAGGACTATGACGACGACGATTACCGCTACGGCTACAAGAAGAAGCGGAAGGAAAGTTTCCTCTCCGACCTTTTCGACTTCTGATCGGGCGGCAGGCCGGGCGTCGGGCGGGGAAACTACCCCCTTCCCCCGCCAAGACGCTTGGTCTACCACTTCGCCATGACCTGGACGATCCCGAACACCCTGACCGTCCTCCGGCTGCTGGCGGCACCCGGCGTGGCCGTGATGTTCCTGTATTTCCACCGCCCCTGGGCCGACTGGTTCGCGCTGGCGCTGTTCGTCGGCGCGGCGTTGACCGACTGGTTCGACGGCTACCTCGCCCGGCTGTGGAAGCAGGAGTCGAAGTTCGGCGCGATGATGGACCCGATCGCCGACAAGGCGATGGTGGTGATCGCGATCATGGTCATCACAGGATACAACGGAATGAACCCGTGGCTGATCCTGCCCGCCACCATCATTCTCTTCCGCGAGGTCTTCGTCTCGGGCCTGAGAGAGTTTCTTGGCTCCAAGGCGGGCCTCCTCAAGGTCACCAGGCTTGCCAAGTGGAAGACGACCGCGCAGATGGTGGCGATCACGGTCCTGTTCCTGGGCACCGGGCTTGACTACCTGAACGTTCTCGCGCTGGAGGGGATGACCCCTGAACAGCACGTCGCCGCCGTCGCCGCGGGCGAGGCCGAGGCGATCCGCACCTGCGGCACCCGCGACTGCGCCTCCTATGCGAACCTGGTGGGGATCGGCCTGCTCTGGCTGGCGGCGCTGCTGACCGCCATGACGGGCTGGGAGTATTTCGCGAAGTCGCTCCCCTACCTGCGGGACGAGAAATGATCGAGGTCCTCTACTTCGCCTGGGTGCGCGAGCGGATCGGGCTCCCCCGAGAAAGGGTGGAGACCCGGGCCGCCACCGTGGC
Source organism: Alphaproteobacteria bacterium (assembly GCA_046569765.1). GTDB lineage: Bacteria > Pseudomonadota > Alphaproteobacteria > Rhodobacterales > Rhodobacteraceae > Tabrizicola. The sequence goes on along the minus strand of JBKHWC010000053.1, from coordinate 3,692 downwards.
CGAGCTGGTCGAGGACCTCCGCGCGCGGGAGGAACGCTATGCGGCCGCCTTCGCCGATACCTCGGCCCTCCGGGTCGCGCTGGACCAGGAACTGGCGGATTTCGACGCTCCGCTGGCGGGTGTGCGCGAGGTTGCGTTCTTCCCCCCCATGACCGGGGGCTGAGATGCAGGTCCGGGTCCAGGCCGCCGCCTTCGATCAGGGCGCCGAGGTCTCGGCCTTCACTTCCGGGGCGATGGGCGCCGGGGCGGTGGTCAGCTTCACTGGGATCGTCCGGCCCGATGGCGGGCTGACGGCGATGGAGATCGAGCACTACCCGGGCATGACCGAGAAGGCGATCCGGGCGATCCTGGACCAGGCGGTCCAGCGGTGGTCGCTGGTGGATGGGCTGGTGATCCACCGCTACGGTCGGCTCTCTCCCGGCGAGCCGATCATGATGGTCGCCACCGCCGCCCCCCACCGGGGCGATGCCTTCGCGGCGGCAGAGTTTCTGATGGACTACCTGAAGTCCCGCGCCCCGTTCTGGAAGAAGGAGAGCCGGGACGGGGGAGAGAGCTGGGTGGCCGCGAAGGATGCCGATGAGGACGCGCTGAAACGCTGGTAGTGTCCACGGTGGACATTTCTGGATCTGTCAGTGATTACATAGACTTGGGCGTGGGCGTTCAGGGTTTCTTAACCGATGCCCCGAAGCGGCTACGCCATGCCGGTTGCGGGTCGCCGGGCAGAGGATCGGCCAGGTAGACCGCCCGGGCGATGGCGCGGGCCAGGCAGGTGGCGGCGGCGTGGCCCAACTGGAAGCCGTCCACCACCGGGTCCTCCATCCCCTGCGCCCCGGTCGCGACGGCGAACACCAGGTCCCCGTCCAGCGGCGTATGCGAGGGCACCAGCGCCCGGGCCATGCCGTCATGCGCGGCCACCGCCATGCGCTGCGCCTGTGCCTTGGTCAGGGCGGCATCGGTGGCGACGATGGCGATGGTCGTGGCCTCGCCCATCCGCTTGCGGGGCAGTGGCGCCTCCTGCGGTACCATCGGCGCTGGGCCGAGGCCGCCGAACTCATCCCCCTCTTCCCAGGGCGCGGCCCAGAAATGCGCCGTCTCGCCCACCGTCGCCTGCCCTAGCGCATTGGCGGCCACAAGCGCGCCAACTGTGACCCCCGAGGGCAGGACGCAGGACGCCGAACCCAGGCCTCCCTTGAGGTTGCCGGTCAGCGCGCCATAGCCCGCCCCGGCGGTGCCAAGGGCGAAATCCGGCCCGGCCGCCCCAAGCGCCGCCTGGCCAAGCGCCGGATAGGGGCTGTCGGCCCAATCCTTGTCGCCACCGTTCAACAGGTCGAAGAGGATCGCTCCCGGCACGATCGGCACTTTGACTGGCCCGACCGGAAAGCCCCGGCCCATGGCCCGCAGGCCCGCCATGACCCCGGTGCCGGCGTCCAGCCCGAAGGCAGACCCACCGGAGAGGAAAAGGGCGTCCACCTCTTGCACCAGCCGGTCGGGGGCGAGGAGGTCCGTCTCACGCGTGCCGGGGGCCCCGCCCATGAGGTGGACGGCGGCGGTGAAGGGCCGGTCGGCCGTCAGGACGGTGACGCCCGAACGCAGGCCCGCGTCCTGGGCATTGCCGACGCGAAGGCCGGGGATATCGGTGATCAGGTTCTTCGGTCCGGGCCGCATGGCGCGAAGTCTAGCCGGTCCGTCCGGGTGCGGGAAGCCCGGCGCTGCGCGCGTGCGTAGGGTGGGGTTCAACCCCACCCTACGCTGCCGCAAGGCTTCGGTGAGAGGATGCGGGCGGCAGAAAGCTGCTGTCCCTCGCGCACGGCCTTGGATAGACTGCTCGGCAAAAAGGGGGACAGCCATGGAGCTTATCGCAAGAGCAACCGCATTGGTGGGGGGCACGGTCGCCTTTGTGCGCCGTATGGGATCGCCCGCGCGGCAGGCCTTCGGCCCTGAACCGGAAATTCCCCAGGCCCGGAAGCAGGGGATCATGACGCTGAAGATGCCCGTCGCGGAAGGCTGGAAGGACGGCCACCTGCCGACCTGCGCGCCGGGCTTGGCGGTCAAGGCCTTTGCCTCCGGCCTGGATCACCCGCGCTGGATCGAGGTGCTGCCGAACGGCGACGTTCTGGTGGCGGAATCGAAGGAACAGGCCGCGCCGCCGAAGACGCTGATGGATCATGCCGCGCAGGCGACGATGCGGCGGGTCAAGGCGATCGGCGCCAGTGCGAACCGCGTCACGCTGTGGCGCGATGCCGATGGCGACGGCGTGGCCGAGATCCGCAAGGTCTTTGTCGAGAACCAGAACCAGCCGTTCGGGATGGCCCTGGTCGGAAGCCGGTTCTTCCTGGGCAATACCGATGGGATCAAGGTCTTTGACTACGCCACGGGCGACACCGCGCTTTCGGGCGACGGCAAGACGCTGGTGGCGTTCAAGCCGCATGGCCACTGGACGCGCAGCCTGCTTGCCTCGCCCGATGGGACCAAGATCTATGCTGGGGTCGGCTCACTGTCGAATATCGGCGATCAGGGGATGGAGGCCGAGGAGGGCCGTGCCACGATCTGGGAACTGGACGTGGCAAGCGGGCAGGCGCGCATCTTCGCCTCGGGTCTGCGCAATGCCGTGGGCCTGGCCTGGGAGCCGGTGACCGGCAAGCTCTGGACCGTGGTGAATGAACGCGACGGCCTGGGGGACGAAACGCCGCCCGACTATCTGACCTCGGTCCAGGACGGGGGCTTTTACGGCTGGCCCTACTGCTATTGGGGCCAGACGGTGGACGACCGGGTGCCGCAGGATCCGGCGCTGGTCGCCCGGGCCATCACGCCGGATTTTGCGCTGGGGGGCCATACCGCCTCGCTTGGTCTGTGCTGGATGCCCGAGGGCACCTTGCCCGGCTTTGGCGCCGGGATGGTGATCGGCCAGCATGGATCGTGGAACCGCTCGAAGCTGAGCGGCTACAAGGTGATCTTCATCCCGTTCGAGGGCGGAAAGCCCAGCGGCCCGGCGCGGGATATCCTGACCGGCTTCCTGTCCGAGGACGAGAAGCTGGCCTATGGGCGGCCCGTCGGGGTAAGCCTTGGGTCCGATGGCCGGTCCCTTCTGGTGGCGGACGACGTCGGCGACATCATCTGGCGCGTGACCGGAGCCGGCTGAGGCGGATCCTTTCCGGGCTGGCCTTCCCAACGATGGGAGGCCGTCGTGCTCGGAAGTCGGGCGGGTGTCCGCGACCGCGCGAAGCGAGCCGGTGCCTTGGCTTGCCGCGGCGTAAGCCATGGCATTGGCGGCGAAAACGTGGTTGAGGGTGCCGAAGTCCTTTGTCCGCGCCGCAGGTTGCGGGACCGTCCGGCTTCTGTGCTGTCGGGCGCCCGGTGCCGTCGGGGCGGGCTGGTGGATTTGGTGATGCAACGGATCTGAAAGAACGGAACATGAGCGATTTCGACACCGCATTGCGCGATTTCTCGGCCGTCAGCGCACCTGCCATCACCACGGCCGAACATGCCGACCGACTGGGCCGTCTGGCCGGGGCGATGCGGCAGGCCGGGGTAGATGCCGTCTGGCTGGATGCGGCTTCGTCGCTGACCTATTATACGGGGCTTGCGCTTCATCCGTCCGAGCGAATCCATGGCGCGCTGGTCCTGCGGGACGGGTCGCTGGTCTATATCACCCCGAATTTCGAGCGGCCAAAGCTGGAAAGCATGCTGCGGCT
>JBKHWC010000052.1:0-23109 GCA_046569765.1 Alphaproteobacteria bacterium | reverse complement strand
CCTCAAGGTCTTTGAAACACCATGGCGCCACCTGAACAGCCGTGAAAAGGTGGGATTCAGGCGTAGAGTTTTTGATGGGTGGTTTGATGGGTGAGGCCCCCGAGTGGGGAAAAGTTCAATGAAATCAAGGCCGGTGGCGGAGAGGGTGGGATTCGAACCCACGGTAGGCGCAAACCTACAACGGTTTTCGAGACCGCCACGATCGACCACTCCGTCACCTCTCCGCGCTTCAGGGGTCGTCTATGTGGCGCGGTGGATAGCCGGGTCTCGCGGCGGGCGCAAGGGGCAATCCACGCGGATGTGCCGATCACGGGCTCTTGCGCCCGGCGCGCTTGGCAAGGGGGGCCGAAGCCTCTACCTCTGGACCGACCCAGCCGAAGGATCGCCCATGTTCCGCCCCCTTGCCCTGGCCGCGCTTCTGGCCCTTGCCGCACCGCTCGCCTCTCCCGCCCTGGCGCAAGAGTCCCCCGCGGCCCAGGCCGATGTGCCCGCACTCGCCGGGGCGCTGCGGCTGGATGACCTCTTCGCCGTGCTGAAGGATGAAGGGCTGGCCTATGGGGCCGAGCTGGAAGAACAGATGTTCCCCGGCGGCGGCGGCACTCGCTGGCAGACCCAGGTCGCCGCGATCTACGACACCGCCCGCCTGCGCCGGGGCTTCGACGCCGTCCTCCAGCGCGAACTGGCCCAGGACCCCGCCACCTTCGCCGAGATCATGGCCTTCTTCACCTCCGACCTCGGCCGCCGCGTCGTGGGGCTGGAGATCGACGCCCGCCGCGCCTTTCTGGACGAGGCGCAGGAGGACGCCGCCCGCGTCGCCGCCGAGACCCGCGCCGCCGACCGTGACCCCAAGGTGGCGCTGCTTGACCGCTTCATCGCCGCGGGCGACCTGGTCGAGATGAACGTGGCCGGGGGCCTGTCCGGCAACCTCGCCTTTCTCACGGGCATGGCCGAGACCGGCGCCGAAGGCAGCGTCCTGCCGCAGGAAGAGCTGATGGCCCAGGTCTGGGCGCAGGAAGAGCAGATCCGCGCCGACACGACCTCGTGGCTGCAGGCCTATCTCGGCCTGGCCTACGACCCGCTGACCGAGGCCGAGCTGACCGCCTATGTCGAATTCATGGAAAGCCCCGCCGGGCAACGCCTGAACGCCGCGCTTTTCGCCGCCTTCGACGAGGTGTTCCGCGAGGTCTCCTACCAGCTTGGCCGGGAGGCGGGCACGGCGATGCTGGGGCGCGACATCTGACGGCTTGCGCTTGACTCGGGCCGGGGTTCGCCGCATAAGCGCGCATCCTGGCGTGGGGTGACTCGCGCCAGGACCCTATTTCAATGACGCCCGCAAGGGCGCGCTGTCCGAAGGCGGGGCAACCCCGAAACGCCCGGAAACGGGGGCCGCAGGACGCGGAGCAAGAGAAGGAAAGACCCATGTTTGCGGTCCTCAAGACCGGCGGCAAGCAATACAAGGTGCAGGCGGGTGACGTCCTGCGCGTGGAAAAGCTTGATGCCGTCGCTGGTGAAAAGATCCAGTTCAACGACATCCTGATGGTCGACACCACCGTTGGTGCGCCGCTGGTTGCGGGCGCGGCCGTCCAGGCCGAGGTCATCGACCAGATCAAGGGCGAAAAGACGATCCACTACGTCAAGCGCCGCCGCAAGCATTCGTCGCAGCGCACCAAGGGGCACCGCCAGCAGCTGACGCTGGTCCGCGTGACCGAGGTCCTGGCGACCGGCGCCGACAAGACCGGCGTGAAGGCCGCCATCGGCACCGCCGCCGCCCGCGTCGCCGCGCATGAAGCCCCCGGCGCGGCCAAGCCCGCCGAGAAGGCCGAGAAACCGAAGCGTGCCGCCAAGGCCGCTGCAGCGCAGGAGTAATCCCCCATGGCACACAAGAAAGCAGGCGGTTCGTCCCGCAACGGCCGCGACTCGGCCGGTCGTCGCCTTGGCGTGAAACTGTTCGGTGGCCAGCATGCCATTCCGGGCAACATCATCTGCCGTCAGCGCGGGACCCAGTGGTTCCCGGGCGAAGGCGTTGGCATGGGCACCGACCATACCATCTTCGCGACGGTCGAAGGCCGCGTGACCTTCAAGAAAGGCCTCAAAGGCCGCACTTTCATTTCGGTTCTCCCGGTCGCGGAGGCAGCCGAGTAAGCCGAACCTTTACAATCGGATTGTAGAGAGGGGATCGGCTGAAGGGCCGGTCACCTTTCTCGTTTCCGGGGCTCGACCGGGGATTGTGGCAGCTTGCCACGCGCTCACCCTGAAAGGGCCAGACATTCGGGCGATTGCACGGTTAGCCGACAGTCCCCACATGCGCTTCAAAGGAGGGAAGCCATGATCCTGGAGAAGTTCGCGACGCAGGTCGAAATCCCGACCGATCGTTTCACGCTGCGCCCGGTGCGAAAGTCCGATGCCGGGCTGTTCGCGCTTTATGCCGGGGACAAACGCGTCGCCGAAGCGACCCAGGGCATCCCGCATCCCCTGCCTCCCGGCGCGGCCGAGGCGTTCTGCGCCCGCGCGATGGCCGCCAACGCGGATGAGGATATCTGGGTCATGGACGGCTCGCGCTCGGGCCTGCCCGAGGTGCTGGGCGTGATCAGCCTGAAGAAGATGGACCGTGGCCAGTCCGAGGTTGCTTTCTGGGTCGCGCCTGCCTTCTGGAACCACGGCATCGCCAGCCAGGCGGTGAATGCGCTGGTGGCAGCCAATCCGCAGCAGAATTGCACCATGTTCGCCGAGGCGTTCCAGGACAATCCGGGTGTGGCGCGGGTGCTGACCAATGCGGGATTCCAGTATCTGGGCGATGCCGAAAGTTTCTCGGTCGCGCGCGGGGCCACCGTGCCGACCTGGACCTACATTCGCAAGCTGGGCTAGGCCGGTGGTCTCGGACCGCATCGCCCGCGCCGTGGCGGCCCTGCCGCTGCGGCCGGGGATGCGGGTGCTGGAGATCGGCTGCGGCCCCGGCGTCGCGGCGCGCGCGGTGGCCCGGATTGTCGGCCCCTCCGGCTTTGTCCTCGGGATCGACCGCTCGGCGGTTGCCGTGGCACAGGCGGAACGCGGCAGCGCGGCCGAGATCGCGGCGGGAATGCTCGCCTTCCGCACCGTCGCGGCCGAAGCCTTCCGGCTGGAGGGCGAGGCCCCCTTCGACCTGGCCTTCGCGCTCCGCGTTGGCGCGCTGGATGGCCGCCATCCCGCCGCCGGCGCGCTGGCGCTGCCCCGCATTGCCGCGGCGCTGGTGCCGGGGGGCAGGCTTTTCGTCGACACCGGCGACCCGCTGACCGAGCAGCCTCTGCCGCCAGCGTAGGGTGGGGTTGAACCCCACCCTACGACAAGGCCAACTGCGCGGGCCTGGGGCGGGCCGGGTTAAGGATCGGTAAACGTCCACGGGCAAGTCCTTGATTCCGAAAGAAACAACCGGATTGTCCACCGTGGACACCCGCCGCCCGCCACGCCTGCTTGAGCATCGGCCCCGCTTCCTGTATCCCCTGATCCCTGACCCCCTCCCGAAAGCCCCGGCCATGAAGTTCCTCGACCTCGCCAAAGTCTACATCCGCTCCGGCGGCGGCGGGGCCGGCTGCGTCTCGTTCCGGCGGGAGAAGTTCATCGAATTCGGCGGCCCCGATGGCGGCGACGGCGGCCATGGCGGCTCGGTCTGGGCTGAGGCGGTCGAGGGCCTGAACACCCTCATCGACTATCGCTACCAGCAGCACTTTTTCGCCAAGTCCGGCCAGCCCGGCATGGGCAACCAGAAGACCGGCAAGTCGGGCGACGACATCGTCCTGAAGGTCCCCCTCGGGACCGAGATCCTGGATGAGGACGAGGAGACTGTCCTTGCCGACCTGACCGAACCGGGGCAACGCGTCTGCCTGGCCGAGGGTGGGAACGGCGGCTGGGGGAACTTGCGGTTCAAATCCTCGACCAACCGTGCCCCGGCGCGCGCCAACCCCGGTCAGCCGGGGATCGAGCGGACAATCTGGCTGCGGCTGAAGCTGATCGCGGATGCAGGCCTCGTGGGCCTGCCGAACGCCGGGAAGTCGACCTTCCTCGCCGCCGTGTCGAACGCCCGACCGAAGATCGCCGACTACCCCTTCACCACGCTGGTCCCGAACCTCGGCGTCGTGGGGATCGACGGGCATGAATTCGTCATGGCCGACATCCCCGGCCTGATCGAGGGCGCCAGCGAGGGCAGGGGACTCGGCACCCAGTTCCTCGCCCATGTGGAACGCTGCAAGGTCCTCTTGCACCTCGTTGACGGCACCTCCTCGACCATCACCAAGGACTACAAGACCATCGTCACGGAACTCGAGGCTTACTCCGATTTCCTCGGCGACAAGCCCCGCATCGTCGCCTTGAACAAGACCGACGCGATGGACGCCAGGCAGATCAGCGACCGCCGCCGAGCGCTGGAGAAGGCCTCCGGCGGCCCGGTCCACGTCATCTCCGGCGTCTCCGGCAAGGGCCTGCCCGAGGTCTTGCGGGCGCTCTATGCCACAATCACGGCGGAGGCCCCTGCCGAGGAGTCCACGCCGTGGCAACCCTGAGTTCCGGCCTGACCCTTTCGGCCCCTGACATCCGCACGGCCAGGCGGCTGGTCGTGAAGATCGGCAGCGCCCTCCTCGTGGATCGCAAGGCCGGCCTCAGACAGAACTGGCTCTCCGCCCTCGCCCTCGACGTGGCCGAGGCCAAGACGCGCGGCACCGATGTTGTCCTCGTCTCCTCCGGCTCGATCGCGCTTGGTCGCAGGGTACTGGGCCTGCCCGAGGGCGTCCTGACCCTGGAACAGTCCCAGGCCGCTGCCGCCGTCGGCCAGATCCGCCTCGCCCGCGCCTATGAGGAGGTCCTCGCGCCGCACGGCATCACCACCGCCCAGGTGCTGGTGACGCTGGAGGACACCGAGGACCGCCGCCGCTATCTGAACTCGCGCGCGACGATGGAGACATTGCTGGGTCTTGGCGTCGTGCCGATCGTGAACGAGAACGACACGGTGGCCACCGACGAAATCCGCTTTGGCGACAATGACCGGCTGGCGGCCCAGATCGCCGTGACGGTGGGGGCCGACCAGCTGGTCCTCCTGTCGGACGTCGACGGCTTCTACACCGCGAACCCGAAGGAGGACCCCTCTGCAACCCGTTTCGACGTGGTGGACACGATCACGCCCCAGATCGAGGCGATGGCAGGCGACCCGATCTCGGGTCTGTCGAAGGGCGGGATGAAGACCAAGCTCCTCGCCGCCAAGACCGCCGTCGCGGGCGGTTGCGCGATGGCGATCATGGAGGGCTCCACCTTGCGCCCCCTGAAGGCACTGGCGGAAGGGGCGACGCGGACCTGGTTCGTCCCCTCTGCCGACCCGCATGTCGCCCGCAAGCGCTGGATCAACGCGATGAAGCCGAAGGGCGAGCTGGTGCTGGATGCCGGAGCCGTGACCGCCCTGCGCGCGGGGAAAAGCCTGCTTCCGGCGGGGGTAACGAAAGTGACCGGCAGCTTCGGGCGCGGCGAGCCGGTGGCGATCCTCTCGCCCGAAGGCGTGGTTCTCGGCAAGGGGCTGGTGCGCTATACGTCCGCCGAGGCCCGCAAGATTGCGGGGCACCGGTCGGGCGAGATCGAGGCGATCCTCGGATACCAGGGCCGCGCGGCGCTGGTGCATCGGGACGACATGGTGGTTTGAGGGGCCCAAATTCCTTAAGTAAGGAATTTGACAAAATTCTTACTCAAGAATTTTGGTCCCCGGACGGAAACGGAGCAAGACAATGGACGGCCAGTTCACCGACCTGATGACCGACATCGGCCGCAAGGCGCGCGAGGCAGCCGCCGAACTCGCCTGCGCCTCCTCGGAACGCAAGGCTGCCGCTCTGATTGCCGCCGCCGATTCCGTCTGGCGCCGCCGACAGGAGATCCTGGACGCGAATGTCCTTGATCTCGACGACGCCGACCAGCGCGGGATCACCCCCGCGATGCGCGACCGGCTCCGGCTGGACGAAAACCGCCTGCGCGGCATCGTCGATGCGCTGCGCATGATTGCCGAGCAGAAGGACCCGGTGGGCCGCGTCCTTGCCGAATGGGACCGGCCGAACGGTCTGCACATCCAGCGCGTTGCGACCCCCCTCGGCGTCGTCGGCGTCATCTACGAATCCCGCCCCAACGTCACCGCCGATGCGGGCGCGCTTTGCCTGAAATCGGGGAATGCCGTCATCCTGCGCGGCGGCTCGGAAAGTTTCGAGACCTCCGAAGCGATCCACGCCTGCATGGTCGACGGCCTGAAATCCGCCAACCTCCCCGAGACCGCGATCCAGTTCATCCCGACCCGCGACCGCGAGATGGTGACGGCCATGCTCCAGGCCACCCAGTACATCGACGTCATCGTCCCGCGCGGCGGCAAGGGCCTTGTCGGCCTTGTCCAGCGCGAGGCCCGCGTGCCGGTCTTCGCCCATCTTGAAGGCATCTGCCACGTCTACGCCGACCGCGATGCGGACCTGGAGAAAGCCCGCCGCGTCGTCCTGAACGCCAAGACCCGCCGCACCGGCATCTGCGGCGCGGCGGAGTGCCTGCTGATCGACTGGCAGTTCTACACCAAGCACGGGGGCGTGCTGATCGAGGACCTGCTGAAAGCCGGTGTCGAGGTCCGCACCGAAGGGGAGCTTCTGAAGATCCCCGGAACCAAGCGCGCGCAACCCGATGATTTCGGACGCGAATTCCTGGACATGATCATCGCGGCCAGGCTCGTGGACGGGGTGGACGAGGCCATCGCCCATATCCGCAAATACGGCTCCAGCCACACGGAAAGCATCCTGACCGAGAACGATGCCACCGCCGAACGCTTCTTCCAGCGGCTGGACAGCGCGATCCTGATGCGCAACGCCAGTACCCAGTTCGCCGACGGGGGCGAGTTCGGAATGGGCGCGGAAATCGGCATCGCCACGGGAAAGATGCACGCCCGCGGGCCGGTTGGGGCCGAGCAGTTGTGCAGCTTCAAGTATCTCGTGACCGGCGACGGAACCGTCAGAACGTAAGCCGGATCGCGGTTTCGCCGATTTCGGTCACCAGGCGGCGGCCCTGGCGCGCCAGTTCCTCGGGGAACAGGGCGAAATGAACGTGGTTCGCGGTGATTCCCACCGGAGCGGCAGGCTGGGCAAGGACTTCCCACAGGCCGGGGTCGATCTTCAACCGGGGCGCCTCGGCCAGGATAGTCCAGCCGGTCGGGGACTGGGCGACCTGCACCTTGCCCCCATAGGGCATCGCGGTTTCCAGGCATTGCAGCAGCAGGAAGGCCAGCCGCACCTCGCGCCGCGCCAGTTCTGCGGCCGAGGACCAGGCATAGCCCACGCGCCCACCGCGCGTCAGGTCGGTCAGCACCGACAGCACCTCGGACCGGGCGATCCGCTGGTCGCCGCCCGCCGCGCCAAAGCTGATACGGAAAAAGCGGATGCGGGCATTGGCATTGGCCACGCTTTCCGAGATCAGCGCGATTTCTGGCCGCTGGCCGCCGGCCTCCATCGTCAGAAGCTCCACCCCGTTGCCTATGGCCCCGATCGGGCTGATAAGGTCGTGGCAGATACGCGAGGCGATCAGGGCGGCAAGGTCTGGGGTTTCGGTCATCGCACGTCCAGTGGAGAGAGGGGAATGGGGTCGCTTCTGGAGCCGGGAATGTTGGTGCGCCACCCGGATCAGCCCGACTGGGGCCTGGGGCAGGTGCAGTCGGTCGTCGGCGCGCGGGTCACGGTGAACTTTGAAGATGCGGGCAAGGTGGTGATCGACAGCAGGCGCATCGTACTGGTTCCGGTACTGGGGCTCTAAGCCTATAGGCGAAAGCGATCTTCCGTCTCAACCAGGAATTGCCAGGCTGTGGCAACAAGGCCGCAAGTGGTTGCAATGCCGACGGGCGCTGGCTAAGTCAGGCATGCCCCGGCCTGAAGCGACCCGAGATGACTGGCGAAGAGTCTCCCTACAGCGTGCGGCTTGCGATCTCGCCGCAGGACGTCACGGCCGCGCAGCGCCTGCGCTATCAGGTCTTCGTGGCCGAGCTGGGCGGCGACGGGCCGCTGGTCGATCATGCCGCAGGGCTGGAGCGGGATGAGTTCGATCCGTTCTTCGACCATCTGGTCCTGATCGACCGCCGCATCGACCCTGCCAGCCTGTCGCATGTCATCGGGGCTTATCGGGTTCTGCCGGGCGATCGACGCGCGGCGGCGGGGCGGTTCTATTCGGAAAGCGAATACGATCTTGGACCGCTGCTGGCCTCGGGTCGGCGGCTGCTGGAACTGGGTCGGTCCTGCGTCCATGTCGACCATCGCGGCGGGACGGCGATGTTTCACCTGTGGAACGGTCTGGCGGATTATGTGCTGGAGCGGGGGATCGAGATCCTGTTCGGCGTGGCGAGCTTTCACGGGACCGACCCCGAGGCCCTGGCCGAGCCGCTGTCCTATCTGCACCACCATCACCTCGCCCCGCCCGAAATGCGGGTCCGCGCCCTGCCGCCGCACCGGCAGGAGATGGACCTGATCCCGCCTGACCGGCTGGACCGCAAGGCGGCGATGGCCGCGACACCGGCGCTGATCAAGGCCTATCTGCGGCTGGGCGGCTTTGTCGGGGATGGGGCCTGGATCGACCATGCCTTCAACACGACGGATGTCTGCCTGGTGATGGACACCGGCCAGATGTCGGCGCGGCACCGGGATTTCTACACCCGGAAGAAGGCTGCGACATGAGCAGCTGGCGCGAGGCGCCTCCGCCCCGGTTGCGGATCGGTCCCCTTGGCTGGCTGCGGGTTGGCTGGCGCGGCGGGCTGATAGGCTCGGTGACTTATGGCGGGCTGCTGGTGCTGCTTCTGGTCCGGCTGGTGGAATGGCCTTTGTGTGGCCAGGCCCGGCCGGTGACGCCCTGGATCACGCAAGCGGTCTGCCGCTTCGCGCTGTGGGTGCTGGGTCTGCCGCTTGTCGTGCATGGCCGCCCGATGACCGCGCCGGGGGCTATCGTGGCGAACCACTCCGGCTGGCTGGACATCTTCGTCCTGAACGCCGTGGACCGGGTCTATTTCGTGGCGAAGTCCGAGGTCGCGGCCTGGCCCGGCATCGGCTGGCTGGCGCGGGCCACGGGAACGGTCTTCATCGCGCGGAAGGGGACCGAGGCGAAGAAGCAGCAGGAGATGTTCGAGGGCCGACTTCAGGCCGGGCACCGGCTTCTGTTCTTCCCCGAGGGGACCAGCACGGACGGGATCCGGGTGCTGCCGTTCAAGAGCACGCTCTTCCAGGCCTTCTTCGAGCCGGCCCTGGTCCGGTCAATGCATATCCAGCCGGTGACAGTCGTGTTCCATGCCCCCGAGGGGGCGGATGCGCGGTACTATGGCTGGTGGGGCGACATGGACTTTGCAGGGCATTTGCTGCGGATGCTGGCGACGCCCAGGCAGGGGCGGGTCGAGGTGACCTTCCACCCCGAGGTCCCGGTCGATGCCTTCGACAATCGCAAGGCGCTGGCGCAATATTGCGAGAACGTGGTCCGCACGGCGCATGTCCGGGCGGTAGAGTAGGGTGGGCGAAATCGCCCGCCCGACGCCCGCGCGTCAGCCCAAGGGTGCCAACAGCGACTTGAGGGCGGCAAGCGGGTCCTCGGCCGACCAGATCTCTTCCCCCACCGCAAAGAAATCGGTCACTGGGCCGAAGCGGGCCACCAGCTCGGCGGTCAGGGCGCCCTCGGCGATGACGGGAACCTCGATCACCTCGGACCACCATTCGAAAAGCTCGAACGGCGCCTGGCTGCCGTCGCCGAGGGCCGTCGCGCCAATCGGGCCGAAGGCGACGTAATCCGCGCCGGCCTCTCCCGCCGTCATCCCGTCATGCTTCGAGGCGCCGCAGAAAGCCCCGACGATCGCATCCGCGCCCAGGTCCTTGCGGGCTTTCCGCACGTTCCGCGCCCCGTCGGTCAGGTGGACCCCGTCGAGGCCCAGCCGCTCGGCCAGGATCAGGTGGTTGTCGATCACAACCGCCACATCCCGCGCATGGGCCGCCTCTCGTGCGGCATCGGCCGCCCGCATCAGGATGTCCTCGTCCCGCGTCCCGAGCGACAGGCGCAGGCAGGCGATCTCGATCCCGTCGAGGACGCGGCCGATCCGGTCGGAGAAGGTCTCGGGATCGAAGGTCGGGGGGGTGATCAGCGTGATCTGCGGGCGGTCGTCAGTGGCCATGGCGGGCTCCGAAAGTGTCTTCGAGGGGCTTATCAGCCTTTGTCCGGCTTGGCGAGGGCGGGCCGCGCGCTTGCCTCGGGTGAGGGGAGGGCCTATCTGGCGGCCAGGCTTTCGCAAAGGTGTCCCCATGATCCCGCCCGTCTTCATCCTGGTCCGGCCGCAGATGGGCGAGAACATCGGCGCCGCCGCGCGGGCGATGCTGAACTTCGGGCTGGAGCGGATGCGGGTCGTGGGGCCGCGCGACGGCTGGCCGAATCCGAAGGCGGTCGCCATGGCCTCGGGTGCGGGGCGTTTGCTGGACCATGCGGGGCTGTTTGCGGACCTGCCCGGCGCGGTGGCCGACTGCGACTTCGTCTTTGCGACCACCGCGCGGGGGCGTGAGCTGGTCAAGGAGGTCGTCACGCCGGAGCGGGCGATGGAGATGGCCCGCGCGATGGGGGCCGAGGGCAAGCGGGTCGGGGTTCTGTTCGGGCCGGAACGGGCGGGGCTGGAGAACGAGGACATCATCCGGGCCAATGCGATCGTGACGGTGCCGGTGAACCCGGACTTCCCCTCTCTGAACCTCGCGCAATGTGTTCTTCTTCTGGGCTACGAATGGCGGCGACAGGCGGGGGAGGTTCCGGCCTCGGTCATGGAACTGGCGCGGACCGACTTTGCCAGCCGGGAAGATGTGGATCGGCTGGCGGACCATTTCGAGGAGCGGCTTGATGCGGCGGGGTTCTTCTTTCCCGAGACGAAGGTCGAGGGGATGAAGGCCAACCTTCGGAACATGTGGGGGCGGCTGGGGCTGACCCGGGCCGAGGTGCAGACCTTCCACGGGATGCTGCGGCAGATCGCCTGGAAGCTGAAGAAGCAGGGCGAGTGAATCCGGGTGTCCACGCGTGGACAATGTTTCGCGTTCAATATTCTCAATGACTTGGCCGTGAGCCTTCAGGAACGGTTAGCCATGATCGGGTGAGCGGCCCGACAGAGGAGGGTGGGGTAGGGTGGGCAATATGCCCACCCTACGCTGGCGTCAGCCGCCGGCCGTGACGGCCACCGCCCGGTCGAAGCGGTGGGCGGCGAGATCCTCGGGCTTGATCCGGTATTGCAGCATGCCGCAGTCGCAGAACATCAGCCCCGGCCCGTAGTCGCTGTCCAGGCAAAGAAGCCGCCGCCCCCCACCTTCCGTCGAGCTGGTCTTGTGTTGCGCCGGTCCCGGCATCACGTGCTGCGAGTGGCGCGGACTGGGCGTCAGCCGTTCTGCCCGCAGCTGGAACACTGCCGGAGGCAGGGCGCGCAGCAGCCCCGGGTCGGTGATGGCCGCGCGCCCGAGGTCCAGGATCGCATCCGACACCGCGGATTGGACCGCCGCGCAGTGCCAGGTACGGATGCCGGGAAGGGCCGTCAGCCAATGCTGCAGCCGGGCCAGCGCCTCGGCCGGGATGGGGCCTAGCGCGGGCGGGTCCCCCAGCGCCGCCCGAGCCTGGCCGGCAAGCTCGGTCAAGGCCTGGGCGCGGGCGGCTTCCTGCTCGGCCTCGGCGCGTTTGCGGGCGCGTTTCTCCTCGGGGTCGTTCCATTTCGCGTCGATCATCGACCGGCTGCTGGTCGCGCGGCGCGCCAGCCTCGTCGCCTGCATCTCCAGCCACCGCACGAAGGCATCGGCCCCCGCCCCGCAGAAGGGGAAGCCGACGGGAAGGGCGGTGGGATCGAAGACACTGTCGCGGATGACCTGCCGGTCGGCGTCCTTGCCTGGCCTGGTTGGGAAGAGCCGGCCCAATCGCTGCCGCTTGCCGCGGGCGGCATCACGGCGGCAAGGCTCGCGTCGTGCGCGGCACGGGATTGCTTGAGGTCGTCAAGGTTGAAGCTCCGCGGCTCTTCCCGGCTTTCGCCGCTCCAGATCTTGACCGCCACTGGCTGCACCGGCCATTTCGGATAGTGCCGCTTGCCCGGTTCTTCGCTGTAGATCGAAGGTTTGCCGCCCGCATGGTTGATCTCGGGGAGATCGTCGGGCAGTGCCCGGGTCCGGCTGGTCTGGCGGTCCTTCGGGGGATGGACCACGGCGTTCCGGCCGTCGCCGTCTTCGTTGATCCGTTCCTTGCCGAGGTCGGAGAAGAACAAGAACAGCCCGTCGCGCGGCAGGGGCGAGATGCCGCCCAGCGTCGGCAGGTCGGCGCAATCGATATGGGCCAGGAAATGCAGTGGCAGGCCGGTCACGCGGCTGCGCGGCCAGTCCATGCTGTCCGGCAGGCAGGGTAGGCCGCCGAGCCAGGAGTTGCCGGTCGCCGCAGCACCGGGCGGCCAGAGGCGGTTCAGGAGGATGCTGTCCCGTGCCTGGGCGGCGACAAGGGCTGTCACCTCGTCGGGCGTCAGGCTGCCCTTTTCGCGACAGGACCTGTTCTTGTCCCGCTCGGCCGATGCCCGGGCATCGGCGTCTTGCGCGGCGACCGCCGACGGCTGCCCCGTGGCGCGGTCATTGACCAGTCCGTGCAGTGCCCGGAAGTGCGAGGGGTTCGGAAGCCGCGCCACCAGGCCCTGAAACCAGGTCCCATGCAATTGTGCGGTGATCGCGGCCAGGAGACGCCGGTCACGCAGCGGAAGCCAGCCGGGGCCCGAGCCCAGGGGCTGCAGGTCGTTTGCCCGGTCAAGGTCTTGCCAGGCAAGGAAGGTCAGCACGTCCGGGTAGTTCCGGGTCTTCCACGGCTCGGCGGGGTGGTGGGGGGCAGGACCTGGCTCAGCGCCTTGAAGGCGAAGAGCGGGAGCGCGATGAGGCAGGCCAAGAGGAGGACAGCCACCCCGCCGACGGGCACGAGATCGGGGCGGGTGATGCAGAGCAGGCACAGGGGAGGGCAAGGGAGAGGCGGTCGAACATGGCGGCACTGGGTACAGGGGGCGGTCGGCGTTCCCGTGCCGTCTTTAGCCTGCGGTTGTGGCGCAATCGTGGCCGGTGGGTTAGGCTGGCTGCAAAACGCAAGACAAAGGCGAGGCAGGCGATGGTGATGACGCGGCGTTTGGCGGCCCTGGGGGCGCTGGCGATGGTGGCGGGCTGTGTCGGCGGCGGCCGGACGGGCGGCGGCGGCTATCGCGCCCCGGATCCCGCACCGCGGGCCGTGCCGAATCCTGGCTGGGACGCCTGGGTCGAGGGGTTCAAGGGGCGGGCCGTCGGGCGCGGGATTGCTCCGGCGACGGTTGACGCCGCCTTCCGGGGCGCGGGCTTCCTGCCCGAGGTGATCGAGCGCGACCGCAACCAGACCGAGTTCACCCGCACGCTGGAGGACTATCTGAATATTGCGGCCTCGGACGAGCGGGTGGCGCTGGGCCGGCAGAAATATGCGCAATATGGCGGTGTGTTGTCGGCAATCGAAAGCCGCTACGGGGTCGAGGCCCATGTGGTGGCGGCGGTCTGGGGGCTGGAGAGCTTTTTCGGGACGCGTCGGGGGAATGTCCCGGTCATCTCGGCCCTGTCGACGCTGGCCTATGACGGGCGGCGGGGCGAATTCTTCGAAAGCCAGCTGGTTGCGGCGCTGAAGATCCTGCAGGCGGGCGATGTCTCGGCCGGGGCGATGGTGGGCAGCTGGGCGGGGGCGATGGGGCACACCCAGTTCATCCCGACCTCCTACCTGGCCTATGCAGTGGATTTCACCGGCGATGGGCGGCGGGATATCTGGGCGGAGGATCCCTCGGATGCCCTGGCCTCGACCGCGGCCTATCTGGCGAGGTCCGGCTGGACCCGGGGGCTGCCCTGGGGGATGGAGGTCACGCTGCCCGCAGGCTTCGACCGGGGGCTGCTGGGGCGGGGGAAGGGACGCTCGGCGGCGGAATGGCAAGGGCTGGGAGTGCGGCCGGTGGGGCCGGTGGCGCTGGCGGGCGGGTCGATCATCGACGGGGGCGGGCCGTTCTTTCTGCTGACGCAGAATTTCGCGACGATCCTGCGATACAACAATGCGCAGAATTATGCGATCGGGGTCGGGCATCTGTCGGACCGGATCCTGGGGCGCGGGCCGGTGCAGGCGAGCTTCGGGCCGGATGCGGCGGGGATGACCAAGTCGGACCGGCAGGAGCTGCAGCGTCTGCTCACCGCGCGGGGGTTCGACACCGGGGGCACGGACGGGGTGATCGGGGCGAAGACGCGGGGGGCGATCAGTGCCTGGCAGGCGAGCGCTGGTTTGCCGGTGACCGGGGAACCGTCGCTGGAGTTGCTGCGCCGTCTGCGGTGACATCGTAGGGTGGGGTTGAACCCCACCCTACCTTGTCTTCCGACGGGATCGCTCATGGCGCATCGCATCCATGGCATGGCCCTTTGCCAAGCTCTATCCGGTCCATAGGGGCGGCCGCTGGAGGGTGTCCTGCGCCGGCCCGCGGGCGGCTGAGGTCGGCTGCCTCCGGCGGGGATATTTGGGCCAAGGTAAAACGGCAGGTCGTCGCAGGGCCTTGAAGGGCCGGGGGGGCGGGAATACTGTCCGGCCCGCAAGACGAAAGGTGACCAGATGGCCGGAAAGCGCAGCATTTTCGAAGAGGTGGGCGCGGGGGGCTCGGTCCCGGCGGCCCCGGTCGGCGGCGGGATCGACGCAAGGCCGAAGGGGGCGCGGCGCGGCATCCGGTTATGGCTGGTGGCATTGTTCCTGCTGGTGGCCACGATGATCGCGGTCGGCGGCCTCACGCGGTTGACCGACAGCGGGCTGTCGATCACCGAATGGCGGCCAGTGACCGGGGCCCTGCCGCCGCTGAGTGCAGAGGACTGGCAGGCCGAGTTCGACAAGTATCGCACGATCCCGGAATATCAGTTGCAGAACAAGGGGATGAGCCTTGAAGAGTTCAAGGTCATCTACTGGTGGGAATGGGGGCACCGGCAGCTGGGCCGGGTCATTG
Organism: Alphaproteobacteria bacterium; assembly: GCA_046569765.1. Classification (GTDB taxonomy): domain Bacteria; phylum Pseudomonadota; class Alphaproteobacteria; order Rhodobacterales; family Rhodobacteraceae; genus Tabrizicola. The sequence continues at coordinate 8,096 of JBKHWC010000052.1, read as the reverse complement.
GCCTGGTCTGGGCGGTCGGTTTCCTGGGCTTTGCCCTGGCGCGGCAGGTCCCGCCGGGCTGGACCGGGCGGCTGTTCCTGCTGGGCGCACTGGGCGGGGCGCAGGGGGCGATCGGCTGGTGGATGGTCTCCTCGGGGCTGGAGGGGGAGATGCTGGATGTCGCCTCGTACCGGCTGGCAACGCATCTGGGGCTGGCCTTCGGATCCTGGGGTTCCTGGCCTGGTACATCTTCCTGCTGGGCAGGTCCGAGGCGCAGCTGATGACGGCGCGGCGGGGACGGGAGGGGAAGCTCTTCAGCCTGTCCACCGGCTTGATGCATTTCGCCTTCCTGCAGATCGTGCTGGGGGCGCTGGTCGCGGGGATAGACGCAGGCCGCGCCTTCCCGACCTGGCCGGACATGAACGGTCAGTTCTTCCCGGCCGATGCCTTCTATGTCCCGGACGGGCAGGGCGGCAGTCTGCCGGTCTGGCATGCGTTCTTTGAAAACCCCGGTCTGGTGCAGTTCATCCACCGGATGTCGGGCTATCTGCTTTTGGTCTTCGGCGTCGTGGTCTGGTTGCGCGGGCGGAAGTCCAGCTATCAGGCGACGCGGGGGGCGTTCCATCAGGTCATGGCGATGATGGTGGTGCAGATGGGTCTTGGCATCGCGACGGTCCTGACCGTGGCGCATGTCCATGTCGCGATCACGCATCAGATCGGCGCGGTGATCCTTTGGGTGCTGATCCTGCGGGCGCGGCATCTCTCTCAATACCCCGTGGCGGGGTCGATCCGGGAAGGTACGGCATGAGCGCGTTTGCAGAACTGATGGCGTTCCAGCGCCAGACCGAGGCCCTGGCGCAGGTTGCCGGTCGTCTGGGCTGGGATCAGGAGACGGTGATGCCCGAGGGCAGCGCCGGGCAGCGGGCCGAGGAGATCGGGGCGCTGGAATCGGTGCTGCACGCGCGCCGGACCGATCCGCGGATCGCGGGCTGGCTGGACGCCGCGCAGGCCCTTGATGCGGTGGGCGAGGCGCAGCTGCGGCAGATCCGGCGGTCCTATGCGCGGACAATGAAGGTTCCGGCCAAGCTGGCCGAAGAGATCGCCTCGACCATGTCGCTGGCGCAAGGGATCTGGGCCGAGTGTCGCAGCCGCGAGGATGTGGCGGCCTTCCTGCCGACGCTGCGCAAGGTGGTGGACCTGAAGCGGGCCGAGGGCGCGGCTCTGGCGGCGGGGGGCGATCCCTATGACGCGCTGGTGGATGACTATGAACCGGGGATGACCGGGGCGGCGATCGCGGCGATGTTCGATGCGATGCGGCCCCGGCTGGTGAGCTTGCGCGAGAAGGTTCTGGGCGCGTCGGCCCCGAAGGGCGTGGTGGGGGTCTTCCCGCAGGAGGATCAGCTCGCGCTGTCGCGGGAGCTGGCGACGGTGTTCGGCTATGACTGGTCGCGGGGCCGGGTCGACCTGGCGGTGCATCCGTTCAGCTCGGGCTCGGGGCATGACGTGCGGATCACGACTCGGGTGAATGAGACGGACCCGTTCAACTGCTTCTATTCCACGATCCACGAGGTGGGCCACGCGGCCTATGAGCAGGGGATCGATCCGGCCTATGCGCTGACGCCGATCGGGCAGGGCGTGTCGATGGGGGTGCATGAGAGTCAGAGCCGGTCCTATGAGAACCAGCTTGGCCGCAGCCGCGCCTTCACGGGCTGGCTTTACGGGCGGATGCGGGAGGTCTTTGGCGACTTCGGGATTGCGGATGCGGACGGCTTCTACAAGGCGGTGAACCGGGTGCATCCGGGCTACATCCGCACCGAGGCGGACGAGGTGCACTACAACTTGCATGTGATGATGCGGTTCGATCTGGAGCGGGCGTTGATCCGGGGCGATTTGCAGGTCGAGGACCTGGAAGCGGCCTGGAACGAGCGGTTCCGCGCGGATTTCGGGGTGGCGGTGGATCGGCCGTCGAACGGGATGCTGCAGGATGTTCACTGGTCCTGCGGCCTGTTCGGCTATTTCCCGACCTATACGCTGGGCAATGTCTATGCGGGCTGTCTGGTCAAGGCCCTGCGGGCCGAGGTGCCGGGGCTGGACGGGATGATGGCCAGGGGCGACGTCAGCGCGGCGACGGGTTGGCTGCGCGAGCGGTTGCAGCGGCATGGCGGGCTGCACGAGCCGCGCGAGACGGTGCGGCGGGCCTGCGGGTTCGAACCGTCGGAAGGGCCGCTTCTGGACTATCTTGAGGCCAAGTTCGGCGAGATCTACGGGGTGTGAGGCTGGAGCTGTCCACGGTGGACAGTTCTGGAAGGCCATTTGGGATCAATGGTTTGTTTGTGGGCGTTCAGGAAATCTTAACCGCTCGGAAGCCCGCGCGCCCGGTTGCTTGTCGATGACTTCGTCGCTCTTCGCGGGGCAAGCCCGAACGAGAAGACAAAGTCGCACGAGGAGGGCGGCGGTGACCGGGACCTGGCGGTGAGCGAAAAGGGCGGGATGGCGGTCTGGCTTCTGGCCCTGGGTCAGACGCTGATCTATGCGGGCTGCTATTATTCCTTCCCGGCGCTGCTGCCGGACTTGGTGGCGGCGACGGGCTGGACCAAGGCGGAGCTTGCCTTGGGGCCGACGCTGGCCTTCCTGCTCATGGCGGGGCTCACGCCCTTTACCGGGCGGCTGGTTGACCGGGGTCTGGGCGGCGAGATGCTGGTCTGGCTGCCGGGACTGGCGGCGCTGGGCGTGGCGGTACTCGCGCTGGTCGACAGCCTTGCGGGGTGGCTGGCGCTTTGGGCGCTGATCGGCGTGGCGCAGGCCGGAAGCCTGTACGAGACCTGTTTTGCCTTCCTGACCCGGCGGCTGGGCGATGGCGCGCGGGCGGCGATCACGCGCGTCACGCTGGTCGCGGGCTTTGCCGGAACGCTGGCCTTCCCCTTGGGACATTGGTGGGGCGCGGCCTTGGGCGGGCAGGGGGCGCTGGTGGCCTTCGCCGGGCTCGTCGCGCTGGTGGTGCCGGTCAATGCGATGGCGGTCCGCCAGTTGCGGCGGCGCGAGCGGGCCGGGATGGTGCTGCCGCCAAGCCCGCCGGGCGTGTTGCAGGCGGCGCTGCGCAAGCCCGCCTTCTGGATCATCGCGGCGGCCTTCATGGCGGTCTATCTGAACCACGGCATCCTGCTGACCTATGTGCTGGTCCTGTTCGCCGACCGCGGCGCGGCCCCGGCGCTGGCGGCGACGGCGGCGGCCTGCATCGGCCCGGCGCAGGTGGCTGGGCGGCTGGTCCTGCTGGCGGCGGGGGCGCGGGTTTCGACCGCGCAGGCAACGGTGGCCTCGCTTGGGGCAATGGTGCTGGCGGGGCTGCTGTTGTGGCTGGCCGGGGCGGCCTCCTGGCTGATCTTCGCCTTTGCGCTGGCGCAGGGCGCGGGGATCGGTCTGACCTCGATCCTGCGGCCGGTGCTGATCGCCGAGGTCCTGGGCCGCCAGGGCTTTGGCGCGATTTCCGGGGCGGCGGCGGTGGCACCGATCCTGGCCTCGGCCGCGGCCCCGGCGGTGGGCGCGGGGCTCCTGGCCCTTGGCGGACCAGGTCTTATCTATGCGGTGGCCCTTGGCCTTGCCGTGGCGGGCCTGGGGCTGATGGCGCTGCTTCTGGCGCGGCGGGATCAGTTCATCGGCTGAAAGGTGAACAGCCGCTCGCCGTCGCCGCCAAGGTTGAAGCGGACCCCGAGGTAGACCACGTCGCCCTTGTAGACGCCGTCGACGCCGAAGTCGTTCTTGTGGCGGCCGATATCGGCATAAAGCTCGGTCCCGTCATTGATCTTGTAGGCCCCGCCCAGCGTGAACACGCGGTAGCTGCGGTCCTCGCTGTAGTCGCTGAGTTGGTAGGTCGCCCGTGCGCTGAAGGCCGAGCCGAAGGACCAGGTGCCGCGGGCCTCGACCATATGGAAGTCGTCGGAATCGAGGCTGTCGCCCACCCGCCCCTCAAGCCGCAGCGGACCGGCGAAATACAGCGCCTCGGCCGCGTAGAAGGCGACGTCGGGGGTCTGGTTGTCGATCAGCGCCATGACGCCCAGGCGCAGGCTGTCCGAGGCATCCATGGTCAGATGCGCGGTCACTCCGTTGTACTGGCGCAGGTCGATGTCGTCCGAGCTGTCGATTTCCTTGCCGAGCGTCAGGCCGATCTGCGCGCCGAACGCGCCACCGAAGCCCCAGGCGGCATCAAGATGGCCTTTGATCGTGTCGACGTCGAAGCCGGCGCCGTCGTCGTATTTCTGGTACTGAAGATCGCCTACCGCCCCTTCGAAGCCCTGCGCGGCGGCGAGGGTCGGAATCAGGGTGAAAAGAAGGACTGCTGTCGTCCGCATCTGCTGCCTCGTGATTTGGTCTTGTTATGCGGCAACCATATGTTGCCAGAATCCGGCGTTCAACGTCTAACACTGGGTGGATGGCTTGCATCGGCCCCGGAGCCGGGGTCAGCTTGCGTCGGCGAGGAGGGGGCGAGGATGCTGATGGATGTGGCCGCGCTGACGGGCTTTCTGGAGCGTGATTTCGGCCAGGTTGCCGGGGATTTCGCGGTGGAGCGGCTGGGGCCCGAGGGGCTGGTGCTGCGGCTGCGCGTGGCCGAGCGGCATCTGCGGCCGGGGGGAACGGTCAGCGGGCCGTCGATCTTTGCGCTGGCGGATGTGGCGATGTATCTGGCGATCCTGAGCCGGATCGGCGAGGTGCCGCTGGCGGTGACGACCAATGCCTCGGTCGATTTCATGCGCAAGCCTGCGGCGGGTCGCGACCTGCTGGGCGAGGCGCGGCTGCTGAAGCTGGGCCGCAGCCTGGCGGTGGGCGATGTGCTGGTCTTCAGCGAGGGCGCGGCCGAGCCGGTGGCGCGGGCCGGGTTGACCTATGCGATCCCGCCCGCGCGTTAGCCCCCGCGCGTCAGCCTTTGGCTTTCAGGAAGCGGCCCTCGATCTGGGCGCCGCTTTCGATCACGATGCCGGCCGTGGTGACGTCGGCCTTGACCTCGGCCGAGGAGCGCAGGGTGAAACTGTCGCAGGTAACCTTGCCGTCCAGCTTGCCGCGCACCTCGACCGTCTGGGCGCTGACCGAGCCGGTGACGCGCCCCTCTTGCCCGACGATCAACCCGTTGGCGGTGATGTTGCCGTCGATCTCGCCCAGGATCTCGACCGAGCCGGTGGTGGTGATCTCGCCGGTGATGCGCAGATCGGCGCCGAGGACCGAGCGGCCGGCGTTGCCGCCGGGGGCGGCGGGGCGCGAGGGAGTGGGGGCAGAGGTCGGGTCGGCGGTCTTGGAGAACATTGCGGCTTCCTTGGACGGTCTGCCCCGATAAGGCGGAATCGGTCGCGGGCGGTCAAGGGCCGCGTCGCCCGGGCGGCGGGTTTCCCCCGGTCGGGTGTCGTTTTGCAGCCTGACAGGGGTAGCCGGGGATGGTCAGATGGGCCGGGGAATCAGGGGAGCCATATGTCGGATACGTTCTTCCAGCCGGTGTCGGGCTTCGACCTGCCGCGCTTTGCCGGGGTGCCGACCTTCATGCGGTTGCCGCATGTGCCGTTCGACCATCCGCGCTTTGCCGAGGTGCAGATCGGGCTGATCGGCGCGCCGTGGGATGGCGGCACGACGAACCGGCCGGGCGCGCGGCATGGGCCGCGGCAGTTGCGCGATGTGTCGACGATGATCCGGGCGGTGAACGGGGCGACCTGGGTGGCGCCGTTCGATCTGGCGCGCTGTGCGGATCTTGGCGACGTGGCGCCCAATCCGGGCGACCTGATGGAGTCGATGGCGCGGATGGAGGCCTTCTATTCCCGCGTGGTGGCGGCGGGGATTCGGCCGCTGACCGGGGGTGGGGACCATCTGTGTTCGCTGCCGATCCTGCGGGCCCTGGGGAAGGCCAAGCCTGTGGGCATGATCCAGTTCGACAGTCATACCGACCTGAACGACATCTATTTCGGCACCTCGCGCTACAACCACGGGACCCCGTTCCGCCGGGCGGTGGAGGAGGGGCTGATCGACCCCAGGCGCTATGTCCTGATCGGAATCCGGGGCACGGCCTATGGCCGCGAGGATTGGGACTTTGCCGAGGCGAACGGCATCCGGATCATCCCCATCGCCGAGTTCCACGCGCGCGGGGCAGAGGATGTGATGGCCGAGGCGCGGGAGATTGTCGGCTCGGGGCCGGTCTATGTGACCTATGATATAGACTTCGTCGATCCGACTTTCGCGCCGGGGACGGGGACGCCCGAGGTGGGCGGGCCGAATTCCTGGCAGGCCTTGCAGGTGGCGCGGGGCCTGCGGGGGCTGGATATCGTGGGGGCGGATCTGGTGGAGGTCTCGCCTCCGTTCGATCCGTCGGGCGGGACGGCCTGGCTGGGGATCAGCCTGATGTTCGAGATGTTGTGTGTCATGGCCGAGCGGGTCGCTCGGGGCTGAGGGTGGAGCGGGGGTTTCACACCCCCGCACCCCCGTGGGATATTTATCCCAGTATGAAAGGGAGAGAACTGTGCAAGCCGAGACGATCATCACCAATGCCAAGGTCCTGACGATGGACGAGGCGCGTCCCCGGGCCGAGGCGGTGGCCTTTGCGGGTGGGCGCATCCTGGCGGTCGGGGGGCGGGCCGAGGTGGAGGCTCTGGCGGGGCCCGCGACCCGTGTCGTGGATGCGGGGGGGCGGACGCTCTTGCCAGGCTTTGTGGAGAGCCACCTGCATCTGGTGCTTGGCGGGAACGAGCTGACCCAGTTGCAGCTGGGGGGCGTGTCGGGCTTTGACGACCTGGCGCGGCTCTTCCGGGACTATGCGGCGAAGAACCCGGGCCTGCCGCTGTTGATGGCGCAGGGCGCGGCGTATGAGATCCTGGACCATCCGGTGACGCGGCATGATCTGGACCGGGTGATCCCGGATCGCCCGATCGCGATGATGTCGCCGGATCACCATACGGTCTGGGCCAATACGGCGGCGCTTGAGGCGGCGGGGATCCTGCATGGGGCCGAGATGCCTGCCGGTCATGTCGTGGTGATGGGCGCCGACGGGACCGCGACGGGAGAACTGCTGGAGTTCGAGGCGTTCAGCCCGGTGCTGGCATTGACCGGGGATCTCCATCTGCAACTGGGGATCGCCACCGGAGAGGAGCCGGAACCCTGGCCCTCGCCCGAGCAGCGGGCGAAGGACAAGGACAAGGTGGCCGCGGGCCTTGCGCATTGCGCCATGCACGGGATCACCTCCATGGTGAACATGGATGGCAACCGCTACACCTGCGTCCTGCTGAAGGAGATGGAGGAGGAGGGGCGGCTGACCGCGCGGGTCAAGGTGCCTTTCCACTTCAAGCCGCATATGGCGCTGTCCGCGCTCGACCGAGCTTCGGCAATGGCTGAGGAGTTCCAGGGGGAATGGGTGACCTCGGGCTTCGTCAAGATGTTCCAGGACGGGGTGGTGGACAGCCGCACGGCCTATATGCTGCACGACTATCCGGGGACGACGGAACGCGGCGCGCCGCTGTTCGAGCCCGAGCGGTTCAAGGAAATCTGCCGCGAGATCTCGCGCCGGGACCTGCAGATCGCGGTGCATGCCATCGGCGACGGGGCGGTCCGGCAGACCATCGACGGCTATGAGGCCGCCGGGCGGCCGGACCTGCGCCACCGGATCGAGCATATCGAGTTGATCGACCGGGCAGACGTTCCACGCCTTGGCGCCCTGGGGATCACGGCCAGCGTACAGCCGCCGCATCCGCCGGGCGCGATGGATTTCCCGATGTCGACCATGGACCACGTCTTTCACCGGGATCGCTGGAAGGATGCCTACCTGACCCGGACCCTCGCCGAGCATGGCGCAGCCCTGGCCTTTGCGAGCGATTGGCCGGTGACGGATGTCAGCGTGATGCGCGGAATTCAGGCGGCGCTGACTCGTCGTCCTTTCGAGGGATGCCAGGATGAGCGCGTTGGACTGATGGACGTCCTGCGCGCCTATACTGCCGGCGGGGCCTGGGCCGCGCATATGGAGGGGCTGACCGGGACTCTGCGCGAGGGATTCGCGGCCGATCTGGTGCTGATCGACGGCGATATCGAGGCGATTCCGGCCGAGAAGCTGGGTCAGACCGGAATCGCGCTGACGATCGCCGGGGGGCGGGTGACCC
>JBKHWC010000051.1:0-23394 GCA_046569765.1 Alphaproteobacteria bacterium | reverse complement strand
GACCACCTTCGGGGTGGTCTCGGGCAGGTCAACATCTCGGCCTCGGTCCTGTTTGGCGGGATCTCGGGGTCCGCTGCCGCGGATGCCTCCGCGATCGGCGGACTGATGATCCCGCAGATGAAGGAGCGCGGCTATGGCGTGGATTATGCGGTCAATGTGACCGTGGTCTCGTCGATCATCGCGCTGATGATCCCGCCCTCGCACAACATGATCATCTACTCCATCGCCGGGGGCGGGCGCATTTCCATCGCCGATCTGTTCACTGCCGGCATCCTTCCCGGCCTGATGCTGGCGCTGTCGCTGATGGTCGCGGCCTGGTTCGTGGCCCGCCGGCGCGGCTATCCGACCGAGAGCTTCCCCGGCTGGTCCGCCGTGGGCGGCCTGTTGCTGAACGCGATCCCGGGCATCCTGCTGATCGCCATCATCTTCGTCGGCGTCCGGTCCGGCGTGTTCACCGCCTCGGAATCCTCCTGCATCGCGGCGGTCTATGCGCTGCTGGTCACGGTCATCGCCTATCGGACGATGGACTGGAAGAACTTCACCGCCGCCACCTTCGCGGCAGTCCGCACCACGGCCATGGTCCTGATGGTGATCGGCTGCGCGGCGGCCTTCGGCTGGCTGCTGGCGATCCTGAAGGTCCCGGCCAACATGATCGAGGTGATGAAGGGCGTGTCGGACAACCCGATCGTGATCCTGCTGCTGATCAACCTGCTCCTGCTCTTCCTTGGCACCTTCATGGACATGTCGCCGCTGATCGTGATCACCACGCCGATCTTCCTGCCCGTCGCCACGGCCTTCGGGGTGGACCCGGTCCATTTCGGGGTGATCATGGTGCTGAACCTTGGCATCGGCCTTTGCACGCCGCCGGTCGGGGCCGTCCTTTTCGTCGGCTGCGCGGTGGGCCGGATCGGGGTGGGCGAGGTCTTGCGGACGATCTGGCCCTTCTACGGCGCGGCTTTCGCGACGCTGATGCTGGTGACCTATATCCCCGGCCTCTCGCTCTGGCTGCCCTCGCTTTTCCGGTGATGGCGATGGAGTTTCCCACCGTCGCCACCGCCCCCGGCGTGTCTCGTCAGGTCCTGTCCGACCACCCGGCGCTGATGGTCGTGGCCTTCCGGTTCGACACCGGGGCCGAGGGTGCGCTGCACCGCCATCCCCATGTCCAGGCGACCTACGTCCAGTCCGGGCGCTTTGTCTTCACCGTCGATGGCGTGGAAAGCGCGGTCGGCCCCGGCGACAGTTTCGTGATCCCCGGCGGCGCCCCCCACGGCTGCCGCTGCCTTGAAGCGGGTCTGCTGATCGACAGCTTCACCCCGCGCCGCGACGATTTCCTGTAAGAAAGGCCCGACCATGCTGACCGTCGAAACCCGCCCCGCCATTTCCCCGACCGAGGTCAGGGGCATGGACACCACCTCCCTGCGCGGCGCTTTCCTGGGCCAGGGCCTCTTTGCCGAGGGTGAGATCCGCCTGATCTACAGCCATTACGACCGGATGATCCTTGGCGGAGCCGTCCCAGCGGGTGGCCGCCTGACCCTTGACCAGGTCAAGCAATGTGGCACCGCAAGCCTTCTCGACCGCAGAGAGCTGGGTGTGGTCAACGTGGGCGGCTCGGGCACCGTGACGGCCGCCGGGCAAAGTCACGCGATGGAGAAGGGCGACGTCCTTTACCTCGGTCGCGGGCTTGGTCCGGTGACCTTCACGGGCGAGGGGAGGTTCTACCTGACCTCTGCCCCTGCCCATGCCAGCCTGCCAGCCCGGCTGATCCGTCTGTCGGAGGCGAAGAACTTCACCACCGGAGCGGCCGAGACGGCGAACCATCGCACCATCTATCAATTCATCCACCCCGAGGTGATGGAAAGCTGCCAACTGGTTCTGGGCTATACGAAATTCCACGGCGGTTCGGTCTGGAACACCATGCCCGCGCACCTTCACGACCGCCGGATGGAGGCCTATTTCTACTTCGACCTTGCCCCGGATGCCCGCGTCTTCCACATGATGGGCGAGCCGCAGGAGACCCGCCACCTTGTCGTCGCCAATGAAGAGGCGGTGCTTTCGCCGCCCTGGTCGATCCACTGCGGCGCAGGCACCGGGAGCTACACCTTCGTCTGGGCGATGGCCGGGGACAATGTCGATTACCGGGACGTCGACATGGTGGCGATGGGGGACCTGCGATGAGTTTCTCGCTGGAAGGCCGCCACGCGCTGGTGACGGGCGCCAATGCAGGGATCGGCCAGGCCATCGCCGTGGCGCTGGCCCGGGCCGGGGCGCGGGTGACGCTGGCCGCCCGGCGGGAGTGTGACGAGACGCTGACCCTGATCCCCGGCGCGCAGGCGGTCCGGCTGGACTTCGCTGACCCGCTGGCGGCACGGGACAGCTTTGCCGGGGGCGACTACGACATCCTGATCAACAACGCGGGCACGATCCGCCGCGCCGACAGCCTCGACTTCACCGAGGCCGACTGGGACGAGGTGATGGACGTTAACCTCAAGGCCGTCTTCTTCACCGCCCAGGCCTTTGCGCGCGCGCTGGTGCAGCGTAGGGCCGGGGGCGCGATCGTCAACATCGCCTCGCTTCTTTCGTTCCAGGGCGGCATCCGGGTGCCGTCGTATACGGCGGCGAAACATGGGGTGGCCGGGCTGACGAAGCTGCTGGCCAACGAATGGGCCGCGAAGGGCATCAACGTGAACGCCATCGCGCCGGGCTACGTTGAGACCGCGAACACCCAGGCCCTGCGCGCCGATCCCGACCGCAACCGCGCGATCCTGGAACGGATTCCAGCCGGGCGCTGGGGCCAGCCCGAGGATATCGCCGGGGCGGCGGTCTTCCTGTGCTCTCCGGCCGCGGCTTATGTCCACGGCGCGATCCTGAACGTCGATGGAGGCTGGCTTGCCCGGTGACCGCAGCGCGCCGCAAAAGTTTCCGAAGACTTTTGCAGAATCCTTCGAAGGAGTCCGTCCCCGCCGAAAGGGCACGGCATGATCCGCACCGCACCCCCGCCGAAAACCGGCATCGTCCATCTTGGCCTCGGCGCCTTCTTCCGGGCGCATGGCGCCGTCTATATCCAGGAGGCCGACCGGACGGGCGAATGGGGCATCCTTGGCGTTTCCCTCCAGCGCCCGGATGTGCGCGACGCGCTGGCGCCGCAGCAGGGCCTTTACCACGCGCTGGAGCTGGGGCCCGAGGGGCAGACCGCCCGCCTTGTCACCAGCGTGACCGGAGTGCTGGTGGCGCCCGAGGACCCGCAGGCCGTGCTGGAGGCGATGGCCGATCCCGCGGTGCGGATCGTCAGCCTGACCGTGACCGAGAAGGGCTATTGCCACCACCCGGCGACCGGACGGCTGAACGCGGACCATCCTGACGTGGCCCATGACCTGACGCAACCGCTTCCCCGCTCGGCAATCGGCTTTCTGGTCCGCGCGCTGGCGCTGCGCCGCGACCGGGGGCTCCGACCCTTCACCGTGCTGACCTGCGACAACCTGCCGAACAATGGCCGCCTTGCCCGTGGCCTGGTGCTGGATTTCGCGCAACGGCTCGACCCGGTGCTGGCCGACTGGATAGCGGCCGAGGCGCGCTTTCCCGCGACCATGGTCGACCGGATCGTCCCGGCCACGACGCCTGAGACCATCGCCACCGTCCAGCGCCTCACCGGCACGGACGACCGTGCTCCAGTGCAGCACGAACCCTTCCGGCAATGGGTGATCGAGGAGGATTTCGTCGACAACCAGCGCCCCGACCTTGCTTCGGTCGGGGTCGAACTGGTCCGCGACGTGACGCCCCATGAGCATATGAAGCTGCGGATGCTGAACGGCACCCATTCCGCGCTGGCCTATCTCGGCTACCTCGCGGGGCATGAGACCATCGCCGATTGCATGGCCGATCCTGCCCTTGCCGCCTTCGTGCGGCATCTCTGGCTGGACGAGATCATCCCGGCCCTGACCCCGCCGCCGGGTGTCAGACTGACAGGCTATGCCGAGCGGCTGGCAGAGCGCTACCGCAATCCCGGCATCCGGCACCGGACCTGGCAGATCGCGATGGACGGCAGCCAGAAGCTGCCGCAGCGCATCCTGGGTACCCTGGCCGAGAACCTGGCCGCCGGGCGCGATAGCCCGGGGCTGGCGCTCGCCGTGGCGGCCTGGATGGTCTATGTCGGCGGCACCGACCTTGACGGGCGGCCGATCGACGTGCGCGACCCGCTGGCAGAGCGCCTGCGGGCCACGTCCGGGGGGCGAAGGACGCCTGAGGGCAAGGTCGCGGCGCTGCTGGCGTTCGGCGAGGTCTTCCCGCCCGTTCTGGCGCCGCAGCTTCAGACCTGTCTCACCCTCGCCTACAAATCCCTGTTGCAGAAAGGCGCGCGCGGCGCCGTGGAGGCCCTGACATGATCGAAAGCTGGCGCTGGTATGGCCCGTTCGACAAGATCACCCTGCCGGAAATCGCCCAGACCGGGGCCACCGGCATCGTCACGGCGCTGCACGAGATCCCCTATGGCGAGGTCTGGCCGACTGATCTGATCGCCGCCCGCAAGGCGGAGATCGAGGCTGCCGGGTTCCAATGGGTCGTCGTCGAAAGCCTGCCGATCCATGAGCGGATCAAGCGCGGCGAGGGCGACCTTGGCCCGCTTTTCGCCAACTACCGGCAAAGCATGGCCAACCTGGCCGCGAACGGCATCCGCACGATCTGCTACAATTTCATGCCGCTGATCGACTGGACCCGCACCGACCTGGCTGCCCCTGTCGCGCGGGGCGGCACCTGTCTGCGTTTCTCGGCCCCGAAGATGGCGGCCTTCGAAATCCACATGCTTGGGCGTCAGGCAGCCGAAGGCGACTACCCTGAAGAGGTCCGCAAGGACGCCGCTGTCTGGTACCAGCAGTCCAGCGAGACCGACCGCGAGACGCTGCTTCACTCCATCATGTCCGGCCTGCCGGGCGCCTATGACCGCTATGACATCGCCGGGCTGAAGGCCGCGCTGAAGGGGTATGAGGGGATCGACCGCACCACCCTCCGCGCCAACTACCGCCGCTTCCTGGAAGAGGTGATCCCTGCGGCCGAGGAGCTTGGGATGCGGCTTTGCGTCCACCCGGACGACCCGCCACGCGATCTTCTGGGCCTGCCGCGCATCGTCTCGGACGCCGAAGGGATCGACTTCGCGCTGGAGGCGGTCCCGGCGCGGGCGAACGGGCTGACGCTGTGTTCCGGCTCGCTTGGGGCCAATCCGGCCAATGACGTCCCCGCCATCGCCCGCCGCTTCGCCGACCGCATCCATTTCGCGCATTTGCGGAACGTGCGGAAGGACCCGGATGGCAGTTTCGAGGAAGCCGCGCATCTGGAGGGTGACACCGACATGGTGGCGCTGATCGACGCGCTGCTGGCCGAAGAACGCCGCCGCAAGGCCGAGGGGCGCGGGGATGCCACGATCCCCTTCCGCCCCGACCATGGGCATGAGTTGCTGTCCGACATCGGGCGCGGCACCCATCCCGGCTATCCGCTGATCGGCCGCCTTCGCGGGCTGGCCGAGCTGCGCGGGGTGGCGGCGGCGCTGGCTCAGGCGCGGGCGTAGCCTTCGACGGCGGTGCGGGCGGCGGCGAAGCGAGCCATCCGCGCGGCCCGCTGCGCCAGCCGGGCGGGCAGGTCGCGGCCGGGGCGCGGCTCGGGCAGCGTCTGCCCAACCGCCTCGGCCGCCATTCGGGCCAGACCTGCGGCGGTCTGCTCGGTCTCGTCGGGCAGGAACAGGTCGTGGCCCGCCACCTCGGCCAGGAAGGCGGTGAAATAGCCGTTCTTCGCCAGCCCCCCGTCGACCGAGACCGGGCCCCGGAAGGGTTGCAGGGCGGCCATCGCCTCCAGCACCTCGGCGGTCCGCAGCGCGATGCCCTCGACCAGGGCCTGCACCATGTCCTCGCGCCGGTCCGCAAGGGCCAGGCCCAGCCAGGCCCCGCGGGCGCCCCGGTTCCAGTGCGGGCAGCCCAGCCCCGCGAGCGCAGGCACGAAGGCCAGCCCGCGGTCGATCGCCGGGGCGGCGGGGAAGACAGAGATCTCGCAGAAGGCGCGGAACAGCCCAAGGTCCCGCGCCCAGTTCACCGCCGAGGCCGCGGCATAGACGCCGCCGTCCAGCGCATAGGTGACGGGCTGGCCCTGGGCCTGCCAGGCGACGGTCGGCAAGGGCCCGGGCCGGTCGGGCCGCACCAGCCGCCCGGTCAGACATTGCACGAAGGCCCCGGTCCCGAAGGTCACCTTCGCCGCGCCGGGCGTCCGGCAGCCGTGACCGTAAAGCGCCGCCTGCTGGTCGACGATGGACGCGGCCAGCTTCGCGCCGCCCGGCAGCGTCCCCAGGTCGCCCGAAGTCGGCCCGATCCGGGGCAGGGCGTCCAGCGGCACGCCGAACAGGCGGCACAGCTCCGGGTCCCATTCCCCCGTTTCCAGGTTCATCAGCGATGTGCGCGAGGCGGTGGCGATGTCCGTCTCATACCGCCCGGTCAGCCGGTCGCGAAAGAAGGCATCCGTTGTGCCCAGCCGCAGATGGCCCAGCCGGGCGAGTTCTGCCGCCTGGGGATTGTGCCGCAGGATCCAGCCCAGTTTCGAGGCCGAGAAATAGGGGTCCAGCGGCAGGCCCGCCCGCGCCATCACCTCGGGCCCCGCGCCTTCGGCCACCAGTGCGGCGGTCACATCCGCCGTCCGGTCGTCCTGCCACGAGATCACCGGCCCCAAGGGCCGCCCGTCCCGCGCATCCCAGGCCAGGCAGCTTTCGCCCTGGTTCGCAAGACCCACCACATCGGCCCCTGCTGCCTCCAGACAGCGGGCGACATTGGCCAGAAGCGCCTCGCCGTCCTGTTCGACATGGCCCGGAGCGGGGTAGTCCTGCTGGTGCGGCAGCGACTTGACCGGGGTCAGCGCGCCATCCGCCCCAAGCAGCAGGCTGCGGGTGCTGGTCGTGCCCTGGTCTAGGGCGGCGATCGTCATCGGGTCTCCTCCAGTTCCAGCCGGATTTCGGCCTGGGACAGCGTGGCGGGCAGGGGCAGCGACAGGCGGCGCTCGGGCAGGCCGTCGATCTGCGCTTCGGCCAGGGTGCGGCCGTCCTGCACCAGCCGAAGCCGACCCTTCGCGGGGCGAGAGAGGCGGATCTGCAGCCGGTCGTGCGGTGCCCCGGGCGCCGGAGCCAGGACTTGCGGCAGGGCCAGGCGCAGCGCCGGATGGGCCAGGGTCAGTGCCGCGCCGCCGGGGGCGGGAAGGCGACCCTCCAGCGCGGCAAGGATCGCGCGGGCGGTCCGACGGCCCTCGGCCCAGCACCAGCCCGCGGTTTCCACGCCACGCAGCAGGTTCCCGGCGGCGAAATAGGCCGGGTCGGACAGCCGCCCCCAGCTGTCGATCACCGGGCCGCCGCCATGTGGGTCCACGCCAAGATGGCTGGTGCGAAGCAGCGCGGATTCGGGACGGAAGCCCCCCGTCACGATGACGCCGTCCGCTTCCACCTCCACCTCGCCGGAGGGAGTGGCAAGGACCACCGCCTCGACCCGCGTCCGGCCCCGGATCGCGGCGATGTCGGTGCGCAGATGCAAGGGCACGCCCATCAGGCGCGGCAGCCAGCGGGCGGCTGACCAGGCGGTGATGCGGGCGCCGGGTTCCACCATTGCCGCAGGCTTTATCCCGGCATGGCGGCAGGTGAGCAGGGCCGAGAAGGAGACGAGTTCCGTCCCAAGCACGACCGGGCGGCGGAAGGGGATCTGGCGGTTCAGGTAGACAAGGCCCTGCAGCGCGCCGGTGTTCAGCACTCCTCCCGGCTTTTCTCCGCCGATCAGGCGCGCGGCGCGGCTGGTCTCGCGCACGCCCATGGCCAGCAGAACCACCGGCGCGGCCAGTGTCTCGGGACCAGCCTCGTCGGTCACCTCGATCGTCCCACCAGGCAGAAGGGCGGTGACCGTGGTCGCGGTGCGGATCCGTGCGCCCGCCGCCAGCGCCTCGGCCCGCAGGCGGGCGGCATAGGCCGGGCCGGACATCAGGCGGTGGAATTCGCGCATCCCATAGGGCGAATGTCCGCAATGGCGCGGGATGCCCCCTGCCTCGGGCTCGCGGTCCAGGACCAGGACGCGGCGGCCCGCGCGGGCCAGTTCGGTGGCGGCCGACAGCCCCGCGGGACCGGCGCCGACGACGATCACCTCGGGCTCAGTCATGGCCCAGCATCGGCTGCGCCAGCCGCCCCTCGGTGATCCGCGCCAGTTCCGCCGAGCAGTAGAACGCCTGGCAGCGCCCCATGGTGACCCGCGTCCGGCGCTTCAGCCCCGCAAGACTGCCCGCCGCCATCGGCCCGGTCAGCGCCGCCTCGATCTCGCGCCGCGTGACCAGTTCGCAATGGCAGACGATCCCGCCATGGCCGGGCCGCTGCCAGTCGCGCGGGCCCGCGACCGAGAGATTGGGCATCTCGGGCCAGACCGGATCGGCCAGCGCGCCCTCGCGTCCCGCCAGCCGCAGCACATGCGCCGCGATCCCCAGGGCCGCCGACAGGCCGGTGGAGCGGATGCCGCCCACGCAGATATACCCCGGCGCCAGGTCGTCGCGGATCCGGTAGTGCTTTTCCTCGGTCGCCGGGCGCAGGCCCGCATAGACCGCCGTCACCTCATGGTCCGCCAGCGCGGGCAGGATCTCGCAGCCCCGGCGCATCAGCGCCTGCAGCGTCTCGCGTTCGACCGTGGCGTGTTCGCGGTCGTCCTGTTCCTCGGCCGTGGGGCCGACCAGAAGGTTGCCGAAGGCGGTGCGGCAGACCACGATGCCCTTGGTGATCTTGGTCGGCACCGGCAGCAGGATATGCCCGGCCAGGGCGGCGGCGGTCTTGTCGTAGACGACGAACTGGCCCTTGCGCGGCTTGATGGTGAACCAGCTTTCGCCGATCACCCGGCGGTCCACCTCATCGCCCCAAAGCCCCGCCGCGTTGATGACGAGGTCCGCCGTCACCGCCCCCGCCGTCGTGGCCAGATGCCAGCTGCTGCCCGAGTGGCGGCCTGCCAGCACCTCGGCCTGGCGCATCAGGACCGCGCCATTGGCAAGGGCCTGGGACAGATAGCCATGCGCGGCTGACCAGGGGTCGATCAGATGCTCGCCCGGCACCCGGAAACCCGCCTTCACCGCCGGGGACAGCGCCGGTTCCAGCGCCCGGGCCTCGGCCGCCGTCAAGGCCTCAAGATCGGTGATCCCGTTCGCCTCGGCCTGGGCGATCAGTGCAGGCAGGCCCGCGACCTCTTCCTCGGACCAGGCCAGCACCATCGCGCCCGCGCGAACCAGAGGCAGGCCGAGCCGCCCCCGCACCTCATGATACAGCGCATAGCCCTCGCGGATGCAGGCCAGTTCCAGCGAGCCCTCGGGCGCGTCAAAGCCGGTGTGCAGGATCGCGCTGTTGCCCTTGGACGCGCCATCCAGCACGTCCGCCGCCTTTTCCAGCACCACCACCCGCGCGCCCGCCAGCGTGAAGGCCCGCGCCAGCGCGCAGCCCACCACGCCCGCGCCGATCACCGCCACGTCATAACTGCCCTGCGGGTCGGACATTGCGCCCCTCATGTGGTTTTCAACATGAATTGACTACTCGGTCATTCCAGTCAAGACTGGCCGGGCCGGGGAAGCGGAAATTTCACCGGCCGGTAAAAAATCAGTTGACCTACGCTGTCAGGCACGGTCGGCTGCCTGTGGGGAAGTCCATGAAGCCGCACGAACGACAGCCTCAGATCGAGGCGATCATCCGGCGCGAAGGAGAAGTCTCGGTCGAGATGCTTGCAGCACGATTCGCCGTCTCGCCCGAAACCATCCGGCGCGACCTCGGGCAACTGGCCGAACGTGGCCGGGTGCAGAAGGTGCACGGCGGCGCGCGGCGGCCCCGCCTGATCCAGGAGCCCAGCCACACCCAGCGCGAAACCACCGCCACCGAGGCCAAGGCCGCCATCGGCCGCCGCCTGGCCAGCGCGCTGGAGGCGGGCGAGACGGTCTTCGTCGACACCGGCTCGACCACTCTGGCCGCGGCGGAATCGCTGGCGGGTGTTCCGAACCTGACGATCATCACCAACTCCTGCCGCCTGGCCGAGCGCATCGCGCTTGCCGGCACTGGCGCCACGATCCACCTTTTGGGCGGCCGCTATGGCGCCGACAATGCCCAGACCACGGGCGCGACGGTGGTAGAGCAGCTGCAGGCCTTCCGCGCCGACCGGGCGATCCTGACGGTTGCGGCGCTGGACCCGGAGCTTGGCGCGATGGATGCCAGCCTGGACGAGGCGCAGATCGCCCGCGCCATGATGCGCAACGCCCGCACCTTGACGGTGCTGGCCGATGCCAGCAAGTTCGGCCGCCAGGCGGCCTATGCGGTCTGTTCGACCGAAGAAATCGACCTGATCATCAGCGATAACAATCTCGACAAGGCGCACAGAGAGGCGCTGCGCGACAAGGGAGTGGAATTTTGGACATGACGGCACAGCGGATGGGGGAACCATGCCGCATCTGATCAAGGCCTATGTGCGGCTGATCGACCGAATCTCTGACTATGTCGGCTACCTTGCCGCTTCGCTGATCTTCTTCATGGGCGCGACGTTGCTGTTCGACGCCTTCACCCGCAACGTGATCAACATGCCCGTGCACTGGGCGATCGAACTGACGCAATTCACCCTGGCGGCCTATTACTTCATGGGCGGGCCGATCACGATGAAGAACAACGAACATGTCCGCATGGACCTTTGGTATGCCAATCTCTCGGACCGGGGTAAGGCGAAGCTGGATCTGCTGACGGTCGGCTGCATGATCTTCTATCTGGGTGTCATGCTGATCGGATCGATCTCCTCGCTGCAATACGCGATCGAGACGAACGAACGCCGCTTCTCGATCTGGAATCCCTCGACGATCCCGATCAAGTCGCTCTTGACCCTCTGCCTCGTGCTGATGCTGCTGCAGGCGTTCAGCCTGATCTTCAAGCACATCGCCACCCTGCGCGGGGAGCGCATCTGATGTCCTACGAGATGATTGCGCTTCTGATGTTCGCCACGATGGCGCTGCTGCTGATCACGGGTCAGCGGGTGTTCGCCGCCATCGGTTTCGTCGCCGCCGGCGCGGCGCTGCTTCTCTACGGCAACGGGGCGATCGAGCTGCCCTACAACCAGGTGTTCAAGCTGTTCAACTGGTATGCCATGCTGACGCTGCCCATGTTCATCTACATGGGCTACATCCTGGCCGAGAGCGGGATCGCCGAGGACCTCTACAAGGCGATGCATGTCTGGTTCGGCCGCCTGCCGGGGGGCCTTGCCGTCGGCACGATCCTGGTGATGGTGATCATCTCGGCGATGAACGGACTTTCCGTCGCGGGCATGGCCATCGGCGCCACCATCGCGCTGCCTGAAATGCTGCGGCGGGGCTATGACAAGGTCCTGATCTCGGGCGTGGTGCAGGGTGGCTCGTCGCTGGGCATCCTGATCCCGCCCTCGGTCGTGCTGGTCCTGTACGGGATGATCGCGCGTCAGCCGGTGTCGAAACTGTGGTTCGCCGGGCTGGTGCCGGGCCTGCTGATGGCGGCGATGTTCATCGCCTACATCATGATCCGCGCCAAGCTGAACCCCAAGCTCGCCCCGCCGGTCCCGGCGGAAGAGCTGAACATGACCTTCGCCCAGAAGTTCGCCCTTGCGCGGGCGGGCATCATTCCCTTCCTGATCTTCTTCCTGATGACCGGCCTCTTCGTCTTCGGCTACACCAGCCTTGTCGAAAGCTCGGCCGTGGGGGCGACCGCCGCGACGCTGGCGGCGGTGGCAAAGGGCCGGTTCAGCTGGCGGCTGGTCCGCGAGACCTCGATGAAGACGCTTGCGGTCTCGTGCATGTTCCTCTGGCTGATCCTGGCGGCGCTGGCCTTCGGCGCGGTCTTCGACGGGTTGGGCGCGGTGAAGGCGATCGAGAACCTGTTCATCGGCCAGTGGCACCTGAGCCCCTGGATGATCATCATCATGATGCAGCTCAGCTTCCTGCTGCTGGGGATGTTCCTGGACGATACCGCGATGCTGGTGATCGTGGCGCCGCTCTACATCCCGCTGGTGGCAAGCCTTGACCTCGGCTTCGACAACCAGCTGATCTGGTACGGCATCCTCTACACGATCACCTGCCAGATCGCCTATATCACGCCGCCCTTCGGCTATAACCTCTTCCTGATGCGCTCGCTTGCACCAAGGGAGATTTCGCTTCCCGACATCTACCGCTCCATCTGGCCCTTCGCGGCGATGATGGCGCTGACGATCGTGCTGTTGATGATTTTCCCGCAGATCGCGCTCTGGCTGCCCGAGCAGCTGAACGTGCGGGGCTGACCCTTTCACCACCAGAGCCCGGAGAGGCCGATCCAACAAGGAGACGATGATGACCGAGAAGAAACCGCAAAGCCCGTCCGAGGCGATCCTCGCCTCGCGCCGGAACTTCCTGCGCCAGTCGGTGCTGGGGGCGGGGGCCGCAGCCGGGGCGACGCTGGCCGCACCCGCCGTGATTGCCCAGACCGGCCCGATCAAGTGGCGCCTGCAGACCTACTCCGGCGCGCCGCTTGGGGCCCATGTGATCAAGCCGCAGATCGACGCCTTCAACATCGCCGCCAACGGCGAGATGGAGATCGAGCTTTACTACGCCGACCAGCTGGTCCCGACCGCCGACCTCTTCCGCGCGCTGCAAAGCGGCACGCTTGACGCCGTGCAGTCGGACGAGGCCACGATGGCCTCGCCGGTCGACATCTCGGTCTTCGGGGGCTACTTCCCCTTTGCCACCCGCTACAGCCTCGATGTGCCGGCGCTGTTCAAGTACTACGGCCTGCAGGAAATCTGGCAGGAGGCCTACAGCGAGGTCGAGGGCGTGACCTGGCTGTCCTGCAGCGCCTGGGACCCGCTGCATATCTTCACCGTCGACAAGCCGATCCGCAGCCTGGCCGACCTGAATGGCCTGCGCGTCTTCGGCGTGCCGACGGCGGGTCGGTTCCTGTCGCGCTACGGCCTGATCCCCGTGACGATCCCGTGGGACAACGTGGAAGTCGCGATGCAGACCGGCGAGCTTGACGGCGTGGCCTGGTGCGGCTTCACCGAGGCCTATGAGGTCGGCTGGGCCGATGTCTGCAAGTATGCGCTCACCAACTCGGTCACCGGGGCCTGGTTCGGCAGCTACTTCGCCAATACCGCCAGCTGGCAGAAGGTCCCGCCGCATCTGCAGGAGCTGTTCAAGATCAGCATCGACCAGTCGCACTACTATCGCCAGGTCTGGTACTGGGGCGGCGAGGCCAAGCTGCGGGTCGAGGGCGAGAAGATGGAGCTGACCGCGCTGCCCGCTGAGGAATGGGCACAGGTCGTCGCCGACTCGAAGGGCTTCTGGGACGAGATCGCGGCCTCGTCGCCGCGGTCGGCCAAGGTGGTGGAGGCGTTCAAGAAATACGCCGACACGATGGAAAAGGCGGGCTATCCCTACCGCTGACCCGGCCAGCCCGCACCGGCTGTCCCCGCGTGGACGCCGGTGCGGGTCCTGAAAAATCAAGAGCTTGCCCGCAGGCGTTTACGCAATGTTAACCTGCGGGCAGGCGCCGCGCCCCTAGGGCGCGGGAGTGAAGTCGAAGCGCATCAGATGGCGGTAGACCCGCCCCGGCCCAAGCCGGGCCGAGGGGAACTGCGGCCGGTTCGGGCTGTCAGGGAAAAGCTGGGTCTCGGCCGCAAAGCCTGCAAACCGCCTGTAGCGTGCGCCCGCCTTGCCGGGCCCACCCGAAAAATGCGCGCCGGTGTAGATCTGGACGCCCGGTTCAGTGGTGGACAGGCGCATCCGGCGGCCCGAGGCGGGGTCGGTCGCGGTGAGGCAGGGGCGCAGGCCCGTCGCATCGGTCGGCGCAGAGAGGCAGAAGTTGTGATCGAAGCCGCCTTCGCCCGGCAGGCTTTGCCCGATGGGGCGGGGCTGGCGGAAGTCGAAGGCGGTGCCGGTTACGCTGCGGACCTCTCCGGTCGGGATCAGCTCGGCGTCGACGGGGAGGTAATGCGCGGCCTCGATCTGCAATTCCTGACCCAGGATATCGCCCGCGCCCTGGCCGGCAAGGTTGAAATAGGCGTGATTGGCCAGGCTGACCACGGTCGGCGCGTCGGTGGTGGCCTCCATCTCGATCACAAGGCCCCGGTCGATCCGATAGGTCACGCTTGCCTGAAGCGTGCCGGGAAAGCCCATGTCGCCAGCGGGCGAAGTGGTGGCAAAGGTGACGTGGCTGTCGGAATGGTCCACCACGGTCCAGTGCTTCAGGTCAAAGCCCGCGCGCCCGCCGTGCAGCGTGTGCGCGCCCTCGTTCCGGTCAAGCTGGATGGTCTGGCCGTCCAGCACGAAGCTGCCCCCGGCGATGCGGTTGGCAAAGCGGCCGCAGGTCGCGCCGACATAGGTGCCATGGGTCTGCCAGTCGGAGAGACTGTCCTGGCCCAGGACGATATCGGCGAGCTGGCCATCGCGGTCGGGAACCCATAGCTCGGCCAGCCGCGCGCCCCAGCTCAGGAGTTTGAGGCGAAGGCCCCCGGCTTCCAGCGTCAGGGCCTGGACCTCGGTGCCGTCGATCTGTCCGATGATTTCGATGCGCGCCATGCTGCCCCCCGTGGTTCGGGGGGCACTATGGCGGCGCCGGGCCTCAGCCGCAACGGCCGAGGAAGGCGGTCATCGCGGCGTCGATGAAGGCCAGCGTCTCGGCATCGGTGAAGGTGCCGTCGGTCAGCTTCTTCGGGGCGAAGGGGACGACGATTTCCTGCCAGGGGAAGGGCTCGGCCAGCATGGCGGCGAGGATCTGGCGCAGGTGGCCTTGCGCGCGGACCCCGCCAAGCGCCCCGCCCGAGGTGGTGACGATCAGACAGGGTTTGCCCTTGAAAACCGAATTGTAGCCAGGGCGCGAGGCCCAGTCGATCGCGTTCTTGAGGACGCCGGGGACGGAGTAGTTGTACTCGGGCGTCACGAACACCACGCCATCGGCGGCCTTGACCTGGGCCAGCAGTTTCGCGGTGGCGGGGCCGCCGTCGTGGTCGGCGTTGTAGAAGGGCAGGGCGGCGATATCGGCGGTCTCGGCCGTGGTGCCGCCGGGCAGGCGATGGATCAGGGCGTCAAGGAGGGCGGTCGAGGAGGCGCCCGCGCGCAGCGAGCCGGGGAAGAACAGGATTTGGGTCATGCGAGGTCCTTAAAGTCGCGCCAGCCAGGTGGCGATTTCGGGGAAGATGGCCAGGACTACCAGCGCGGCGAGCATGGCCAGGACGAAGGGCAGGGTGCCCTTGAAGATGGTGCCGACGGGCAGAGTCGGGTCGTTCATTGCCGATTTGATGGTAAAGACCGACAGGCCGAAAGGCGGGGTCAGAAGGCCGATCTCGACCGCGACCACGGTCATCACGCCGAACCAGATCATGTCGAACCCCGCCGCCTGCGCGACCGGGATCGCGATGGGCAGAAGGATCAGCATGATCGAGATCGAGTCGATGATGCAGCCCAGCAGGATGACGACCAGCAGATAGAGGATCAGGAAGCCCCAGGGTCCGACGGGGCCCGACAGCAGAAGGTCACCAAGCGCGGCGGGCAGGCCGGACATGGCCAGCATCCGGGAAAAGAAGCTGGCGGCCATGACCAGGAACAGGACCGAGACGGTGATCTGCCCGGTCTCGACCAGGATCTGCCAGAACCTCCCCTGGCCCAGGGACCGGCGCAGGATGGCGATGACCAGGGCACCTGCGGCACCTGCCGCGCCCGCCTCGGTCGGGTTCAGGAAGCCGCCGTAGAGGCCGCCGAGGACGAGGCCCATCAGCGACAGGATCGGCACGGCCTTGCGCAGGGTCTCGGCCAGGCCAAGCGTGGGCAGGTCGGTGGTGTTCGTCTCTTGCACGAAGACCGAGGCCGGGCGGAACCGGGCCATCAGATAGATTGTCAGCGCGAAGAGGACCGACAGCAGGATGCCCGGCCCGATGCCCGACAGGAACATGCGGCCCACCGATTCCTCGGCCTGGATGGCGTAGACGATCATCAGCAGCGACGGCGGGATCAGCATCCCCAGGACCGAGGACCCCGCGACCACCCCGGTCGCAAAGCCCTTCTGGTAGCCGTGGCGCACCATCTCGGGCACGGCGACGCGGGAGAAGACAGAGGCCGAAGCGATGGAGATGCCGGTGATCGAGGCGAAGACGGCATTGGCGCCGACGGTTGCCATCCCCAGCCCCGCGCGGACGCGGCGCAGCGCGGACTGGAAGACATCGAACGTGTCCTTGCCGACGCCGGATATGGTCACCAGAAGCCCCATCAGCACGAAGAGCGGCACGACCGCGAAAAGGTATTCCTGCAGGCTGTCGCGGGCGACCGATCCGGCCATGCGGAAGGCCACGCCTTCGTTGCGGATCAGGCTGACGCCGCCGAAGGAGACGGCAAGCATGGCGATCCCGATGGGCATGCCGATCAGGATCAGGAGGAGGAGAAGGGCGACCGCAAGGAGGCCGATTTCGACGCCGCTCATTCCAGCCCCCCGCCGGTGCGCGCCCGACCCCCGGTAAGGGCGTGCCAGGATTGATACAGGAATTGCAGGACGGCCACCGCCAGCCCCAGCACGAAGGCCAGGCCGAAGGGCCAGGCGGGGAAGGTCAGGACGCCCTGGATCCCGATGTAGAGATCACCCTGGTAGTCCTTGGCCAGCGACAGGAACCCGGCCCAGCAGACGAGAGCGAGGAGGATGGCTCCGATCAGGTCGTAGACGGCGGAGAGGAGCGCCGCGACGCGGGGGCGGGACCGCGCCAGCGCCCCCAGCACCATGTCCGTCCGCGCCAGCCGGTTGGCGCGGACGGTGGTCGCCAGCGCCAGGTAGACGATGGCGACCAGAAGTGCGGCGCCAAGTTCCGACACCAGGGGCAGCGAGGCCCCCATCGTGTTCCGCGCCACGGCATCGGCGCAGATGATCAGCATCAGGACCGCGATCAGCAAGGTGGAGACGGCGGCAAGACCGTCCCCCGCCCAGGCCAGCGCGCGTCCGACCGGCCCCTCGGGCCGGGTCGGGGTCGAGGGGCCGGACATGGCTTATTCGGCCTTCCAGTCGCGGATCGGCGCTTCGCCACGCGCCTTGAGGCCCGCCATGTAGGCGTTCATCACGGTCGCACCGGGCAGGCCCTTTGCCTCCATGTCCTTGGCCCAGGTTCCGGCCAGGTCGGGCAGCGCGTTCACCCAGGCCTCGCGCTGGTCCTGCGGCAGGTCGGCGACGGCGACGGGCGGATCCTGGGTCGCCCCAGCCTCGACGATCTTCTGCATCACGGCGACGGGGCGTTCCAGCAGGTCCTTGCCGTGGGCTTCGGTGTAATAGGCGCCGGCCTTCTTCATCGCCTCCTGCACCTCGGCCGGAAGCGCGTCCCAGCTGTCCTTGTTGATCGCGATGGCGCCCGAGAAGGCGGTGCCCATCTGGACCTTGGTCACATAGGGCGCGACCTCGTAGATCTTGGCCGGGAACACCCCCAGCGCCAGCGACAGCACGCCATCCGACACGCCGGTCTGGATATCGGTGTAATAGGTCGTTAGCGAGCCATCCACCGGGTTCGCCCCGGTGCCCGACAGCCAGGTGCCCAGCACCCCCGGCGCGCTGATCTTCATCCCGTTCAGATCGGCCAGGCTGGCAATCGGCTTCTTGGCATACAGGTCATAGCTGTCGGTCCCGGTCAGGCCCAGGACGACCAGGTTGTGCCCCTCCCATTCCGCCTTCAGTTCCGGGACGGTGTCGATCAGTTCCTGCATCACGGCCAACTGCACCGGCGGGTTGTTGGTGGCGAAGGGCGCATAGCTGGAGACCTGGCTCAGCGGCAGTTCCGCCCCTTCCAGCAGCGAGAACACCCAGCCGATATCCGTCACCCCTTCCTCGACCGAGGACAGCGTGGCGTTGGCCTTGTACAGCGCACCGCCGAAGGCTTCGTTCCAGGTGATCCTGTAATTCCCCGTCTCGGCCAGCAGGCGGTCGGTCTCGGCCATGAAATGGGTCTGCATCATGCCGACCCACGGGATCGCCGTGGGGTGGCTCGAGGCGATGGTCAGGTCGATGTTCTCCTGCGCCAGGGCGGGCAGGGGCAGGGCGATGGCGGTGGCCATCAGGATTGCCTTCATGTGCATTGGTCTTCCTCCTCCCAAAGGATGCCGGATCAGCCGGCCTTGCGATGTTTCAACTCGTCGCGGATTTCCGCCCCGTGCTGGTCAAGCGTGGGGGGCGGCAGGACGGCGCGGTCGGCTGTGCCGTCGAAATTGTAGGGCGGCCGCACGGTGGTGAAGGCGCCCATCGGCCCGCCCTCGGCCGTGACCTTGATGCCAAGGTGGCGGGCCTGCGGGTCCTCCAGTGCCTCGTCTGCGTCATAGGCGGGGGAATAGGGGACCTCGGCCGCCTCCAGCGCGGCGCACCAGGCGTCGCGGGGTTTGGTCCTGAAGACCGGGGTCATGATCTCGATCAGGTCGTCCTGATGCTTGATCCGCTCCAGCCGCTCGGCAAATCGGGGATCGGTGGCGAGATGCTCCTGCCCGGTCGCTTCCAGGAAGCCGGTCCAGAATTTCGGCGGGCTGGACATGTGGATCGCCACCCATTTCCCGTCGGCACATTCGAAGGTGTAGGACTGGCTGACCACGGGGCGAGAGAGCGGCCCCATCACCTCGCCCGCGCTGTAGAAGTGAGTGAAGCTGTCCAGGTTGAAGTGGCACATCGCTTCCAGCATGGAGATATCGAGGCGCTGGCCCTTGCCGGTCTGGCCGCGTTCCAGAAGCGCGGCCAGAATGCCGGTCGCGGCATAGTGGCCGGTCACGGCATCGGCAAGTGCGGGGCCGATCACGCGTGGATTGGTGGGCGGCGTGACAAGGCGCAGGAAGCCCGCGGCGGCCTGGGCGACGGTGTCATAGGTCGGCCGGTCGCGGGCGGGGCCCGAGGTGCCGAAGCCCGAAATCGCGCAGTAGATCAGCCGGGGGTTCAGCGCGCGCAGGTCGTCCCAGCCCGCACCCATCTTCTCGGCCACGCCGGGGCGGAAGTTCTGGATGAACACATCCGCGCTGGCGATCAGGTCGCGGAAGGTGGCCAGATCCTCGGGCTTTTTCGTGTCCAGCGCGATGGAGCGTTTGTTGCGGTTGTAGGTCTGGAAATGCGGGCTGTAGAGCCCGCCCTTGAAGGCGCGGAACGGGTCGCCCTCGCTGGGGCGTTCGACCTTGATCACGTCCGCGCCCAGGTCGGCCAGATGCATCGCGGCGGCGGGGCCGGTGATGTAGGTCCCCATCTCGACGACGCGGAGGGATTTGAGCGGCCTCATTTCGCGGGCTCTCCGTCATATTTGATCGCAAGGTCGGCGTGGTGCGACAGGATGAAGCCGATCGGGCGCTGCGATTCCTCGTACAGATGCGCGGCCAGACCAGCGGTGCGGGCGAGGAGGGGGACCGCCTTCAGCGCGGCAAGCGGCCAGCCCGCGTCGAGGATGACAGCGGGGATGGCGCCGGAGACGTTGATCGGCAGCGGGCGGTTCATGATGCCGGGCGCGTGCTTGCCCAGATGACGCAGCGCCGCGATATGCGCGCCGCTGATGCCGAGCTGGTCGGCGATCTCCAGCAGCTTGTCGGCCCGCGGGTCGCCCGAGGAATGTTGCGGATGGCCGAGGCCGGGGACCTTCTGCTTCTTCGCCTTCAGCCCCTCCAGCGCCGCGACGGCCGCCGATTCGTCGCCCCCGGCGGCCACGACCTCGGCCAGGAAGCGGCCCGCGACCTCGGAGGAGCCGGCGACGACCGTGCCCATGCCCAGAAGGCCCGCCGCAATCGCGCCCTGCCAGGCGTCCGGCCCCGCCGCCAGCGTCATCCGTGCGGCCTGCACGCTGGGCACCAGCCCGTGTTCGGCAATCGCCACCAGGCAGGCATTCATCGCGGCGAGTTGCGCCGGGGTAGGTCGGACGCCGCAGACCAGAAGCCAGAAGTAATCGGTGAAATCGATCTGCCCGATCAGTTCCCCCACCAGGTCATGGCCCCTGACCGTGATCGAATGTTCGTCCGACGTTGCGATCGCCGTGAACGCCTGGTCCTGCTTGCCGATCCTCATTCTTCACCTTTTCGCATTGCGAAGGAAATTTCTCTTACAGAAGACTATGGGGCGCACTACCGTTCCGTCAACCGCAAATCCACGGGGGGACAAGACCAGATGCGCGACATCAACCAGTTCACGATCACCGAGGCCGTGAAGCAGTCGTTCAAGACCGAAGAGGGCAGCCGCCTGAAGTTCCTGTTGGAGACCTTCATCGACCACCTGCACGACTACACCCGCGAGGTGAACCTGACGCATGAGGAATGGATGGGGATCCTGATGTTCCTGTACGATTGCGGGAAGATCTCGACCCCCGAGCGGCACGAGTTCATCCTCTTGTCCGACGTCCTGGGCTTCTCGGCGCTGGTCGACATGATCAACACCCGCGGCGGCGCGACCGAGGGGTCGAACCTGGGGCCCTTCTACCTGGACGACGCGCCGCGCTTTGCGCTGGGGGGCGACCTTGGCGGTGGCCGCGACGGGGCGGTGCTGCTGGTTCAGGGCCAGGTCCGCGATTCGCTGGGCAACCCGATCGCGGGCGCCGTGATCGACACCTGGCAGGCCGACAGCGCCGGGACCTATCCGATCCAGGAACAGGCTTCGGGCCAGGACAAATACGACCTGCGCGGCATCTTCACCACGGGCGAGGATGGCAAGTACTGGTACACGACGGTGCTGCCCAAGCCCTATACCGTGCCCTATGACGGCCCGGTCGGCCGCCTGCTCCGCGCCGGCAACCGCCACGCCTGGCGCGCCTCGCATCTGCATTACATCGTCCGCGCGCCGGGCTACCGGCCGATCACGACCGAGTTGTTCTTCGACAATACCGACTATCTCGACAATGACGCCGTCTTCGGCGTCCGCCGCTCGCTGATCACCAGGCTTGAACCCGTGAAGAAGACGGATACTCTGCCCCCTACGGACAAGGCACCCAATGCGCGCTGCACGTTCGATTTCGTGCTTGCACCCGAGGGTTGAGAGTGAAGGACGTGGCAGAAGTCCCTGACAGACCAGCAGAATTCGTCGAGGCGCTGGCCAAGGGCATCGCGGTGCTGGAGTGCTTTGACGCGGCCCACCCGGACATGACCCTGTCCGAGATCGCGCGCCGCGTCGGGCTGACCCCGGCCGCCGCGCGCCGGTCGCTGATCACGCTGTCGGCGCTGGGCTATGTCGGGAGCCAGGGCAAACGCTTCCATCTGCGGCCCAAGGTGATGACGCTGGGCTCGGGCTTCTACTTCGCCGCGCAGATCGACGAGCTCCTGCTGCCCGAACTGCGTCAGATCGTCGAGGCGCATGGCGACGCGGCCTCGGTCGCGATGCTGGACGGGACGGATGTGATCTATATCGCGCATCATTCCACCCAGCGCGCCCGCCGGGCCTCCGCCACCCTGGGCGCGCGCTATCCGGCCCATGCCACGAGCCTGGGCCGGGTGCTGCTGGCGGGGCTGCCCGATGACCAGCTTGACCGCGCCTTCGAGCAGATGACGCCGGTGGAGCTGACCTCGCGCACGGTGACTTCGAAAGAGGAGCTGCGCCGCCTGGTCTGGAAGGCGCGCGACCTGTGCTATGCGACCACGGTGGACCAGCTCGACTACGGGATCACCGCCCTGGCCGTGCCGATCCGCAATGCCGAGGGCCGGGTGGTCGCGGCGCTGAACTCCTCGGGCTACTCCGGGATGGTCACGCCGGATGAGATGGTGGCCCGTCGTCTGGCCGATCTGCGGGCGGCGGCAAGCCGGATCTCGGCCGCTATTCCGCGGGTGCCCGCGCTGAACGCCGTTTTCGAATAGCCCCGCAGCAATGGAAGCGGGGTCCTGTGCCCTGTCAGTCAAGCGAATAAAAATTCGCAATGCGAAATCTTGAAGAGGGAAAGAATGTGCAAGTTCTGTGAGGCGACAGCCAAGGCTCCGGCCCGTGCACCGGCCGACCTGGGCGGCGGGGCGGCGGCCGCGCCGGGGGCCATGCCAAAGGGGATCGGCCAGCCCGGCCGCAGGACGCTGATCCGGGGCGGCCATGTGATGAGCGTGGACCCTGCGGTCGGCAATTTCCCGAGGGGCGATGTGCTGATCGAGGGGAAGAAGATCCTTGCGGTGGACGCGCAGATCGAGGCCGGGGATGCGGCGGTGATCGATGCGACCGGCCATGTGGTGATGCCGGGCTTCATCGACACCCACCACCACCAGTTCGAGACCGCGCTGCGCAGCCTCCTCGCCGATGCGATCCTGGTCAACGACGGCCGCCCGGAAAGCGCGGCCAACTATTACGAATGGATGCTGCAGAAGTTCTCGCTGCATTACACGCCGGATGACGTCTATGTCTCCGAGCTGTTCGGCGGCCTGGCTCAACTGGACGCGGGTGTGACCACCGTGATGGACGTGAGCCAGATCCACCACTCGCCCGACCATTCCGACGCGGCGATCCAGGGCCTGCGCGATGCCGGTCGGCGCGGGGTCTTCGGCTATTTCGAAGGCTGGGGCGAGAAGGCGCAGTACCCCTCGGACGCGCGCCGGATCAGGGCGCAGCATTTCGCCAGCGACGACCAGCTTCTGACCATGGTCATGGGGGCCGAGATCTACCTGCCCGGCTATGAGGCCGCCTGGGATCTGGGGCGCGAGCTGGGCCTGCCGCTGGCGATGCACATCGTCGGCACGTTCGGGATGGCGCCGACCTTCGACGCGCTGGCCCAGGCGGGCAAATTCGGCCCCGACTGCATCTTCATCCACATGACCGGGATGAGCGACCTGGCCTGGAAGGCGGCGGCGGATGCGGGGAGCCATGTCTCGCTCTCCACCCCGATCGAGATGCAGATGCGCCATGGCGTCCCGCCGGTCCAGAAGTGCCTGGACCTGGGGATGCTGCCGTCGCTGTCGTCGGATGTGGAATGCACGATGACGGCGGACCCCTTCACCCAGATGCGCTCGACGATCACCCTGCAACGGATGTTCGCCAACGACCTGGCGCTGAACGGCAAGGACTATCCCCGGCTGATGGCCGCGACGGATGTGATCGAGATGGCGACCATCGGCGGGGCCAAGGGGCTGAAGCTGGACCACAGGACTGGCAGCCTGACGCCGGGGAAAGAGGCGGATATCGTCCTGCTGGACGCGACCGCGCTGAACGTGGCGCCCTTGAACCATGTGCCGGGGGCGGTGGTGACGCTGATGGAACGCTCGAACGTCGCGACCGTGATCTGCGCGGGCGAGGTGCGGAAATGGCAGGGCGAGCTTCTGGGCCACGACCTCGCCGCTTTGCGCAGCCGGTTGGAGGCCAGCCGCGACGGCCTCTTCGACCGCGCGGGCGTGGCGCAGGACCTGTTCCGCAGCTAGGCCATTTTCTGTCTGCAAATATCCTCAGGGGGTCTGGGGGCAGAA